>QFNC01000143.1 GCA_003240695.1 Pseudoxanthomonas suwonensis | reverse complement strand
GAATACGTGCTGCCGACGCTCTTCGACGTGACCGGGGTGGCGGCGGGCGACAAGCTCAACATCCGCGAGACGCCGAGCGCGCAGGCGCGGATCATCGGCGCGCTGCCCGCCGACGCGAAGGGGGTCGAGGTGGTGGCCGAGCGCGCCGGCTGGGCGCAGGTCAACACCGCCGAGCGGGCGGGTTGGGTGAACGCCCGCTACCTCGCCTATCGCACCGACGTGTGGCTGCCGGGCGGGCTGCCGGCGGGGCTGAACTGCCTTGGCACCGAGCCGTTCTGGTCGGTGCGGCAGGTCGGGCCGCAGGTGGTCTATGAGACGCCCGAGGGTGCCCGCGCGATGGAGCGGCGCGTGGTGCTGGACAATGGCCTGCCGCGCAGCCCGGCGCGGGCGGTGATCGCCGGGGACGGGCAGGGGCGGATGACGGCCGTGATCCAGCCGGCGCAGTGCAGCGACGGGATGTCGGACCGGGTCTACGGGCTGTCGGCGGTGCTGGTCTTCGACGGCGCCGGACAGCCGAGCCGGATGCAGACCGGCTGCTGCCGCCTCGCGCCCTGAGCCGCCGGGCGCGGGCCGCAGGCGGCGAGGGCCGCGACGGCGGCCTCAGCCCTCGGCGGCGAGCAGCGCCTGGAGGCCGCTGCGATAGTCCGGGTGGCGCAGCTGCACCCCCAGCTCGCGCTTGATGCGGTCGTTCGCCACCCGCTTGCTCTCGGCATAGAAGCTGCGCGCCATCGGGGTCATCTCGGCGGTGGCGTAATCCTCGGCCGGGGGGACCGGCAGGCCGAGCAGCGCGGCGGCGTGGGCGATGACCGCCTCGGGCGGGGCGGGGTCGTCGTCGCAGAGGTTGTAGATCGCGCCCGGGTTCGGCCGGTCGATCGAGGCGGCGAGGGTCTGGGCGATGTCCTCGGCATGGATGCGCGAGAACACCTGGCCGGGCTTGACGATGCGCCGCGCGGTGCCCTCGCGCAGCTTCTGGAACGGGCCGCGGCCGGGGCCGTAGATCCCGGCGAGGCGGAAGATGTGCAGCGGCAGCCCGTGGGCGGCGGCCAGCGCCTGCCACGCGGCCTCGGCGGCGACGCGCTGCTGGCCGCGGCGGGTGGCGGGGGTGAGGGGGGTGGTCTCGTCGACCCAGCCGCCCTGGTGGTCGCCATAGACCCCGGTGGTCGAGAGATAGCCGAGCCAGCGGGCCGGGGCGGCCGCCAGCGCGTCGGCGAAGTCGCGCAGCGCCGGGTCGCCTTCGGCGTCGGGGCCGGCGCTGATCAGGATGGCGTCGGCGCGGGCGATCTCGGCGCGGATCGCGGGCGCCTCGCCCGGCCAGCGCAGCGGGGTCGCGCCGGCGTCCGCCACGCGGGCGGGGTCGTCGCGGGTGGTGCCGGTGACGGCCCAGCCCTGCGGGACCAGCAGCCGGGTCAGGAAGCCGGCCGAATAG
>QFNC01000066.1 GCA_003240695.1 Pseudoxanthomonas suwonensis | reverse complement strand
GTCAGCGCCGCCGTCAGCGTCGTCTTGCCGTGGTCCACGTGACCGATCGTGCCCACGTTCACGTGGGGCTTGGTGCGCTCGAACTTGCCCTTTGCCATGTCTGCTCTGCCTTAGTTGCGTGATTGCGAATTGAGTGGATTGAAACCGGATCAGCCTTTCTTCATCGCCGCTTCGGCGATGTTGGCCGGCGCTTCGGCGTAGTGGTCGAATTCCATGGTGAAGGTGGCACGACCCTGCGACATCGAGCGCAGCGTGGTGGCATAGCCGAACATCTCGCCCAGCGGGATCATCGCGTTGATGATCTTGCCCGACGGGCTGTCGTCCTGGCCCTGCAGGATCCCGCGGCGGCGTGACACGTCGCCCATCACGTCGCCCAGGTAGTCTTCCGGGGTGACGATCTCGACCTTCATGATCGGCTCAAGCAGCACCGGCGAGGCCTTGTGGAAGCCGTCCTTGAAGCCCATGGACCCTGCGATCTTGAACGCCATTTCCGACGAGTCGACCTCGTGGTAGGAGCCGTCGACCAGCTTCACCTTGATGTCGACGATGGGGTAGCCGGCCAGGATGCCGCTGGACATCGCTTCCTGGATGCCCTTGTCCACGGCCGGGATGTATTCCTTCGGCACCACGCCGCCGACGATGGCGTTTTCGAATTCGTAGCCAGCGCCCGGCTCCTGCGGGCTGATTTCCAGCCACACGTGGCCGAACTGGCCCTTGCCGCCGGACTGGCGCACGAACTTGCCTTCGGACTTGACCGACTTGCGGATGGTTTCGCGGTAAGCCACCTGCGGTTTGCCGACGTTGGCTTCAACGTTGAACTCGCGCTTCATGCGGTCCACCAGGATATCCAGGTGCAGCTCGCCCATGCCGGCGATGATGGTCTGGCCGGATTCCTCATCGGTGCGCACGCGGAAAGACGGATCTTCCTGCGCCAGACGACCCAGGGCGATGCCCATCTTTTCCTGGTCGGACTTGGTCTTCGGTTCCACCGCCATCGAGATCACCGGTTCCGGGAACGTCATCCGTTCCAGAGTGATGACGTGATCCTGCGCGCACAGCGTGTCGCCGGTGGTGACGTCCTTCAGACCCACCGCCGCGGCGATGTCGCCGGCGCGCACTTCCTTGATTTCCTCGCGGTTGTTGGCGTGCATCTGCAGGATGCGGCCCACGCGCTCCTTCTTCGACTTCACCGGGTTGTAGACCTGGTCGCCCGAATTCAGCACGCCCGAATACACGCGGAAGAAGGTCAGCGAGCCCACGAACGGGTCGGTCATGATCTTGAACGCCAGCGCCGAGAACGGCGCCTTGTCGTCGGACGGACGGCTGGCTTCCTGTTCGTTCTCGTCAGTGCCCTGCACCGGCGGCACGTCCACCGGCGACGGCAGCAGCTGCACCACGCCGTCCAGCATGGCCTGAACGCCCTTGTTCTTGAACGCGGTTCCGCAGAACACCGGCACGATTTCGGTCTTGATGGTGCGCTCGCGGATGCCGGCTACGATTTCGTCCTCGCTCAGTTCGCCGCTTTCCAGGTATTTTTCCATCAGTTCTTCATTGGCCTCGGCCGCGGCCTCGACCATGAAGCTGCGCGCGGTTTCGGCCTGGTCCTGCAGATGCGCCGGGATGTCGCCATAGGTGAAGGTGGTGCCCTTGTCTTCCATGTTCCAGATGATGGACTTCATCTTCAGCAGGTCGATGACGCCTTCGAAGTCGTCCTCGGCACCCACCGGCACCTGCATCGGCACCGGGTACGCACCCAGGCGCGACTTCAGCTGTTCCACCACCTTGTCGAAGTTGGCGCCGGTGCGGTCCATCTTGTTGACGAACGCCATGCGCGGCACTTTGTACTTGTTCGCCTGGCGCCACACGGTTTCGGACTGCGGCTGCACGCCGCCCACGGCGCACAGCACGAACACCGCGCCATCGAGCACGCGCAGGGAGCGCTCCACCTCGATGGTGAAGTCGACGTGCCCGGGGGTATCGATGATGTTCAGGCGGTGCTCGGGCAACGATTTGTCCATGCCCTTCCAGAACGCGGTGGTCGCGGCCGAGGTGATGGTGATGCCGCGCTCCTGCTCCTGTTCCATCCAGTCCATGGTGGCGGCACCTTCGTGCACTTCACCCAACTTGTGGTTGACGCCGGTGTAGAACAGGATGCGCTCGGACGTGGTGGTCTTGCCGGCGTCGATGTGGGCCATGATGCCGAAGTTGCGGTAACGCTCGATGGGAGTGGTGCGGGCCACGGTCGTCTCTCGTCTGTAGTCGTGTGAACGGTCGTTCCGGATGGGCGATGGCCGCCTTGCGGCGGCCGTCGACGATGCGCGGAGCTGGCGCGCGGGCCGCAGCCCGCAGCAGCCGGTTTACCAGCGGTAATGCGCGAAGGCCTTGTTGGCCTCGGCCATGCGGTGCGTTTCCTCGCGCTTCTTGATGGCGCCGCCGCGGTTTTCCGAGGCATCCAGCAGTTCGCCGGCAAGCTTGCGCGGCATCGAGTTCTCGCCGCGCTTGCGCGCCGATTCGATCACCCAGCGCATCGCCAGCGCGGTGCGGCGCGACGCGCGCACTTCCACCGGCACCTGGTAGGTGGCACCGCCGACGCGGCGGGACTTCACTTCCACCGCCGGCGACACGTTGCCGAGCGCCTTCTCGACCAGTTCGAGCGCGTTGGCGCTGCCGTTCTTCTCGCCGATGACGTCCATGGCGCCGTAGACGATCTTCTCGGCCACGGACTTCTTGCCGCTTTGCATGACCATGTTGATGAAGCGCGCGATGGTTTCGCTGCCGTGCTTGGGATCGGGCAGGATGGCGCGCTGGGGTGCGGAACCTTTGCGGGACATGTGGATTACCGGATGGAGCGGATGCGCCGGAGCGCGATCACGGATGTGGAATGGAAGGGAAGAACACGCGCAGGGCCGGGACCGGCCCCGAATCAGGACTTCGGACGCTTGGCACCGTACTTGGAACGGGCCTGGCGACGCTTGGCCACGCCGGCGGCGTCCAGCGAGCCGCGCACGGTGTGGTAGCGCACGCCCGGCAGGTCCTTGACGCGGCCGCCGCGGATCAGCACCACGCTGTGCTCCTGCAGGTTGTGGCCTTCGCCACCGATGTATGAAATGACTTCGTAGCCGTTGGTGAGGCGCACCTTGGCGACCTTGCGCAACGCCGAGTTGGGCTTCTTCGGCGTGGTGGTGTACACGCGGGTGCACACGCCGCGCCGCTGCGGGCAGTTGGCGAGCGCCGGCGAAGGGCTCTTGTAGGTTTCAGGATTGCGCGGCTTGCGCACCAGCTGGTTGATCGTTGCCATGCGGTCTTCTATGCGTTGAGGCCGAAGCCTGTGCGATTACGGTTGGGATGCTTCGGACGCGGGCACATGCCATCCGGAACACAGACGAAAAAGTATAGCCTGCGTTCGACGTTCCCGTCAACGCATGCCATGCGGGAAACACGGCCGAGGCCGCATTCCGATACCCCGTCCTACCGTGGACCGAACACGCGGACCTGCCTGGTTCCGCTTTTCGGGTACTGGGAAGCCCGAAGGCCTCCGAATCGACGCATTCTAGAGGACCGGCCACCGCATCTCAAGCGCTGAGTGCGGCAGGGTCGACCGCTGCATGCGAAACGGCCGGGTTGCCCCGGCCGTTTCGTGCTGCGACGCGCTCATTCCTCGCCGAGATCCTCGATGGAGGATGCCGGCTGGCTGTCCTCGCCTTCCAGCATCATCGCGGCCGGGTCCACCGAGGGGATGTCCGGCTGCAGCACTGCCGGCGCGGCCGACAGTGCTTCCAGCTCGGACTCGGTGAGGCCTGCGGCCAACCGGCGACGGCGGCTGTGGTAGGCCAGACCGGTACCGGCGGGGATCAGGCGACCGACGATCACGTTCTCTTTCAGGCCGCGCAGGCTGTCGCGAGTGCCGCGCACGGCGGCCTCGGTCAGCACACGGGTGGTTTCCTGGAAGGAGGCCGCGGAGATGAACGACTCGGTGGCCAGCGAGGCCTTGGTGATGCCCAACAGCACCGGATCGTACTTGGAGGCGATCAGGTTGCGGGCATTCAGGCGCACGTTTTCCTCGATGGCGCGCTGGCGTTCGACTTGCTCGCCGTTGAGGAACTTCGAGTCGCCCTGGTCGGTGATTTCGACCTTGCGCAGCATCTGCCGGATGATCACCTCGATGTGCTTGTCGTTGATCTTCACACCCTGCAGCCGGTACACGTCCTGGATTTCCTTCACCAGGTAGGCGGCCAGCGGTTCGACGCCCAGCAGGCGCAGGATGTCCTGCGGCGTGGGTTCGCCGTCGACGATGGTTTCGCCCTTCTCCACGTGCTCGCCTTCGAACACGATGATCTGGCGGTACTTCGGAATCAGCTCTTCGTGCTCGTCGCCGTCCGCCCCCTTGATGATCAGCCGCTGCTTGCCCTTGGTGTCCTTGCCGAAGCTGATCACGCCGGACTTCTCGGCCAGAATCGCCGGGTCCTTCGGCTTGCGGGCCTCGAACAGGTCGGCCACGCGCGGCAGACCGCCGGTGATGTCGCGGGTTTTGGAGGCTTCCTGCGGAATCTTGGCCACCACGTCGCCCACACCGACGGCGGCACCGTCCTGCAGGTTGACGATCGAGCGCGGCGGCAGCAGGTACTGCGCCGGCAGGTCGGTGCCCGGGATCGACAGGTCCTTGCCGGCCTTGTCGACGATGCGCACCAGCGGACGCAGGTCCTTGCCCTGGGTGCCGCGACGCTTGGGATCGGTGATCTCGCGCGAGGCCAGGCCGGTGAGGTCGTCGGTCTTCTCGATCACGGTCACGCCGTCGACGAAGTCCACGAAGCGGATGAAGCCAGCCACTTCCGACACGATCGGGTGGTTGTGCGGATCCCAGTTGGCCACGGTCTGGCCGGCCTTGACCTCGGCACCGTCCTTCACCGTGATGGTGGCACCGTACGGCAGCTTGTAGCGCTCGCGCTCGCGGCCGTGGGTGTCGAGGATCGACACTTCGCCCGAACGCGACACCGCCACCAGGTTGCCGCTGGCGTGGGCCACGAACTTCAGGTTGTTGAACTTGGCCGAGCCGGTGGTCTTGATGGTGACGTTGTCGATGGCCGCCGCACGCGAGGCCGCACCGCCGATGTGGAACGTGCGCATGGTCAGCTGGGTGCCGGGTTCGCCGATCGACTGCGCGGCCACCACGCCGACCGCTTCGCCATGGTTGACCAGATGGCCGCGGGCCAGATCGCGCCCGTAGCACTGCGAACACACGCCGAAGTCGGATTCGCAGGAAATCGTGCTGCGCACCTTGATCGCCTGCACACTGGCTTCTTCCAGCTTCTGCACCCACGCTTCGTCGAGCAGGGTGTTGCGGGTCACGAACGGATCCTCGTCGTTGCCGGGCAGGAACACGTCCTCGGCCACCACGCGGCCCAGAACCCGGTCGCGCAGCGGCTCGACCACGTCGCCGCCCTCGACAATGGGGGTCATGGTGATGCCGCCCTGCGTGCCGCAGTCGGTTTCGGTGATCACCACGTCCTGTGCCACGTCCACCAGGCGGCGGGTCAGGTAACCCGAGTTCGCCGTCTTCAATGCAGTATCCGCCAGGCCCTTGCGCGCGCCGTGGGTGGAGATGAAGTACTGCTGGACGTTCAGGCCTTCGCGGAAGTTGGAGGTGATCGGCGTTTCGATGATCGAGCCATCCGGTTTCGCCATCAGGCCGCGCATGCCGGCCAGCTGGCGGATCTGCGCCTGCGAACCTCGCGCGCCGGAGTCGGCCATGATGTAGATGGAGTTCATCGACTTCTGGTCGACGGTTTCGCCCTTGGCGTTGGTCACCTTCTCGGTACCGATGGTGTCCATCATCGCCTTGGCCACGCGCTCGTTGGTGCGCGACCAGATGTCGACCACCTTGTTGTAGCGCTCGCCGGCGGTGACCAGACCCGACTGGTACTGCTGCTGGATTTCCAGCACTTCGGCCTCGGCCTCGTCCAGGATGCCCTTCTTCTCGTCGGGGATGATCATGTCGTCGATGCCGATCGACACGCCGGCGCGGGTGGCGTTGCCGAAGCCGGTGTACATCAGCTTGTCGGCGAAGATCACCGTGTCCTTCAGGCCCAGCATGCGGTAGCAGCTGTTGATCAGGCGGCTGATCGCCTTCTTGGTCAGCTCGGTGTTGACCAGCGAGAACGGCAGGCCCTTGGGCAGGATTTCCATCAGCAGCGCACGGCCGACGGTGGTGTCGACCAGCGCGGTGTGCTGGCGGCTGTCGCCGTGCTCGTCCACCGCCCAGTCCTGGATGCGCACCTTGACCTTGGCATGCAGGGCGACGGCCTTGCTGTCGAAGGCGCGGCGCACTTCGGCCACGTTGGCGAAGGCCATGCCCTCGCCCTGCGCGTTTTCCAGCCCGCGGGTCATGTAGTACAGACCCAGCACCACGTCCTGCGACGGCACGATGATCGGCTCGCCGTTGGCCGGCGACAGGATGTTGTTGGTCGACATCATCAGCGCACGCGCTTCCAGCTGGGCTTCCAGGCTCAGCGGCACGTGCACGGCCATCTGGTCACCGTCGAAGTCGGCGTTGAACGCGGTGCACACCAGCGGATGCAGCTGGATGGCCTTGCCTTCGACCAGCACCGGCTCGAACGCCTGGATGCCGAGACGGTGCAGCGTGGGCGCGCGGTTCAGCAGCACCGGGTGTTCGCGGATCACCTCTTCCAGGATGTCCCACACCTCGGCTTCCTCGCGCTCGACCAGCTTCTTCGCTGCCTTGATCGTGGTAGCCAGTCCGCGCAGCTGCAGCTTGGCGAAGATGAAGGGCTTGAACAGCTCCAGCGCCATCTTCTTCGGCAGGCCGCACTCGTGCAGGCGCAGGGTGGGACCGACCACGATCACCGAACGGCCGGAGTAGTCCACGCGCTTGCCGAGCAGGTTCTGGCGGAAGCGGCCCTGCTTGCCCTTGATCATGTCGGCCAGCGACTTGAGCGGGCGCTTGTTGGTGCCGGTGATGGCG
>QFNC01000029.1 GCA_003240695.1 Pseudoxanthomonas suwonensis | reverse complement strand
CACGCCGGCGTCGGCCTGCTTGAGGATCGAGACGATCTGGGTCTCGGTGAAACGGGACTTCTTCATGGAACCTCCTGGCTGGGGAAACATGCCAGAAAGTTCTACTTATGGGGTGTCTGCGGATCGGGGAAGCTTACGGTAGCAACAATCAGTATTGCAGTACAGAAAGCGACCGATATAGATATATCGCTGCCCTAGAAGACGCAACGTTTATAGAAGGAATTCCTGCTGGAGGCCAAGCGGATTACTGCGCCGAACATATCGGAAACAATGGGCATATTATTGGTGTATCAGCATTCAAAGGGAAATGCTGTTCTTTGCCTGCACTCCTGGTGCACGAGGTGATGCATTATGCAGTTCCTGGTTATGAAAACTATCACTACAGACAGTGGCACATGGAACAAACATGTTTCGGTTGCAGAAGGTGGCCATGATAACCAAACAAACGATCGGTTTTGCAGCGATGTGGTTACTCGCGTCAGCATGTGTGAATCACAAAAACCATTCAGAAATAGCGTATGCGGACGTATGGGAAGACCTCGAAATCAATCATCCGATAGATAAGTTGCGACATCTTTCGTCGCGCAGCTCACTTACAGATTTTATGGGCATATTAGGCCAGCCAGATCATAAGAATATCGAAGGAAATGTCAGAAACTATTATTGGATATCTGGGAGCAGGAAATCTGACGAAACTCCGGGGCGCGAGCCTTCCTATCTGGTGACATATGCCATCATAAGACTGGCAGTGTTTTCGGAAACGCAACGATGCACCATTCAGTATTATGATTATATTGGCAGAGATAAGACACCTAACCCTTTCGAAATGAAGTCGGTAACCGCTAAAGAAAAGCCTTGCGATTTTAATATTTGAACATCTCACAGCTTGGTTTATTGAGTTCGCCATCCCGCGAATAAAACCACGCAGCCCCGCGTCGCTGCAGGCCTTGCTGTTTCCGGCACGAAGCGCCGTTGCCCGTGCACTCCGGCGCGCATGCCGGTCACCCGAGTTCCACCGGATCCACGTCCAGCGACCAGCGCAGCTTGCGTGCCGCCGGCAGGTCGTGCAGCTGCGGCACCACGGCATCCAGCAGCCGCTGCAGCTGCTTGCGGTGTCTGGCACGGACCAGCAGCTGCAGGCGCTGGTAGCCGGCGCGGCGCGGCATCGGTGCCGGCAGGGGGCCGTGCAGGTGGATGTCGGACAATCCGTTTTCGGCGATGGCGTGCCGGCAGGCCTGCACTGCGGCCTGCAGGAACTGCTGCGGCGGGTCGGCGTGTCTGGCTTCAGCGCGCAGCAGGGCCAGATGCGAATACGGCGGAAATCCGGCCGCTTCGCGCTGCGGCAGTTCGCTGTCGGCAAAGGCGTGGTAACCGCCGTGGATGAGCAGGTTCAATAAGGGGTGATCCGGGTGATGGGTCTGCAGGATCACCTGGCCCGGCCTGTCGGCACGGCCGGCGCGCCCGGCCACCTGGATCAGCAGTTGCGCCAGTTTCTCGCTGGCGCGGAAATCGGCCGAAAACAGCCCTTCGTCCACGCCCACCACGGCCACCAGCAGCAGGTTCGGCAGGTCGTGGCCCTTGGCCAGCATCTGCGTGCCCACCAGGATGCCGGGGCGGTGTCCCAGGGCTTCGAAATGCCGCTGCAGGGCATCGCGCTGGCGGGTGTTGCCGCGGTCGATGCGCACCACCGGGTGGTCGGAATACCGCTCGGCCAGCAGGGCTTCGATGCGCTCGGTGCCGTTGCCCTGCGGCTGCAGGGCCAGTCCGCCGCAGTCGGGGCAGGCCAGCGGGGCGGGTTGGCGCCGGCCGCAGTGGTGACATTGCAGGCGGCGGCCGCCGGCGTGCACGGTCATGGGGGTGGCATGCAGCGGCGTGCTGCAGCGCGGGCAGTGCGCGCTGTAGCCGCAGTCGTGGCATTGCAGCACGGGGGCATAGCCGCGCCGGTTCCTGAACACCAGCACCTGGCCGCCCGCCGTCAGGGTCCGATCGATGGCCTGCAGCAGTTCCGGCGATAGCCCGGCCTGCAGGGGACGCTTGCGCACGTCCAGAATGCGTACTTCTGGTGGACGCGCGCTGCCCGCACGCTGCGGCAGGCGCAGGAGGCGGTAACGGCCCGTGCGTGCGTTGTGCAGACTTTCCAGTGCCGGGGTGGCACTGCCCAGCACGATCGGCACGTCCAGCGCGCGGGCGCGGACCAGGGCGACATCGCGGGCGTGGTAGCGGATGCCATCGAACTGCTTGTAGCTGCCGTCGTGTTCCTCGTCGACGATGATCACGCCGGCGTCGGGCAGCGGCACGAACACGGCCGAGCGCGTGCCCACGATCACCCGTGCATCGCCGCGCAGGGCGGCAGTCCACACCGCGGCGCGTTCGCCATCGCCCAAGGCCGAATGCAGGGCGTGCACGGTGATGCCCAGCCGCTGCCGGAAGCGTTGCAGCAGCTGCGGAGTCAGGCCGATTTCCGGCACCAGCACCAGCGCCTGCCGGCCGCGCTGCAGGCAGTGGGCGATGGCATCCAGGTACACCTCGGTCTTGCCGCTGCCGGTCACGCCGTCCAGCAGGCAGGGGGTGAATCCGTGCGCGGCGCGGATGGCGTCCGCGGCGGTCTGCTGGTCGTCGTTCAATGCCGGGCCGGACTGTGGCGTGGGGGTTTCGGCTGGCAGCGGAATGCGTTCGATCCATTCGCGCGTGTGCAGGCGCCGTGCCGGGCCACGCCAGCCGGGATGGGCGGCATCCAATTGCCGTTCGGACAGTGGACCCCCCTGCAGGCGTTCCGCCAATGTCCTGGGCTGGCCCGTGCGCAGGGCGGGCAGCGCGGTGCGGCCGGCTTCGGTCAGGGTCCAGCCGTGCCGGGCGGTGTCGGGCAGGGCGTCGCCGCGACGCAGTGCAGTGGGCAGGGCGGTGGCCAGCACTTCGCCCAGCGGCGCGTGCAGGTACCGGGCCAGCCAGCGCAGACTGGCCAGCAGTTCGCCGTGCAGCAGGGGGTGTTCATCCAGAACGGCGCTGAGCGGACGCCAGTCGGCCTGCAGGGTCGGGTCGGCAGTGGTGTGGCCGATCACCACCCCGGTCAGTTCGCGCTGGCCGAACGGCACCCGCACCCGACTGCCGATGGCAGGCAGCGTGCCATCGGTTGGCGGCAGGTAGTCGAAGTGGCGCGGCAACGGCACCGGCAACGCGACCGACACGAGCACTGGGAATGGCATGCGTGCAGTGTAGTCGGGTCGGCGGCGGCATCCGGCCGGGCGCAGTTGCGGGGTGCAGTTGCAGGTCAGCCGTGCAAAGTTGCCGCAAGTGACTGGTGATCAACGGATTTCATCGTTATCCACATGTTCTGTGGATAAGTCTGTGCATCACCGCTGGCGGGGGACGTGAATGACCGTAAAATGCCTGTCATTCGAAGGCTGGCGAAAAAAACGCCACTCCCGGCATCTTCATTGGAATCAAAGACTTAGGTGTGGAACATCGTCTGCGAGCGATTCCGAAGGGCTTGACAAACCCGCCGATGACGTCTTCGTGACCGCTGTGTACAACCCATCGCGCGAATGGCTGCCGTGGAACGGATGATGGGCGCCTTGTCAACCCGCCGAAGCCGCCGTGGCGACCGGTATGATGGCGCCCGGCCCGTGCCGCGTGGCAACAGCATCCCGTGATCCCCCCTGCCGACCTGACTGCCGATCTGGCCGCGTTCCTGCGCGGCCTGGAGCACCGTGCGGTGGTGTTTGCGCAACTGCAGACCGGCAGCGCCAGTCGTGGCGACCAGGCCTATGCGTCGGCGCTGCGCCCGTTCCGCTTTGCTGCGTTGCAGACCCCGCGCGAGCAGTGGCCGGTGCTGTTCTGGACCACGCTGCTGGCCGATCCGCACTTGCGCCACGCCGAGCCGGCCGGGGATGCCTGGCCGCCGGAGGTCGCCCATCTGACCGTGCTGGATGGGGGCCTGCGCGCCGCGCTGCTGCTGCGTTTGGCCGCGGCGCTGGGCGAGGCCGATGCAGCCGCGGTGCTGGGGATCAGTCGCGGCGACTACCGCCAGGCCCTGCAACGGGCGCTGCCGCACCAGGCGGACGACGGCGGGGTGGATCAGGCCGCGCTGCAGGCGCTGGTGGATGCGATCGCCGCCAACGCTCGCGCGCTGACCCCGGAACGCTTGGCCCACTTGGCGCGGGTGCGCCAGGCCGGCGTGCAGGGACGGCATGCGGAGCTGATCGGCCCTTGGTCGCCGGAAAAGCCGTTCGATCCGGAGCCGGAATCGCCTCCGGCACGCTGGATGCGTCCGGCACTGGCGGCGACGGCGGCAGCCTGCGTGCTGGCCCTGGCGGCGACGGTGTACTGGCCGTTCGGGCGCTGGAACGCCGATGGCAGCCCGCGCGTGCGCAGCGTGGCGCTGCCCGACAGCCCACCGGCCGCAGGTTACGGCAAGGCCGCCTATCTGCTGACCCACCCGGATTTCGAGCTGCTGACGCAGACCGCCGATGCGCCGGTGATCGAGGACCTGGCGTTCCATGCCTGGTACGCAGCCGAACGCGAAGGCGTGCCGCCGGACGATGCCGCGTTGCCGCCACTGGTTGCAGTTGACGGCCCGGCTGCGGCACCTGCCAGCGAGAGTGCCGATGCGCCCTGACCGATGCTGCCGTGACTGGACGATGCTGTCCCTGCTGGTGCTGACGATGACCGCAGGCACGTTGCGTGCATTGCCGCCGGAACTGGCCCAGGCCGTACAACGCCTGCCCACGGCGGTGCAGACGCAGTTGCAGCAGCGTCAGGCCGTGCTGGATGGCATGAATGCCGACCAGCGCCGCGATCTGCAGCGGCGCTTGCAGGCGTGGGACGCGCGCAATCAGGCCGATCGCCAACAGGCACGGACCCGCTGGCAGGCCTGGCAGGCATTGCCCGACGGCGAACGCAGCCGGATCGCCGCCGCTGCCCGCGCCTTCGCCGTGTTGCCGATGGCCGAGCAGCAGGCGTTGCGGCAGCGGTTTGCCGCGCAGGACCCGTTGCAGCAGCGCGGCTGGCTGCTGGGACCATTGCTGGGGCGCGACTTCATCCGCCTGGCGCCCTTGCTGCTGCAGGTGCCCGACGCCCAGCGCGAACCGCTGCTGCAGGTGCTGCGGCAATTGACACCGCAGCAGCGCGCCGACCTGGCCGTGCTGGCACAGCGCATCCCGCCGGAACAGCGCGAGCAGCTGCGCAGCGAACTGCTGGCCACGCCAACGGTGGGTCGCGCCGCATGGCTGCATGGCTGGCTGGATCGCTGATCGGGCACGCCCAGGCTGGTCAGACCGGCTGCAGCACCCGTCGGCTGGCCCGCACGGCAGCACCGAATCGTTGCAGACCCTCGGCGCGCATCGCCGCGGCGTGGTTGCGCAGGTAGTCATCCAGCGCGGCCTGATCACGCAGCCGGTATTGCACACACCACTGCACCGCGTCGGCCGGTGGCGGCGGATCGATCACCGCCAGCAGCGTGGCCTGTTCGAATCCGGGCAAGGCCAGCATCTGCCGCACATGTGCCCGCAGCCAGGGCAGATAGGCATCCGCGATTGCGGCATCCACCTGCAGATCGACTTGATACACGATCATGCCTTGCCGACGAACGACAGCATCATCGCCAGCGCCAGCGCCAGCGCCAGCGCCAGGCCATCGGTGATCCCGGCCGCGACGATGAAGAAGGTGATCACGCTCAGGACCACGACAGCCGCAACGGCGGGATGTAGCGCGCGCGGGTGGCCATCCAGGTAGGCCCGGGCGATGCGACCGGGTACCAGCAGGTCGCGCAGGCTGCGGAACATGCGTACGTCCACGTGCCAGAACGACTCGAACACCTCTGCCACTGCATGCGCGACGCTGGCCAGCGGATCGTGCGCCGACTGGCCACAGTCCTGGCGGCAGGCGCCGTGCAGGATCGCCCCGCAGTTGCGACACACGCCGGCGTGCGATTGCGCGCCCGGCGGCGAGGCCATGTTCGCTGCTTGATCGGCGGGCTGCGGCTGCATGGAGCGATCACTGGGCATCAGCACGTAAGATACCCGCCTTCCCGACTTCCGGCGTGCGCATGGCGGCCGCACCTCCCGCAGTGTCATTCAACCGGCATCTGCGCCGCACCGCCGTTCTGGCCGGTCCGCTGGCGGCCGGACACTTGGCCACGGGCCTGATCGGCTTCGTGGACAGCGTGATCGCAGGTCGGCATGGCACCGCCACGCTGGCGGCGGTGTCGGTGGGCACGGCGCTGTTCTGGCTGCCGATGATGATCCCGATGGGCACGCTGATGGCACTGCCGGCGTCGGTGTCGCAATTGCACGGTGCCGGCCAGCAGGCGCGCATCGGCCCCTTGTTCCGGCAGGCGCTGTGGCTGGCGGCTGCCCTGGGCTTGGCGATGCTGCTGTTGCTGAGCCTGCTGCCGCTGGCGTTGGCACCGATGGGCATCGATCCGGCCATCCGGCCCGGCGCCGCCGGTTTCCTGCACGGCATCCGCTGGGGCGTGCCGGCGCTGACGGTCTATCTGTGCCTGCGTTACCTGTGCGACGGCCTGCACTGGTCGCTGCCGACCATGCTGTTCGGGCTGGGCGGGTTGCTGGTGCTGGTTCCGATGGGCTGGGCGCTGGCCTTCGGCCACTTCGGGCTGCCGGAACTGGGTGCGGCGGGTCTGGGTTACGCCTCGGCGATGATGATGTGGACGCAGATGCTCGGATTCCTGCTGTATCTGTGGCGCGCACGCCGCTTTGCCGATCTGGGCCTGTTCGCGCGGCTGGATGCGCCGCGCTGGCCGCAGATCCGCGAGTTGCTGGGCACCGGGCTGCCGATCGGCGTGACCGTGGCGATGGAAGGCGGTCTGTTCATCGTCACCGCACTGCTGATCGGCCGGCTGGGCGCACTGCCGGTGGCCGCGCACCAGATCGCGATCAACGTGGCCAGCTTGGCCTTCATGATTCCCTTCGGCATCGCCGAGGCCACCACGGTTCGCGTGAGCCATGCGCTGGGCCGCGGCGACCGCGACGGCCTGCGTCGCGCGGCACTGGCCGGGTACACGCTGTTGCTGCTGACGCAGACGCTGGGTGCGCTGGCGATGCTGATCGGCCATCACGCCATCGCCGGCCTGTACACCACCGACGTGGCGGTGGCCGCTCTGGCGGCCACGCTGCTGCTGTATGCGGCGGCGTTCCAGTTGTCCGATGGCGTGCAGGTGGTGTCCGCCGGCGCCCTGCGGGGCCTGAAGGACACGCGCGTGCCGATGCTGCTGGCGGCACTGGCCTACTGGGGCATCGGCATGCCGGTCGGCGCCGGGCTGGGCCTGGGACTGGGCTGGGGGCCGCGTGGCATGTGGATCGGCCTGATCGCCGGACTGACCGTTGCCGCGTTGATGCTGGCGCTGCGTTTCTGGCGCAGCAGTGCCCGCATCGCGATGAACCAGCCTAGCGCACCGGCATGACCAATGGCGCAATGACTTCCGGCCGATGCCAAGGCGCTGTCGGCACGTTACCCTGCACGCCTATTTTCGGAGTGTTGTCTCGATGAATGCCGTTCCCCTGAACGAACCCAAGCGCCGTGGCCCGATCTTCCGCTTCTTCAAGGGCCTGTGGGATGCGATGAATTTCACCCGTCGACTGATCTTCAACCTGATCTTCTTCGGCCTGCTGCTGCTGATTCTGGCCGCACTGGCATCCGGCGACCGTGCCACCCCGCTGCTGGAGCGCACCACGCTGGTGCTGCAGCCGGAAGGCCGCCTGGTGGAGCAGTACACCTGTGATCCCTTCACCCGCCAGCTGATGGCCTACGACAGCCAGGGTCGCTGTGCCGAGGTGCAGGTGCGCGACCTGCTGCGCGCCATCGAGGCGGCCAAGGACGACAAGCGCATCGAGCGGGTGGTGCTGAATGTCGACGGGCTGCAGTCTGCCGGCCTGGCGACGCTGCGCCCCATCGCGGCCAAGCTGGCCGAGCTGCGCGCTTCGGGCAAGCAGATCGTGGCCTACGGCGACCTGTACGACCAGAACAACTACCTGCTGGCCGCACAGGCCAACGAGGTGTACACCGACCCGATGGGCGGCGGCGTGGGCCTGCTGGGCCTGTCGCGCACCACCCCGTACATGCGCGAGATGTTCAGCGACAAGCTGGGCGTGGATTGGCACGTGTTCAAGGTGGGCGAATTCAAGTCGGCGGTAGAGCCGTTCATCCTGGATGCGGCATCGCCGGAAGCCAAGGAAGCCGACCTGTACTGGATGAACGACGTGTGGCAGCGCCATCTGGCCGACATCGCCAAGGCGCGCAAGCTGGATGCCGCCGCGCTGGCCGCCGGCATCAATGCCTTGCCACAGGGCGTGCAGGCGCTGGGGGGTGATCTGGCCCGCTATGCGCTGCAGCAGAAACTGGTGGATGGGCTGAAGACCCGGACCGAAGTGGAGGAGCTGCTGGTCGAGCGCGGCGAGGCCGACGAGGACGCCGAAGGCGGCTTCCGGCAGGTCTCGCTGGGCGGTTATCTGGCCCATCTGGACACCGCGCTGGCGAAAACCGTGGACAAGCGTCCGCAGCTGGCCGTGGTGGTGGCCGAAGGCGAGATCCTGGACGGCGAGCAGCCGCCGGGCACCGTGGGTGGCGACACCGTGGCCGCGCTGCTGCGCGATGCGCGCGAGGACGACGACGTGAAGGCCGTGGTGCTGCGGGTCAACTCGCCCGGCGGCTCGGCTTATGCGTCGGAAGTGATCAACCGCGAGGTGCTGGCACTGAAGAAGGCCGGCAAGCCGGTGGTGGTGTCGATGGGGCAGCTGGCCGCATCCGGTGGCTACTGGATCAGCATGAACGGCGATCGCGTGTATGCCGATGCCTCCACCATCACCGGGTCGATCGGCGTGTTCGGCATGATCCCCACCGTGCCGCGCACCCTGGAGAAGATCGGCGTGCGCACCGACGGCGTGGCCACCACGCCGCTGGCGGACGTGTTCGACATCACCCGTCCTCTGAAACCGGAACTGGGCCAGATCGTGCAGTCCGGCGTCGACAAGGTGTACCGCGACTTCACCACCAAGGTGGCGCAGGGCCGCAAGACCACCCCCGAAGCGGTGGACGTGGTGGCGCGCGGACGGGTGTGGAGCGGTGCCCAGGCGAAGGAACGTGGCCTGGTGGACGAACTGGGCGATCTGGACGCCGCGCTGGCCGATGCCGCCGCGCGTGCCAAGCTGGGCAAGTCCAAGGACTACCGCGTACGCTACATGGATCACGTCGGCAGCCCGTTCGAGCAGTTCGTCGGCAGCTTTGCCGGTACCCGCATCGGCGCTTGGCTGATCGGCGACTCGGCCGTGCTGCGTGGCCTGCTGGCCCGCGAGCTGCCCGGTGCCGGTGCCCAGCTGCGCGTGGTCGAAGCCGCCTTGCAGCAACGCAAGGCCGGTCGGCCGGCCATCCTGGCCCACTGCCTGTGCGGCGAATGAGGCCGGAACGCATCCGCCGATGACTCCCTCCGCGCCGCACGACCGCTGGCATCTGCATGGCCAACTGGCCTTGGTGACCGGCGGCAGCGCGGGGATCGGACTGGCCATCGCCCGCGCCTTGCTGGAGCGCGGTGCCGACGTGGTCGTCGCCGCACGCGATGCCGACGGCCTGGACGATGCCCGCGACGGTCTGGCCGACGCCTTTCCCGATCGCGCCGTGCATGCCTGCGCGGCCGATGTGGCCGAGGATGGCGACCGGCGCGCCCTGTTCGACCGCATCGAGGACATCGGCCGCGATCGCGGCGACGGCCTGCGGATCCTGGTCAACAACGCCGGCTGCAACCTGACCCGCGCCGCGGTGGACTACAGCGACAGCGAGTGGCGCGGCATTCTCGAGATCAATCTGGGCAGCGCCTTCGAACTGTGCCGGCTGGCGTATCCGTTGCTGTTGCAGCATGCCGCCTCCAGCATCGTCAACATCGGCAGCGTGTCCGGCCTGCTGCACGTGCGCACCGGCGTGGCCTACGGCATGAGCAAGGCCGCGCTGCACCAGATGACCCGCAACCTGGCCGTGGAATGGGCCGAGGACGGCATCCGCGTGAATGCGGTGGCGCCGTGGTACATCCGCACCCGCCGCACCTCGCCGAAGCTGGCCGATGCAGATTATCTGGACGAGGTGCTGCTGCGCACGCCCATGGGCCGCATCGGCGAACCGGACGAAGTGGCCGCGGCCGTGGCGTTCCTGTGCCTGCCGGCGGCGGCCTGGATCACCGGACAGTGCCTGGCCGTTGACGGCGGGTTCTCGCAGTACGGTTTCTGAGTCGATCCGCGGTTATTGGCCGCACTGGCTGCCGGCCAGCCGGGCGCGAGCGGCTTCGTACTCGGTTTGGGCGGCGGCGGCGTGTTCGCGCGGGCCGAATTTCCATGCGGCCAGCTTTTCGCGCAGATACTCGCCCCAGGCCTTGCACAGGTCCGCCTCGGCCACCGGCTCGCAGCTGGTTTCCGGTACTTCGCAGGCCATGCCGGCGGCCAGACGGCTGCTGCCGTCGATGCCGATGGTGTTCAGGCCCATGCACACGGCTTCCGGCTCGCCATCCTCGCTCAGGAAGGGCTGCTCCATGCGCGTGCAGCGGAACAATGCCGGCGGCGACGGCGGGCCAGCCGACAGCGCGGGGGCTTGAACATCCACGCTTGCCGGCGGCTTCGGCGCTTCGGGTCTGGACCGGTAATACTGCGGCGGCGGATGCCAGCCGGCGCGCGGTGTTTCCACTACACGCCGGTCCGATTGGCTGCCCTTGGGGCATGGTTCGTCGTTCTGCACGGTGACCCGGCCGAACACGTCGGTGCAGCGGTAGATGACCGTGCTGCGCTGCGCCTGCGCGCTCTGCAGGCCCGGCATCAACAGTCCAGCCAGGCACACGACGGTTGCCATCATGCGCGGCAGCTGCGACTGACCCTGCACCCTCATCGGCAATCGCTGTTCAAACGCTCGGTGATGGCACGTTCCTGCACGGTGATGCGGTCGCGCTCGCTGGGCATGGCATTGAAGAACCGGGTGCGCAGGCTGCTCAGCTGGTCGCGCAGCCGGCCGCAGGTGTCCGCCTGCGGCAGGACATGGCATTGATCGCGGATCCAGGTGCCGGCACCATAACCGGCAGCGGTGGGCACCACGGCATGCTGCAGTCCGCCGCTATGGAAACTGCCACCGACCCGACCATTGCTGTAGGTCAGATGGCCACCGCCCGGAGTCACGTAAGTCTGTTCCACAAGCACCGGATAACCGAGCGTCCACAGTGGAACGAAGCGTGGCCGGCCTTCGGGCGAATCGCTGGTGTACATCTCGCCCTCGGGCGTCACGCATTCATACAGCGGTCTGGGCGGCGTGATCACCACGACCTGCGGTGCCGGTGGCAGCGCGGCATGTACCGGATCGATGCGTCTCACCGGCGCGATCGCCGGTCGCGACTTCGGAGTCGGCAGGCGCCGCACTTCCTGCTGTTGCCCCTTAAGACAGGCGCGATCGCTGAAGCTGCGCTTGCCCTTGGCATCGGTGCAATAGTAGATGGGCGTGGTGTCCTGTGCCTGTGCCGGCACGCACCAACCAGCCAGACCGAGGACAACCAGCAGGGGCCGCAGTGTGTTCATGCCGGTTTTTTACCATACAGCGCGTCGACGGAGGGTATCCCGGCGCTGGGGTTGCCGTCGATTCAGTCCCGCAGCAGCATGCCGGTGCGGGCATCGCGGATCGGGGTGGGGCGACGCTGTCCGCCGGTGTCGCCGGCCAGGCAGCCATCGATCAGGGCCAGCAGGGCCGGATCCAGCTCGGCCCGGCAGGTCGGTGCCGGGTCGCCGGCCCGGTTGGCGCTGGTGGACACCAGTGCGCCGCCGAAGGCCCGGCACAGCGATACCACCGGGGCATGGGCCGACACCCGCACGGCGATGCCGGCGTGGCTGCCGGTGATCCAGACAGGCGCAGTGGCGGATGCCGGCACGATCCAGGTGGCCGGACCGGGCCAGCTGGCGTGCACCCGATCGCGCTGCGCCTGGGTCAAGGCCGTCATGTCGATGAAGGGCGACAGCTGCGCTGCATCGGCCGCGATCAGGATCAGGCCTTTCTCCACCGGCCGCTGCTTGATCGCCAGCAGCCGCTGCACGGCCATCGGCTTGGCCGGATCGCAGCCCAGTCCCCACACGCCTTCGGTGGGGTAGGCGATCACGCCGCCTTGGCTCAGCTGCGCGATGGCACTGGCGATGTCGTGATTCAAGGGGTGATGTTCCATATGACCGGCCGGGGACGGATTGGCACAGTCATGGCGATGGCAACTGTTGCCGCCGCCTGCAAGCGATGCTGGCAGGCGGATATGGCGAGTCTGCCCAAGCCGCTGCCGGCGGCAGCGTCGGAACGCTGCGGCGCAGCGGTCGTGCAGCGGCATCGTCAGCGGTATGCATGGGCTGGCTTCGTCTGTTCGGTAGCAATGGCGGGGATCGACGAGGCAACCGCCCACGATCGTTGGCAATCCGGCGCGCGTGCAGCGTGGCAGGTTGATCCCTGCGCGTACAGCATGTCTTCGGTCAGAACGGCGGCGCGTCGGATTTCTTCAGCACCCGCTTCCTGCCGACACCATCCGGACTGGCCGGGGTGATCAGCACCTTCGCCGGTTCGATCTGCGAGATCGACTTGAACGCCTTCTTCGCCGCTGTCTTGCGCACGGCAGTCTTCTTTGCGGGGGCTTTTTTCGTAGTGGCGGTTGTCGTCGTCTTCTTCGCCGGTGCTTTCCTGGTTGCCGATTTGGTCACGGTTTTGGCCGGGGCCTTGGCCGCTTTTTTCCCCCAGCCCTTGCGCGCCGGCTTGCCGGTCTCGGCCAGCCATTGGGTGACTTCATCCAGCGTCAGCGTTTTCGGATCGCGGTCCTTGGGAATCTTGCCGTTGCTGGTGCCGTCGGAAATGTACGGCCCGAAACGGCCGTTCAGCACTTGGATGTCGCTGCCGGCGAATTCCTTGATCACCCGGTTGCGGGCGATTTCCTCCTTCTCCTCGATCAGCAACAGCGCGCGGGCCAGATCGATGGTGTACGGGTCGTCCTCCTTCTTGAGGCTGGCGTAGGTGCTGCCGCGCTTGGCGAACGGCCCGAACCGGCCGACACCCACGCTGACTTCCTCGCCATCGCTGTGGCCGAGTTTGCGCGGCATCTCGAACAGCTTCATCGCCTCCTCGAAGCTGATCGAATAGATGCTCTGGCCCGGCTGCAGCGATGCGAACCTGGGTTTTTCCTCGTCGTCCACGGTGCCGATCTGCACCATCGGGCCATAGCGGCCGATGCGTGCGCTGACCTCCTTGCCGCTGGCCGGATCGATGCCCAATACCTTGGCGCTGCCCGCATCGGTGCGGTCCAGGCTTTCGGTCTTGTCTTCCACCAGTTCCTTGAACGGACCCCAGAACTTCTCCATCAGCGGCACCCACGCCTCCTCGCCGCGGCTGACCGCATCCAGGTCGTCTTCCATCTTGGCGGTGAAGTCGTAGTCCACGTAGCGGGTGAAGTGGCTCGACAGGAACTTGCTGACCGCACGGCCCACGTCGGTGGGCCTGAACGCGCGGCCGTCCATCTCGGTGTACTTGCGGAAGATCAGCGTCTGGATGATCGAGGCATACGTGGACGGCCGGCCGATGCCGTATTCCTCCAGCGCCTTCACCAGGCTGGCTTCGGTGTAGCGCGGCGGCGGCTGGGTGAAATGCTGGTCGGCGTGGATGCGGTCCAGCGGCACGTTGTCGCCGGGTTTCATCGCCGGCAGCTTGCGGCCTTCGTCCTCGTCCTCGCTGGTCTTCTGGTCCTTGCCTTCCTCGTACACCGCCAGGAAGCCGGGCACCACCACGGTGGTGCCGCTGGCGCGGAAGCTGTGCTCGGAACCGGCGGCCAGCTCCACGGTCACCGTGTTCAGCGTGGCCGGAATCATCTGGCTGGCCACCGCGCGCTTCCACACCAGGTCGTACAGCTTGCGTTCGTCGTCGGAAAGGAAGCGTGCCACGTGCGCAGGCGTGCGCAACGCCGAGGTCGGGCGGATCGCTTCGTGCGCTTCCTGCGCGTTCTTGGATTTGGTCTGGTAGAAGTTGGGCTTGTCCGGCAGCGAGGCGGTGCCGAAATCGCGTGCGATGACATCGCGGATCTCCGAGAGCGCGTCCTGCGACAGGCTGACCGAGTCGGTACGCATATAGCTGATCAGGCCGACGCTGCCTTCCTCGCCCAGCGCGATGCCTTCGTACAGCTTCTGCGCCACCTGCATCGTCTTGCGGGTGGTGAAGCCGAGCTTGCGCGCGGCTTCCTGCTGAAGCGTGCTGGTGGTGAACGGCGGCGAGGGCCGGCGCTTGCGCTCCTTGCTGGCCACGTCGGTCACGTGCAGGCGGCCCTGCGCGGACGCAGTGATGCGCTTGCGGGCGTCCTCCGCGGTATCGCCGTCGGTGATGGTGAATTGCTCGAACTTGCGTCCGTCCAGCTTCACCAGCTTGGCGGTGAAGGCCTGGGTGGGATGCGCGCACTCCGCTTCGATGGTCCAGTATTCGCGCGCGATGAAGGCTTCGATCTCCTCCTCGCGCTCCACGATCATGCGCAGCGCCGGCGACTGCACCCGCCCGGCCGACAGGCCGCGCTGCACCTTGCGCCACAGCACCGGCGACAGGTTGAAGCCGACCAGATAGTCCAGCGCGCGGCGCGCCTGCTGCGCGTCCACCAGCGGTGCGGAAATGCTGCGCGGGGCTGCGATCGCCTCCTTGATCGCGCGCGGGGTGATTTCGGTGAACACCACCCGGTGCAGCGGCTTGTCCTTCAGCAGGCCGCGCTCCTTCAGGATTTCGGCGATGTGCCAGCTGATCGCCTCGCCCTCGCGATCCGGGTCGGTGGCCAGCAGGATGTCATCCGCGGCCTTGGCCGCCTTGGCGATCGCGGCAACGTGCTTCTCGTTCTTCTCGATCAGGTCGTAGCGCATCGCGAAGCCGGCATCCGGGTCCACTGCGCCCTCCTTCGGCACCAGGTCGCGCACGTGCCCATAGCTGGCCAGCACGGTGTAGTCCTTGCCGAGGTATTTGTTGATCGTCTTGGCCTTGGCCGGCGATTCGACGATGAGCAGATGCTTGGACATGAGAGCCTTGCCTGAAGCGCCGCCCCGTGCTGGTCGGGGCAGGATCGCATGAAGAGGACGCGTCGACCCGTACCGACTTCCGGCAGCAACAGGCGACACCTTGTTTATAGTGGAATCACGCCGTGATGCGCGATGTCAAGGCAGGGCGGCCGTCGAGCGCACCCCGGATGGACCCGGTGCAAGCGGAAGTGTGCGCGTCGTCACGATGCCAGACCGGCCATCGCAGCGCCCAGGAACACCATCAGCACGATCAAGCCCAGCAACAGCAGCCCGGACAGGGCCAGGATCACGATGGTCACAGCGCCTAGTTCGGGCTTCTGCCATTCCGGGTGCTCGGTAAAGGCCCATTTGTCCACCACCAGGGTGTCGCAGATGATGTCATGCAGCGCCTGCTTGCGCGCGGTGAAGGCCGCCATGATCAGGCCGATGCACAGCGTCAGCGAGCTGAGGATGTAGGCGAAGTAGCGACCGAATGCGCGCCAGAAACTGATCCGCTCGCCACTCAGTCGGGTCACCTTGATGCCGACCGCCATCTTGCCCAGCGTGGCCTGCGACGCCGACGAGTGCATCCAGGCGTAATAGAACAGCGGGATGGCGATGCCGACGCCGTACGACAGGATGAACACCACGATCTGCACCGGCGACATCGTGTCGGGATCGGCAGCGCCGAACGCGGCCGAGCCGCCGATTCCGACCAAGATCAGAAGCGGAATCTGCACGACCCAGGAGATCATGCTGGTGACCATGCCGTCGATGACCACGGCAGCCACCCGCTTCCAGAAGCCTGCATACACCACGGTGCCGCCCTGCACGGGGTGATGCCCGGACGTCCCCACCTCGCTCCGGGGGGCGGCGTAGGGTGACACGGCCTGTGCATGGGGTGCCGAAGATGGCGCCGTGCCGGTGTCCGCAACGGGGGGGGGCGAGGACGGTGCCGGAGCTTCTGCAGTAACGGCGACCGCCGGTCCGATCAGCTCGGCCACGCTGTGCAATGCCTGCCACTGCGGCATGCCTTCGCGCCACACCAGCGTCTCCCGGGTCAGGGTGCCGGCATGCAACAGAGAGACCAGCGTCTCGGCACTGACCGGGCCGGACTGCTGCTGGTTGTCGGCACTGTAGTACCACTGGTCGGATGCGATGTTCATGGCGTAGCGGGTCCTGGGTCGGTCTTGCAGGTGGCAGGAAGATAGCGGGATGGGATGCTGCCGCCGACGCAGCGCCAGCCGTCGGGCGTGGATTCGAGCAGCAGGGTGGTGCCATCGATCTCCGCATGGATCGCCGTCAGCTCGAATTTCAGCGTACAGCGCCCTGCGGGAGCGTGGCCCACGGTCATCCGGGCAAGCGTTGCGGTGTGCACGGCAGGCTGCCGTGCCAGCCAGTCGGCGTCCGGGCACTGGCCATGGCTGTCGTACCAGGCGTCCACGGCCTGCTGGATCGGCACCGTGGCCGCACTGGCCTGGGCGATTTTCGAGCGGACCGCGTAATCCTGATAGGCCGGGATCGCGATTGCCGCCAGGATGCCGATTGCCGGCAGCCCGATCAGCAGCATGATTCCCAGCGCGGCCAGCATGGCGATGGCGCAGCCGGACAGACGCGGCTTGGTGGCCGGTACGGCAGCGCCCTGCGGCACTGCGGCCGGCACCGCGCTGCCGGGCAGGCGGGGTGGCACGATGGATGCCGCGGCGGCATGGCCCGCAGCGGCGAAGGTGCTCCAGCCGGTCATGCCCTCGCGCCAGACCAGGGTGTCCTCGCGGATCGCGCCCTGCCGGTGCAGATAGGCCAACTCCTCGCCGTCGATCGGCCCGAGTTGCCGGCCCGCGGCGTCGCGATAAAACCAGTTGTGCATGTGCGACAGCCCATTCCCCAGACGGCAATGATGCCGCCGACCGTGCATCGGCGCGCATTCCCCGTGAAAGCCTAGCAGAACGCGGCGAGCGGACGAAGCGTCCGCAAGCCATCAGTGCAACGGTTCGGGGTCGTCGGCGAACATGCGGGTTTCCATCCAGGCATAGGCGGCCTCGCTGCCGGGCTGGTTGAACAGCACCATCAGTACCACCCATTTCAGGTCGTCCAGCTCCACCCGGTCCTGATCCAGTGCCAGAGCGCGATCCAGCACCAGTTCGCGCTGTTCGGCATTCAGCACGCCCAATTGCTCCAGCGACAGCAGGAAGCCGCGGCAGTCGACATCCAGCCTGTCCAGTTCGTCGCCGTGGTAGACCCGCAGCGGGGCGTTGCGAGCTGCCGGGCCGTGCGCCGGACGCTGCAGCGCCAGCGCATCCAGCCAGCCGAAGGCGCGCTGGATCTCGCCCGGGCCGAAGCCGGCTGCGGTCAGTTCGTCGAACAGCGGGCTGATGCCCGCGGAGTCCGCCTCGGGCACGCCGGAGCGTACCGCGCCGGCATGGTCGTTCTCGAACAGATACAACAGCACGTCCAGAATGGTTTCTTTCATGACTCTGCCCCCCATGCGCCTGCCCGGAAGTTGTGGGCGATGCCGCCGGTGTCAATGGCGGCAGTAGCGACCGTGTTCGACCCGCACCCGGCCCTGCAGTTCCAGCAGCAGCAGTGCCGAGGACACCGACGCCGCATCCAGCGCCGTGCGTGCCATCAGCACGTCCAGCGCCACAGGATCGTGGCCCAGTGCGGTCCAGACCTGCTCGCCGGTGTCGCTGCCGGACAGTGCGGGCCGGACCGCCTGCACTGGCTGCACGGCGGGTGCGGAATGCAGGCCGTCGAGCTGGAATTGCAAGTCACGTGCCAGTCGCCGCGCCGGATCTGCGACCACTTCCACGATATCGTCCACCGATCGCGCCAGGATCGCGCCTTCGCGGATCAGCCGGTGGCAGCCCTGTGCCTGCGGATTCAGCAGCGATCCGGGCAGGGCGAACACGTCGCGGCCGTGGTCGGCGGCCAGCCGGGCGGTGATCAGCGCCCCGGAGCGTTCCGCGGCTTCCACTACCAGCACCGCCAGGCATAGCCCGGCCAGCAGCCGGTTGCGACGCGGAAAGTGCTCGCGCAGGGCGCCGGTGCCGGGCGGGAATTCGCTGAGTACGGCGCCACGCGCGGCGATCCGCTGCTGCAAAGCGGCATTGGCGGACGGATACGCGATATCCGGACCGGTGCCGAGCACGGCGAAGGTGCCACCGCCGTCGACCTGCAGCGCCCCGAGATGCGCCGCGGTGTCGATGCCGGCCGCCAGCCCGCTGCCGATGGCCAGTCCGCGCGAGGCCAGCGCCTGCGCGAAGTGGCGGGCGTGATCGCAGCCGCCGGCCGTGGCAGCCCGGCTGCCGATGATGGCGATGGCCGGCTGCCAGAGGATGGCCGGATTGCCGTGCACGAACACCGCCACGGGTGGCTGCGGCAGTTCGCGCAGGCCCGGTGGATAGTCCGGATCGTGCCAGCCCAGCAGATGGCAATCGGGGTCTTGCAACCATGCCAGGCAGCGCTGCAGATCGGCAGCCTGGGCATCAGGTTGGCGCAAGTGGGCGATCTGCCGGGCGTTCAGTCCGCAGGCCTGCCAGCCACGCACGCCTGCGTCGAGTGCGGCCTGCGGCGATCCGGACTGCTGCAGCAGGCGTCGCCTCGGGGCAGTGGGCCCGGAAGCCAGAACCAGTCGCAGCAGCGCTTGCCGTTCATGAGAATCGATGTCCATCCCGCCAGTGTGGCGCGGAAACAGCGACGGCGCCCTCGGGCGCCGTCGCATGCGTGCATCGGAAAAGACCGAACCGGATCAGTAGGTGGCATCCGGATGTTTCAGGTCGTAGCCGACCTTCGACGGCTTGATGCTGGTCATCACCAGGCCGTAGCTCATCCGGTCGAAGGTGCGGAACACCATCACGTGGCCGGCGAACTCGTCAGGCAGCTGCACCTTCTTCGACTTCAGCACGCTTTCGTCGCCGATCTCGTCGCCGTACTGCACGCGATCGACCACGCGGCTGCCGCGGCGCCAGATCGAGAACACGGTGCCGTTGTCCACACCTTCGCGGGCACCGGCGGAGATGGCCACCACGTCACGCGGACCGCCCCAGGTGCCGGCTTCGGCCAGCGCCATGATCTGCGCCTTGCCCAGCGGCAGTTCGGCACGCGGCGGATGCGGGAAGAACTGCAGGTCGTAGGGCTGGGCATCGACCGCGATCAGCCGGTCGCCCACGCGCACTTCGCTGCCGCTGTCGTCCAGCAGCAGGGTGCTGGCATTGGCGTCACCCACTTCGCCGCGGGTCACGGTGCCCACGTTGACCTTCAGCAGTTCGAAGCCCAGCGGCTCGACCGAGCCGGAGCTGAGCATCATGTTGGTCCAGCCCAGGTCCAGATCGGCCGTTTCGGTCAGCATCTTGCGGCCGCGGAAGTCCAGATCCTCGGTGAACTGGTGGTACTTGCCGTTGGACACGCGCCGGGTCTGGCTGAAGCGGGTGGTGGGACGCACCACCATGTAGCGGGCGCCGGGCTGGTCGGAGATGCCCTTGACGTAGGCCACCTGCTGCAGCGAGCCGCGCAGGCGGTCGTCTTCCAGGCCGACCACGTAGGGCAGCTGCTCGAAGGAGTCGACCACGCGCAGGTCGCGCAGGAACTTCTCGATTTCCGACAGCGGGATGGCGTTGATCGGCGCCTCGTCGCGCGGGCCTGCCTGCACGCCCACCCGGTCAAGGTAGGCCAGGCTGAGCACGTCGCCCGGGTAGATCAGATGCGGATTCTTGACCTGCGGGTTGGCCTGCCAGATTTCCGGCCACAGCCACGGTCGACCCAGGAAGCGGCCGGCGATGTCCCACAATGTGTCGCCGCGCTTGACGACATAGGTGGCCGGATGCTCGCTGCTGACCCCTTGCGCTACCGAGTAGCTGGTGACAGTCAGCAATGCAGCGGCGAAAACAACGCGCAGCCCTTGTGAAAGGCGCTTGATATTGGCGGCCATGTGCCCGCTCCCCTTGAAGATGTCCCCTACAACGGCGTTCAATATAGCCCACAAACCGGGCCGCTTGGCAAGCGGTGTTGCAGGTACACTTGAACAGGCGTCTTGCGGATTGTGACCGACAGCCCCATTTCCCGACCATGGCCCTGCTTCCCATCCTCGAATTTCCCGACCCGCGACTGCGCACCCGCGCGGCATCCGTGGCCGTGGCCGACGTGGCCACGCCGCGTTTCCAGCAGTTGCTGGACGACATGTTCGAAACCATGTACGCCGCGCCGGGCATCGGCCTGGCGGCCAGCCAGGTGGATGTGCACCAGCGCTTCATGGTGATCGACGTGAGCGAGGAACACGACACGCCGCTGGTGTTCATCAACCCCGAGATCGTGGCCGGCGACGGCGAACAGGTGTATCAGGAAGGCTGCCTGTCGGTGCCCGGCATCTTTGCCGACGTGACCCGCGCCGAACGCATCACTGTGCAGGCGGTGGGCCGCGATGGCCTGCCTTTCACGCTCGAAGCAGACGGGCTGCTGGCGGTCTGCATCCAGCACGAGATGGATCACCTGCTGGGCAAGCTGTTCGTGGACTACCTGTCACCGCTGAAGCGCGAGATGGTGCGCAAGAAGCTGGAAAAGGCCCGCAAGCAGGCGCCGAGCGCAGCCTGACGCCCGCCGCGGGGCTTAGAATGCCGGGTTGACCGGCGCCCCCGCGCCACGGGACATTCCAGTGAAGATCGTGTTTGCCGGCACGCCGGCGTTTGCCGTGCCATCGCTGCAGGCCGCCGCACAGGTGGCCGAGGTGGTGGCGGTGTACACCCAGCCCGACCGTCCGGCCGGACGCGGTCGTGGCCTGCAGGCCTCGCCGGTGAAGCTGGAAGCGGTGAAGCGCGGCATTCCGGTGCTGCAGCCGGACTCGCTGCGCGGCAAGGACGCGGCCGCCACGCTGCGGGCATTGGAACCGGTGGTGATGGTGGTGGTGGCCTACGGCCTGCTGCTGCCGCAGCGCATCCTGAAGCTGCCGGACGAGGGCTGCTGGAACGTGCACGCCTCGCTGCTGCCGCGCTGGCGCGGTGCCGCACCGATCCAGCGCGCAATCGCTGCCGGTGACACCGAAACGGGCGTCTGCCTGATGCAGATGGAGAAGGGGTTGGACACCGGCCCGGTGCTGCTGCAGCAGCGCACTCCGATCGGCGCGACGGAGACCGGCGGTCAATTGCACGACCGTTTGGCCGAACTGGGGGCGCGGGTGCTGCGCGACGGTCTCGGCCTGCTGCGGGCAGGGATTCGTCCCCGGCCCGAGCCGCAGGCCGCCGACGGCGTGACCTACGCGCACAAGCTGGACAAGGCCGAGGCCCGGCTGGACTGGTCGCAGCCGGCTGCGGTGCTGGCCAACCAGGTGCGCGCCTTCAATCCCTGGCCGATGGCCGAAGCCGTGCTGGCCGGGGAGCGCGTGCGCATCCACGGCGCGGTGGCACTGGACCAGGCGCATGCCGCGCAGCCGGGACAGGTGCTGGCAGCCGGCCGCGAGGGCATCGACATCGCCTGCGGGCACGGGGTGCTGCGGGTGCGGGTGCTGCAGCGGGATGGCGGTCGGGCAATCACCGCCGCCGACTTTCTCAATGCGCGGCAAGATCTGCGCACCCTGACCGCGTGACCCGCCGCAAGCCCATGCTGTTGTCACCCGGTACCCGCCCCCGTCTGCTTGCGGCGCGCATTCTGGATGCGGTGCTGCACGGCGGCCGGTCGTTGAAGGCGGAGCTGGCCGAGCAGCTGCCGCAGATGCCCGACCTGCGCGACCGCGCCCTGACCGAGGCCATCGTGATGGGCGCGCTGCGCCAGCACAGTCGCTATGCCGCGATCCTGGCGCAGTGGATGGAGCAGCCGCCGGGTCGCCGCGACGGGCTGCTGCGCGCCTTGCTGTACACCGGGCTGGCCCAGCTGGATGTATTGAAGCTGCCCGAGCATGCCGCGGTGGATGCCACGGTGCAGGCCACCCGTGCCGCCGGCCGAGTGCGGCAGGCCGGACTGGTGAACGCGATCCTGCGTCGCGCGCTGCGCGAGCCGTTGCCGCCGGGACATCCCGAGCACGGCTGGCCACGCTGGTTGCTGTCGCGGTTGCATGCCGACTGGCCCGATGCACTACCGCAGATCCTGCAGGCCAGCCAGCAAACACCGCCTATGTGGCTGCGGGTGAATCGGCAGCGCACCGGCACGGTCGAGTATGCGCAGCGCCTGGCCGAAGCAGGCATCACCATCCATCACCATGACGTGCTGCCCGATGCGTTGCGGCTGGACGAACCGCTGCCGGTGTCCGAGTTGCCCGGTTTTGTCGATGGCGTGGTCTCGGTGCAGGATGGCAGCGCGCAATTGGTGGCCGATGCCTTGCTGCCGGATGCCGGCACGCGCGTGCTGGATGCGTGCGCGGCACCGGGCGGCAAGGCGGCGCATCTGGCGGAGCGCGATGCGACCCTGCGCCTGACCGCGCTGGACATCGACCCGCGCCGGATGCGGCGGATGCGCGAGGGCTTCGAGCGGCTGGGATTGCCGTCCATCGCGGTGCTGGCCGGCGATGCCGCCGACCCGGCGGCGTGGTGGGACGGGCTGCCGTTCGATGCGATCGTGCTGGATGCGCCGTGCTCGGCCACCGGCATCGTGCGTCGCCAGCCCGACGTGCTGCTGCACCGGCGCGAGGCCGATCTGGCCGCGCTGCAGGCCTTGCAGGCGCGTTTGCTGGATGCGCTATGGCCGTTGCTGCGGCCCGACGGCGTGCTGCTGTACGTCACCTGCTCGATCCTGCCGGACGAGAATGCGCGGCAGATCGACGCCTTCCTGTCGCGTACCGCCGATGCGCAGACCGAGCCGCTCGACGAACGCTTCGGTCGTGTCTGCGGAGCCGGTCGCCAGCGCCTGCCGGGCGAAGACGGCATGGATGGCTTCTTCTATGCCCGTTTGCGCAAGCAGGCTTCCGCATGACATCCGAACACGCCTGGCGGCTGCAACTGGCGCGCAAGCAGGAGTGGTGGCTGTTCTGGATCGTGGCCGTGCTGGTGCTGGGCGCCGGACTGGGGCTGCGCGACCCCTGGCCGGCGGACGAACCGCGCTTCGCCCTGGTGGCGCGGCAAATGGTGGAGAGCGGCCAGTGGCTGTTCCCGATGCGCGGCAACGAGTACTACCCCGACAAGCCGCCGCTGCTGATGTGGCTGCAGGCGGCCAGTGACCTGCTGGTGCGCGACTGGCGCGTGGCCTTTCTGCTGCCGTCGCTGCTGTCGGCGCTGGGCACGCTGGCACTGGTGCGCGACCTGGGCCGGCGGCTGTGGTCGCGCGAGGCCGGCGCGGCCGCGGCCTGGGCGCTGCTGTTCGCGCTGCAGTTCACCTTCCAGGCGCGCCGCGCGCAGATCGATCCGCTGCTGGTGTTCTGCGTCACGCTGTCGCTGTACGGCTTGCTGCGGCATCTGTTGCGCGGGCCTGCGATCGGATGGTGGTGGCTGGGCTGGGCCGCCGCCGGACTGGGCGTGATTGCCAAGGGGGTCGGCATCATCGCGCTGCTGGTGCTGATTCCCGCTACCGTGGCGCTGTGGCGGAATTGGCCCGGCATCCGCGCGCCGCGCTGGCACCACTGGCCGACCGGCGTGCTGGCCTTCCTCCTGCCGATCCTGGCCTGGGGCGTGCCGATGCTGCTGACCGTGCAGGCCAGCGGCGATCCGGCCCTGCAGGCGTATGCGAACAACATCCTGTTCAAGCAGACAGGCCAGCGCTATGCGGCAGCCTGGCATCACCATCAGCCGTGGTGGTATTTCGGTGGCGTCATCCTCAGCCAGTGGCTGCCGGCGGTGCTGGCCCTGCCGTGGGTGCTGCCGCGCTGGCGCGACGCGCTGCGCGCTCGCGACGTGCGCGTGTGGCTGCCGCTGGGCTGGCTGGTGTTGATGCTGCTGTTCTTCGGCCTGAGCAGCGGCAAGCGCGAGGTCTACATCCTGCCCGGCCTGCCGGTGTTCTGCCTGCTGCTGGGGCCGTGGCTGGCGGAAGTGCTGCCACGCCGCTGGCCGCGCCGCCTGCTGCGCGGATTCGCGTTGCTGCTGGGCGGCGCGCTGCTGCTGGCCGGCGCGGCCATCGTGTTCGGCGATCCCGCATTCGAACGCAAACTGGCCGTCGACCGCGGCCTGGACGCGGCCACCGTGCAGGCGGCAGGCGGCGTGCTGCTGGCGATCGGCGTGTGGGCGGCAGCCAGCGCGCTGGCGTTCTGGCGCTGGCCGGCGCGCATGGCAGTGTCCACTTTGACCGGTCTGTGGTTGCTGGTTGGCTTGGCCTTGTCGCCATTATTGAACGACTCCAGCTCCGGTCGCGACGTGATGCGCGAAGCTGGCCGCATCATCGGCCCGCAAGCCGAACTGGGGCTGGTGGCCTGGAAGGAACAGAATCTGCTGATGGCCGACCGCCCCGCTGCCACGTTCGGCTTCATGCAGCCGGCCGCCGAGCAGCTTCAGCGAGGACTGGCCTGGCAGCGGCACTCGCCGAATACGCGTTGGCTGCTGATGGAAAGCGATGCGCTCGGCACCTGCATCGATCCCGACCGTGCACGGCGTGTGGGTCACTCGAACCGGCGCATCTGGTATCTGGTGCCGGCCGCCGCGGTGCGTGCGGCTTGCGATCCGCTGGCCGATGGACCATCGCCATGACCGCTTGAAGCCCATCATCAATCGTGATGCAGTCGCCGCAACCGGCGAAGGATGTGCACCATGCACCGTATTTTCAAATCATCCATTCATTCGATTCGCACGGCAGCCTGCCTGGCTGCGGCAGCGTTGCTGCAGGCCTGTGCAGCCAATTCCGCCGACGGCGGCCTTCAGCCACTCGACATCCCCGACCAGGGCGTCGCCAAGCACAACCCGAACCCGCAGCAGGGCTACCGCATCCGCATGACCATCCACGATGCACCGGGCCCGTTCGGCATCGTGCGCGGTTACGCCCAGTACGACGTGGCCAACAAGGACGCATGCGGCGAGATCAACGCCATGACCGGCACCGCCAGCCGCATGACCCGGCTCGAGCCGTTCGCGCTGACCAAGTTGTCCGATACCGAATACGAAGCCGTGGTGTACGCCGACCTGATGCAGGACGACGACTACTACGGCCGCGGCATCTGCCACTGGGAGATGGTGATGGCGCGGGTGTCGTTGCAGGCGGCGAAGGAAACCGATACCGGATTCCTCGCCACCATCGACACGCCGGACCTGCAGGCAGGCAAGACCATCGATTCGTATTTCTGGAAGGGAGAATACCCGGCTGTCGCCGACTTGCCGGGTTATGGAGCCTATGGCAGTACGAGAGAAAAGCTTCGCAATCGGGACGATGAAGAATTGTTCCACGTTGTCCTTGCGGCTCAGGAGTTGAAAAAATGACTGTTCCATCGCAGCACTATGCCAATCTATCCGAGGATTCCTACCGATTGGATCACAAGGTGGGCTATCACCCACCCGGCAATCGCGAGAAGGTCAACGTCGACGGCGTCGTGTATGAGGTCGTTGAATTCGTCGACAACAAGAAGACGGGATATCAGGGTGTCATCTATCAGCGCCCTGACACGGGGGAAATCGTTGTCGCCCATCGCGGGACAGAGTTCAAGCGAGAATTGTTGAAAGATGGCATTGCAGCCGACGGTGGCATGGTTGCCAATGAAGTCAATTCTCAAGCCAAAGATGCACTTGATCTAACTGCACGTGCACTCCGATATGCGCAACAGGATGGGGCGAGAAATAAGACGGCTCCGCCTGAAGTCACCGTCACCGGCCACTCCCTCGGCGGCTGCCTCGCGCAGATCGCTGCGCATCATTACGATCTGAAAGGCGAAACCTTCAATGCCTATGGTGCCGCGGGTCTGAAAGGCATCAACCCGCACGAACCCAACGCCGCCAATGTCACCAATCACGTCATGGCCGGCGACGCGGTAAGCGCCGCATCACCCCACTACGGCAAGGTGGTCACCTATGCCACGCGTACCGAAGTGGCCGCGATGGTGGCTGCCGGATACGGCAACCCGCTTCTGTCGAACAAAGTGGCCGTGGCCGTGCCATTGCTGTGATATCACAAGCTTGGCAATTTTATCGACGAAAACAAGACAGATGCCAAGGACGAATCGATCCTGGCCGACCCCGGGGCACGAAAGCGTGCTGCGACGGCTGCCTCGATCATCAATGAATACAGAGACGAAGTGGGGCAATTGCGGACAGGAGCGACACTCGGTGGTCGTTTGATCAACGAGGCCTTGGATCGTATGGGCGATGGCTGGAACTGGCTGGACAAGAAAGCAGGCCAGGCCCTCGAACAGGTGGGGCACAGCCAGAAGACGCTCGATGCCGCCGGCAAGGCGATCAATGACTGGCTGTTCAACCGCCCCACCAGCGCCGTCGACGTGGACCGTGCCATGGACGGTGTGCGGCCGTACCTGCCGGCCAAGGATGCCGATCTGCGGGACACCATTCGCGGCAGTGCAGGCATGGCCGACGCACAGGCGAATGCCACGCCGCACGCGGGAAGCAATCGCACGGCGGCACCGACCCTGGAATCCGACCCGTCCGCCTTCCTCGACCGCATGCTGGCCGCAGCCAAATCCGGCGATGCCGACACCTTCCGCCGGATGACGCAGCAGGCAGCCGATGGCGAAGGCGGCCGCGCCCTGCGCGAGCAGGCCATTGCAGGCGTGGATCGGCAGGAACAGCTGGCTCGCGAACAGGCCGAACGCACCATGCTGGAAGAAGCCGCCGCACGTCAGACCCGGCAGGTCGGGCCGGTGATGGGCTGATTTCTTCCACGACGCATGGCAACGGGACATCCATGGACCAGACACAGCTGATCGACGTGATCCAGAAGACCGCCGCGCTGATGGAGCAGTTCGAACGGCGATCGCGCGAACTGGAGGACCAGCAGCAGGCACTCAGCCGGCAATTGCAGCAGTTGACCCAGCTGTTGCCCGGGACCGTGCGGCAGTCCGCCGACGCCAGTCTGCAGCGGCTGCCTATGGCAGTGATGCAGCAGATCGAAGCGGCATTGGGACAGGCCATGGCCGGATACGAACAGCGGCTGCGCGATTCCGGGCAATTGCTGCAGGACGGGGCCGAGGCCATGGCCGCGCAGGTGCGACGAACCGAAACACTGAATCGGCACGTGGCCTGGAAGGTCCTGGGTTCCGTGATTGCCGCGGTGGCGGTGCTGCTGGCCGGCAGCCTCTACTTGGCATCGCATTACCGCAAGCAGATCCGAGACAACCAGATCAGTGCCGAGCTGCTGCGGGCCTACAACCAGGCCGACGTGACCCTGTGCGGCGAACGCCTGTGCGCCAATGTGGATGTCGCCGCAAAAGGCAGTGGCCCGCAGCAACAGTATCGGCCGTTGCAGCCGCGGCGCTGAGCTGTCTGTAAGGGCTTATTCCGAACCGTGCCGGTAGCGGTAGCGCAGGCGCTGCCACACCGCGTTCAGGCCGGTGGCGTGGTCGCGTCGATGGCGGGCGATGGCGCGCTTGCGTTCGGCAAATCGGGCCAGCAGCCTGCGATGGGCCACGAAGCCGCGCTGCGCATCGATGGCGGCCAAGGAGTCCGGTGCGATCACGCCGTCGTGCGGCTCCAGACCCAGTTCGATCAACAGCGACGGTCGCGCGTAGCCCAGTTCGACTTCGCCCTGCACATCGCTGGCCTGCAGCGTGCCGGCGTCCAGCATGCGGCGCACGGCATCCACCCACAGGCCACCGTGCGGATGCAGGGCGCTGACCCACGGCTGGGTGCGGATTTCGGTGTAGTGCAGGTTGCGGGTGCGGTCTGGATCGTAGCGGTCCAGATCGTTCCAGCCCACCGGGATGCGTTCCTGCATCGCGCCGGGGCCGACCACCGGGTCGATGGACATCAGCGCGTCGTAGTCGTAATCGCGGCCCAGCCGCTGCACGATGTCGGCCACGTCCCAGTCCAGCCGGGCACAGTCCAGCAGCATCACCGCGGCATGCCGGTTGCGGGCATGCGCCATCTGTTCGGGTGCGCTGCGCGAGCCGATTTCGATGGCGATTGTCGCATCGCCCAGGTCGGTGTCCCACAGCTCGGCCATGTCGTGGAACACCAGCATGTCCGAATCCATGTACACCGCGCGGCCCTGGTATCCGCACAACGCCGGGATCGCGAAACGGGCGAAGCTGAACTCGGTGTAGGGCGCGTTGCGCGGGTCGCCGGTCGATGGTGCATCGCCGTTGTCGATGGTGCGGATCTGCACGTCGCGCGCGGTGTGGCGGCGGATGGAATCGGCCAGCACCCGGTAGGCCAGCTGCTGGCTGCGGTCGGCGCCGCAGAACACGCGGATGGGGTCGTCGGTCATGCGCCAAGGATACGCCCAATGCCGCGTCGGCTTAGAATCCATGCCATGCCTTCAGCCGTGGCCAGCGTCGTCATCAGTACCTACAACCAGCCGCGCTGGCTGGAACTGGCCCTGCAAGGCTGGGCCGCGCAGGATCGGCACGATTTCGAGCTGATCGTGGCCGACGACGGCTCGCGCGAGGACACGCGTGCAGTGATCGAACGTCTGCGACCGCAGCTGCCGTTCGCGCTGAAACACGTGTGGCAGGAAGACGACGGCTTCCGCAAGTGCCGCATTCTCAACATGGCGATGCTGCAGGCGAGCAGCGACTATCTGGTGGTGTCCGATGGCGACTGCGTACCGCGCGCGGATTTCCTGTCGCAGCACTTGCGGCTGCGCGAGCCGGGCCGGTTTCTCGGCGGCGGCTACTGCAAGCTGCCGATGGCGGTGAGCGAACGCATCACCCCGGATGTCATAGGCCAGGGCCTGCACTGCGATCTGGACTGGCTGCGGTCAGTAGGACTGCCGCGCGAGGATCGCTCGCTGAAGCTGTGGGCCCGGCCCGGCTGGCGCGAGTGGCTGCTGAATGCAATCACCCCCACGCAGCCGCGCTGGAGCGGCAACAACGCCTCGGGCTGGATGGCCGACATCGTGGCTGCCAACGGCTTCGACGAACGCATGAGCTATGGCGGCGAAGACCTGGAACTGGGCGAGCGCCTGGCCAATGCCGGCATCCGTGGCAAGCAGGTGCGGTTTTCGGCGGTGTGCATCCATCTGGATCATCCACGCGGCTACGTGCGCCCCGAGATGAAGGCCGCCAACGACGCCATCCGTGCGACCACCCGCACCGAAAATCGCGTCCGCACCGAGCACGGCCTGAATCTCCACGCGCCGGCATCATGAATCGGGTGTTCGTGGCCTCCACGCCGATGATCGCGCTGGCCTGCGCGGCGGCGGCGCGCGCGCAGGGTGGTCGTGCGCGGTTGATCCTGCTGGAGGATTTCGATCTGGCCGAACGTCTGCAGGCATTGCTGGAGGCCTGGCGCGACACACCGTTCGAGGCGATCGTGCGCCTGCCCGGCCGGCATACCGAACATCGACGCGGCGCGCTCGATCGCGGACGCGGACTGCGGCACTTCCTGCATCGCGGCCAGGTAAAACGTGACCTGCGCCGGGAAACGCTGTCGGCCCTGCGCACGCTGGACGCCGACTTCGCGCCGCAGCAGGTGTGGCTGGGCAACGATCGCAAGGTGGAAACCCAGTTGCTGCTGCATCGAGTGAGCACGCGCACCGGCACCCTGGCCGGGCGTTATCTGGATGATGGCCTGTACACCTATCTGGGCGATGTGCGGCAGCGGCCGTGGGTGCGGCGCGTCGATGCGTTCGTGAAGCAGCGCATCTACGGCCGCTGGTGGCAGCGCGTGGCGCATGCCGGCACCAGTCGCTGGATCGCAGAAGCCTGGCTGGCGTTTCCGGCACTGGCGCCGCAGCCGCCGTATCGGTCGGAACGGATCCGGCAACTGCCGCGGGACTGGCTTGCCAACCGCGCGTTCCTGCGCTTGAGCCTGGATGCCGCCCGCGCCTTCGGCGTGGATCGCACGCAGCTGCGGGGTTGCGATGCGGTGTGGGTGCTGCCGCATTCCAATCAACTGCGCGATGATCCCGCTTTCGCCCAAGCCCTGCGCCAAGCCGTGACCGATGTGGCTGCGCAGGGGTCGCGCATCGCCTTGAAATACCATCCGCGCGAAACCGATCCCGATCCCGGCCTGCTGCTGCAGGCCGGTGCGGCGTGCGTGCTGCCGGCGCTGATCCCGATGGAGCTGCTGCTGCCGTTGCTGCCCGCTGGAGCACGCTTGCTGGGCGAAGGCTCCACCGCCTTGCTGGCGGCGCACTGGCTGCGGCCGGATCTGCAGGTCGTCGATCTGGGGCTGGCACGCAGTGGCTATGCCGCGCGGGCCCGGGCATTGTTCGCGCGTGCCGGCATCGGCAGTTTGATGCAGGATTCGGCCGGTCAGCGAAGCCGCTGATCCATCATCTGCACCCTCACCAATGCAACGGCCGCTGCGCCACCTGCTGCTGCAGATGCCGTTGCAGCCGTTCGGCCTCGGTGATCGGCACATGCACGATGCGCAACGGCGGTCCGATGCTGTCGGCGCCGGCGGTGTCCAGCAGCAGACTGGCCATGCCCAGCCAGCGCTGCAAGGGCGATTGCGACAGGCGGATCACCTGCAGCTTGTCCAGTTCGGCGAAGCGCCAGCGCCGCGACAGCCAGCCGCTGCGGATCGCGACCAGTTCGCCCTGCACGCTGTAACCGGCATGGCGGGCATGCAGCATCGCCATTGCGACGAACACCGGCACAGCCAGCAACGCCAGCCAGCCCGGCGTGCCGAAACGCCAAATCAGGACCCCTGCGGGAAACAGCAGCAACAGCGATGGCAGTGCCAGCGGCATCCATGCCCGTCGATGCAGGGGGCGCCATTGCGACGGCGGCCAGTGGCCGGCCGGCAGCAGGCGCGCGATCAGCGCATCGCACCGGTCCGGCGTGCCCACCGGGGCGATGTCGCGCACGCTGCGCTGGTTTTCGTTGGCGGTGGACGCTGCGGTTTCCACCTGCAGCGTGCGACGCCGGAACAGCCGGTGCAGCGGGGTTTCGCGCAATTGCCAGGTCTGGATGCGGCGGCGTGGCACGCTGGCGCGGGCGCGCGACAGCAGGCCGCGCTCGGTGGACAGGCGTCGCCCGTGCACGGTCAGACGGAAATCGTGGTACTGCAGGATGGCCAGCGCCACCGACAGCAGCCGCACCAGTGCCAGTGCCAGCAGCACGGCCAGGATCATCAGACCGGCCACATGCAGCCAGGTCAGGGGATGATCGTGCGCCTGCGCATTCGCCAGCCGGGCCCAGCGCTTCAGCGTGGCGTCCGGCACCTGGATGCGCATCTGAGACAGCGCCACCAGTGTCGCCCCCACCACCACGATGCCGCGATTGGAGATCAAGCCCAGTCGCACCACCTCGGACAGCGGCAATCGCAGCCACAGATGGGCATCCGGCGTGTCTGCAAGGGCGGGTGCGTCGTGCTGCGCGCCATGGCTGCGCACCAGCGCCTCCAGCGCCAGCGCGGCGTCCAGCGGCAGCACCTGCATCTGCGCTTCCGGCTTGCGGCCGGCGGCCGATTCCAGGCGCACCTCGGCCACCTTGAACAGCCGGTGCAGCAGGCTCTGGTGCACGGCCACGTTGTGGATGCGCGAAAACGGGATCTGCCGCAACTGCTGTTCGAACAGGCCGCTGCGCACCACCAGGCGGTCCTCGAGAATGCGGTATTGATAGGTGTAGTAGCGCCACACCGAGGCCACGCCCAGCAGCAGGATCACCACCAGCGACCACAATTCGTCGCGGTCGCCACGGCCCAGCACCAGGAACACGATGATCGGCAGGATGAACTGGCGCAGATGGTGCAGCAGCACGAACAGCGGCGACAGCGGATGCAGGCGCCGATCCGGCTGCGGCGGCAGGACGCTGTCGACCGTGTCGGATGCGGAAGGATCAGTCATCGTCATCGAGCACCGGCTGCCGGCCCAGCACCTCACGCAGATGCGCGGCATCGTCCGCATCCAGCCCGGGAACGGACACGGCGCTGTCGCGGGTGCCGGCCGTGTGCAGGACCAAGGTGGCCAGTCCGAACCGGCGCGCCAGCGGACCGTGCTTCACGTCCAGATGCTGCACCCGGGCGGCGGGAATGCGTGTTTCGGTGAACCACAGCCGGCCACGGCGCAGGGCGAAACCTTCGCTGCCCAGCGACCAGGCGATGTAGCGGTGCGTGCGCAGTCCCAGCCAGATGCCGACTGCGGGCGCCAGCAACCACAGCGTCCCGGTCAGCAGCAATCCCGCCATCGGCATGTGCGCCACCACGAACGACAGGGCGATGCTGCCCGCAATCGCCATTCCTGCGCCAGCCAGCAACCCCTGCAGGGCGAACAGCCAACGGCCGCGGCGCGGCAGCGGCTGCCAAGTGGCATAGGTGTCGGAAGAAACAACGGGTGCGACGTCGGCAGTCATCGTTTGCGGCGGTTGGGATAGGCGTGCGGCCAGTAGGGATTGTCCTTGCCCAGCCCGGACGGTGCCACGCTGAAGCGCTTGTAGCTCCATTGATACTGGGTTTCATCGGCACGCACCAGCGTTTCCACGGCGGCATTCAGTGCCGTGCAGGCCACCACCGGATCGGCATCGGCCACCGCGACGGGCAAAGGCCGGATGCGGATATCGAATCCGCTGCCGTCGCTGCGCCGCTCGGCGGCGACCAGCAGGCAGGCCGCCCCGCTGCGCTGCGCCAGCCGCGCGAACAGGGTCATGGTCAGCGCTGGCACCCCGAAGAACGGCGCGAACACGCCGTCGCCGCGCTTGGGCTGCTGGTCCGGCAGGATGCCCACCGCGCCGCACTGCTGCAGATGCTTCAACAGCGTGCGCACGCCGGCGGCTTCGGCGCGCACGGTGCGCACGCCCGGACGCCCGCGCACCGAGTTCAAAAAGGCCTCCACCGTTGCCGATTCCGGCGGCGCATACAGCACCGCCAGCGGCATGTGTTGTGCCAGCCACTGGTTCAGCAGCTCCCAATTGCCGTAGTGCGGTGCGGCGATCAGCAGGCCGCGCCGCTCTGCCAAGGCGGCCTGCAGCAGGGGCATGCCATGCACGTCGCGGATCGCCTGCAGATTCTGGCTGACCGGTCGCGTCCACACGCGCAGGCTTTCCAGCGCCGTCAGCGATGCGCCGGCCAGCACCGCGCGGATGCGTGCCGGCGTGACCCAATCGGCAGCGACGTGGCCCAGGTGCGGTGCGATCAACGTCAGGTTGGTCCGCGCCACCTGGTAGTCGCGGCCATTGCGCGATGCCAGCCGAGCCCGCAGCCGCGCCAAGGCGCGCATCGCCGCCGGCGGCAGGCTGCCGGCCAACCAGGCCAGCGCGTGCAGTCGGAACGAAGATCGGGATGCGGCTGTCATCCGGCCAGTCTAGCGAGATCGCGGCCTGCGACCGCTGCCGATCGGCTAGGCTGGCTGTCCCGCCGCCTTTCGGAGGTTCGATGATCGCCCTGATCCAGCGCGTGACCCAGGCCAGCGTGTCCGTGGATGACGCGGTGATCGGCCGCATCGACGCCGGCCTGCTGGCGCTGGTCGGCGTGGAACCAGACGATGGCGAGGCACAGGTGCAGCGCATGTGCGAACGTCTGCTGGGCTACCGCGTGTTTGCCGATGCCCAGGGCCGCATGAACCGCTCGGTGACCGATATCGGCGGCGGCCTGCTGCTGGTCAGCCAGTTCACCTTGGCGGCCGACACCCGCTCGGGCATGCGTCCGGGCTTCAGCACCGCCGCCGCACCGGCCGAAGCTGAACGTTGGTTCGACCGGCTGCTGTCCGTTTGCCGATCCGCACACCGTTCAGGGGTGGAAACCGGCCGTTTCGGGGCCCATATGGTGATCCATCTCGTCAACGACGGCCCGGTCACCTTTCTGCTGCGTGCCTGAACGCCGCTGTCGCCCTGCCTCTTACGGGATTACGTCCCCGGCCGTTATAATGCCGGGTTCTCTACGCCATGCACCGGTATCCATTCTCATGTCCAACGACCGGCAAGCCGCCCCGCAGTCCGACATCAAGCTGCTCATCAGCAAAGGGCTGGAGCAGGGCTACCTGACCTACGCCGAGGTCAACGACCACCTGCCCGACGACATGGTCGATCCGGAGCAGATCGAAGACATCATCGGCATGATCAACGGCATGGGCATCGACGTGCATGAAGTGGCACCCGATGTGGAAACCCTGCTGCTGGCCGGCACCAGCGCCGGCGGCCGCGAGGTGGACGACACCGCTGCCGAGGAAGCCGCGGCCACGCTGTCGGCACTGGACACCGAGGGTGGCCGCACCACCGACCCGGTGCGGATGTACATGCGCGAGATGGGCACCGTGGAGCTGCTGACCCGCGAGGGCGAGATCGCCATCGCCAAGCGCATCGAGGAAGGCCTGGCGCAGATGATGTCGGCGCTGGCCAGCTTCCCGTGGACCATCCAGTTGCTGCTGGACGAATGGGACCAGCACACTGCCGGCAAGAAGCGCCTCAACGAGGTGGTGGTGGGCTTCAACGACGGACTGGACGAGGCCGAGGCCGCGGTCGAGGCCGCGGCACCGGACACCAGCGCGGATGCGGACTCGGACGACGAGGACGACGACGAGGAGGACGATGACGGCGAGGAGGAAACCGTCAACACCGGTCCCGACCCGGTGGAAGTGGCCCGGCGCATGAGCGAATTGGCGGCGTTGTACGGCAAGTTCGAGAAGGCGCATGCCAAGCAGGGTCCCGACGCGAAGGCCTCGGCCAAGCTGCGCGAGGAGATGTCGCAGCTGTTCATGACCTTCAAGCTGCCGCTGCCGCTGACCGACATGCTGGTGCGCAAGGTGCGCGACGTGCTGGCCGAGATCAAGGACCGCGAACGCCGGGTGATGGACCTGTCCACGCGCGTGGCCAAGATGCCGCGCAAGGATTTCCTGCGCACCTGGGAAGGCAACCAGACCAACACCGGCTGGGTCGACGAGGTGCTCAAGCGCAAGCAGAAGTGGTCCAGCGGCATGCGCGACGTGCGCGACCAGATCATCGGCGAGCAGGAGCTGATCAGGGCCACCGAGCGGGCGATGTTCGTCAGCCTGCCCGATATCAAGGACATCAGCCGCACCATGGCCTACGGCGAGGCCAAGGCACGCAAGGCCAAGAAGGAGATGGTGGAAGCCAACCTGCGCCTGGTGATCTCGATCGCCAAGAAGTACACCAACCGCGGCCTGCAGTTCCTCGACCTGATCCAGGAAGGCAACATCGGCCTGATGAAG
>QFNC01000028.1 GCA_003240695.1 Pseudoxanthomonas suwonensis | reverse complement strand
GTGTTCGGGTTGTCACGCCAGTGGCACTGCCCGGTAGCTATGTTCGGAAGCGATAACCGCTGAAAGCATCTAAGCGGGAAGCGCGCCTCAAGATGAGATCTCCCGGGGCACAAGCCCCCTAAAGGAACCATCAAGACCAGGTGGTTGATAGGCTGGGTGTGTAAGTACAGCAATGTATTGAGCTAACCAGTACTAATGATCCGTGCGGCTTGATCATATAACCTCAAGTCACTTTGCCATGCTTCGCGAAACGCGCGAATCGATCAAATGATCGCTACGTCCAGAGTTACCCATGTGAGACAGGCGCTGCCGTCAGTACTTTTGCCGGCAAGCGACGCTCCACCGTCTCCCTGGTGACAATAGCTGCGTGGAACCACCCGATCCCATTCCGAACTCGGAAGTGAAACGCGCATGCGCCGATGGTAGTGTGCATTCAGCATGCGAGAGTAGGTCATTGCCAGGGTCTTTCTTCGAACCCCCAGCTTCGGCTGGGGGTTTTTTATTGCCGATCCATCCGCTCGATGCCAAAGCATGTCGGATCTGTCTTCGACGCGCTATTCTTGGATGATCGCTCCATCAATGGGCTGCCCACGTCGGCATGAGCATCAAGTCTTGCAGCAGATGAATGAAGCCAGCTGGTTCCCCGTGGACCTGCACGTGCCGCAGCGTCGCTTCGAGATGCTGACACTGGGTGCGGAGGTGCTGGAGCGATCGGTTTTCCTGGACACCCGGATTCATGCCGACCTGTCTGCAGCTCGGTCGCTCGATGCCGATCGCGTGCAAGTACCCCGGCCCGAACGCCTGGGCTGGCTTTTCCATACCTCGTTCTGCGCATCGACATTGCTGGCGCGTGCCCTGCACGACCCGCTGGATTGCATGGTGCTGAAGGAGCCCTTGATCCTGCGACGTCTGGGGGATGCGCGCCATAGCGGCTGGCCTGTCCCATTCCGGGACCTGATCGAAAAATCCGCATGGCTGCTGGGTCGCGCCTGGAAGCCGGGCGGGGCCGTGATGGTGAAGCCGACGCATGCGGCGCTCAACATCGCTGTGGATTCGATGGCATGCACGCCCGGCAGTCGCGCGGTCGTGCTGACGTCATCGTTGCGGGATTTCCTGGTATCGAATATCAAGAAGACATCCGAAACGCAGGACAAGATCGGCTTGCTGGCAGAACGTGCACTGCGAGCCAGTGCCTACCACGCGCGCTTGCCGGCGGCCGCGTTTTCGCCGCCTGACATGTTGTGCGCGGCTGCATTGCAGTGGGCCGCGCAGCGCGAAGTCGTTGCCGATCTGCTGCAGGCCGCCGGCCCCGCTCGTGTCCGCGTGCTGGATATGGACGAGATGGCGCAGGACCTGCGTTCCGTGGTCGACACAGCCGCAGCGTGGTTAGGCATCGATGCGTGTGCGGCGCGCAGACGTGCCCGTGTGGATGACGTGCAGTCGCGCAATGCCAAGGCAGTCTCGGCCCCCTATGATTTCGCACAACGCGAACGCGACGTGCGCATGCTGGAATCGAGCTTCGGAAGGCAGCTTGCCCATGCGCTGCAATGGCACGAACAGCATCTGCAGGCGGCCATGCGCGCGATCGCCGTGAATCCCGAAAGACACTGGCGATTGATGCAGGCATGACCCATGGCCGCAAGCAGGCGCGCGACACAGCTGATGATGACGAGGCATTGATGGATCCGAATCCGATTTGGGCACAGGCAGACGATGCCGCCATACAGCGCGACTTCGGCAGGGCCGAACGGCTGTACCGCCAGGCGTTGTCACTTCAGACCGGGCATGTGCCCAGTTTGATCGGCCTGTCGAACCTGAAAAGCGAACTGGGGCAGCACCGTTCCGCGCACCGGTTGGCGCTGCAGGCGTGGCAGGCCAAGCCGGAACATCCGGCGCTGCTGTATGCACTGGCGCAGCGGCTGCGCTATTTCTGCGAGTACGAGAAGCTGGTGGAATGCCTCGGGCGTCCCGCGTTCGCGTCGCAGGCACCGGTGGACGTGCTGGCACGCGGGGTGGTCATGCTGAGCTCGATCGGCGCGCAGACGGAAGCGATGGCGCTGGCGCGGCACGCCGTGCAACGCGAGCCACGGAATGCCACGGCCCTGTATGTGCTCGGGAATCAGCAGCTGTTTCTTGGCGAGACTGCGCTGGCCGAATCCTGCTACGAAGCATCGCTTGCCGCGGACCCCAAGCTGTTCCAGAACAGCTGGATGCTGGCCGGAGCCAGGCCGCAGACGGCTGAATCCAATCATGTGGCACGTTTGCACGAGCAGTTGCGTCAGGCCCGGCCCGGAGGCGAAGGCGAAACCTATCTTTACTATGCCTTGCACAAAGAGCTGCACGACATCGGAGACTACGAAGCGGCCTGGCAAGCCCTCGACCAGGCATGCAGCGCACGTCGGGCGTTGATCCAGTACGAACCGGCCGAGGACGTAGCCCTAGCCGATGCGATGATCGGACTGTGCACGCCCGATTTCCTGAAGGCCGCAGCGGGGACCACTCGGCTGCCATCCACGCCGATTTTCATCGTCGGCATGCATCGTTCCGGCACGACGTTGCTGGAACGCATGCTGTCCGGGCACAGCGACATCGGAGACGCCGGCGAAACCGCGGCGTTCGATGCGGCCATGCACTGGGCCACCGACCATTTTGCCAGCGGCGGCCAGCCCGATCTGGAATCGGTCAAGCGCGCACGCGGTGCGGATTATCAGGCTGTCGCCGAACGCTACGCCGAATCGGCACGATGGCTGTCGCGGGGCAAGCCGTGGTTCACCGAAAAACTGCCGATGAATTTCTGGAACGTCGGATTCATCGCCAAGGCATTGCCGCAGGCCAGGGTGATCAACCTGGTACGCGATCCGGTGGCGACCTGCTTTTCCAACCTGCGCACGTTTTTCGCAGGGGTTGCGCGCTATTCGTATCGGCAGGACGAGCTGGCCGCGTTCTATCTGCAATACCGTCGGGTCATGGCGCACTGGTCGCAGGTGTTGCCCGGGACCGTGCTGAATGTGGAATACCAGCGGCTGGTGGACGATCCGGACGGGACGATCCGCGAGGTGGCGGAATTCTGCGGCTTCGACTATCAGCCTGCGCAGGTGGACGTGGCCCGATCCGGCGGGCGCATCGCCACGGCCAGTGCCGCACTGGCCCGGTCCGGCATCGTGAAGGATCGCGGCGAGATCTGGCGTCACTATGCCCATCATCTGCAACCGCTGATCGACGGGCTGCGCAGCGTCCGCTAGATGCAAAAAAAGGCCCCGGAACCCGGGGCCTTTTCGTGTTGCGGTGCTGCGTGTCGGATCAGAACTTCTGGTTGTACTGCAGGTAGAAGAACTGGCCGGGCAGCTCGTACTGCGGGTCGAAGGTGTTGGCGAAGGTGGAATAGGCCAACGGAGGGTGCTTGTCGAACACATTGTTGATGCCCAGCGTCACCTTGGCGTTCCAACTGGTGTTCAGGTAAACCGACACATCGTGGTACGTCGTGCCGCCAATCTTGTTGCGCGGTGCATCGATCAGGTCGGCGATGGGCGTTTCGGGATTATCGATCTGCCGATCCGGATCAGAGCAAAGATCGCCGAAGCCGTAGTATGCCATCGTGCTGCAGTCTTCGTACTGACGCGAGAAGTAGCGGGTGGCCCAGGTGGCACCCCAGTCACCCATCTCCCAACGTGCCAGCAGATTCGAGCGGATGCGCCAGTTGTTGCTGCGGTCGAAATATTCGCCCGCCAAGTTGCCATCCGCATCGCCTTGGTCGAAATTGGCGAGATAGGTGGTATCCCAGCTGAAGCTGAACTTGCCGACGGCCGTTTCCGGCATGCGGTAGTTGACAGTCAGGTCATAGCCTTCCACGTCGAATTGGGCTGTGTTTTCGGCAACCGCAAGCAGCTGGTTGATTTCGCCGCCGGGGAAGCGCGTGAAGCCGTTCGTGCCAGTGGCGAAATTCGGTGTCGCGCAGTAACGTGGATCGCCGCGCTTGACGCACTGGTCCAGGATGTACTGGGCGCTGCGAGTGGTGATGGCATCTTCGATGACAATGCGCCACCAGTCGAGCGATACATCGAAGCCCTCGATGAAGCTCGGCGACCATACCAAGCCCAGCGTGCGGTTGATCGACTTCTCCGCCTGCAATCCGAAGTAACCACCCGTATCAATGCGGATCTGCGGGTTGCCTTGGTCATAGCCACCCGGCGCTACGCCTTGGGCCAGGCAGCGTGCTTGGGCTTCGGCAGTCAGCTGCGGGAACACGTCCGAGTTACAGGGGTCGGTGACTTGCGGGAACGAGTCGGCAACGCCCTGGTAGAGTTCGAGGATCGAGGGAGCCCGGAAACCCTGTGCCCAGTTGCCGCGCACCAGCAGATCTTCGATCGGACGCCACTTGAAGCCGAACTTGCTGTTCAGCGTGTTGCCGAAGGTGTCGTACTTGGAGTAGCGCGTGGCGAAGCTCAGTTCCAATTCGCTGGCGCCCGGTACATCTTTCAGCAGCGGCAGCACGGCTTCCAGATAGGCTTCGTCGACCTGGTAACCACCCTTGGTCGGTGAGGCGGCGTTGCCGGTGGTGTTGCCGGAGGCTATGAGCGCGTCGGGCTGGGAGAAGCCATCCTCGGTACGGCGCTCGATGCCGAACGCGATTGCGGCCTTGCCTCCAGGTAGGTCGAACAATTCGCCGGAGATATTGGCGAAGTACTGCGTCATCTTGTAGCCGAACTCGTCATGGGCGACAAATGTTGAATAGGCCAGCATTTCCGGGGTGATCGACCCCACCGCGCCCAAAAGGTTAAGCGGCACGCAGCCCGGGATAAGAGTTAAGGCATTGCCGGGTGTTGACACGCAGATCGGATTGCCATTGGCGTCGATCATCGACGGACCCAGCGCGTTCTTCAAAGCCAGCACATTGAACAGGCCATTGGTGGTGTCGTTCTGGTCGTTACGGCCATACACCATGCCGGCGTCCCAGGTCCAGAAGCGATCGCCCAGCTCGAAAGAGCCTTCGAACACGCCCGAGAACGCGAAGGTGTCGACATTCTGATTGAAGCTGCGACCACCGGTTTCGATGGCACGACGCTGGATGCGGCTGACCGGTGCTCCGAACGGATTGTAGATGCTGTCGGCACTGATGCTGATGGTGCGGGCCTGAGTACCGGCTCCAGGGCCGGAGCCCAGCACGATCGGCATGGCCGCCAGAAATTGTTCTGAACGACGATTGTTGTAGGTGGTCTGAGCCGTGAAGCGGACATTATCGGTGATGTCCAATGAGGCCTTGCCGAATACCGACTTGCGCTCCTGCGGGGTGATCAGGTAGTTGTCTGGGGCGAAGTTGTAGACGTCTGCGCCGGTGCGATTGCGCCAATTCAGGCCACTGGCACCGTCATTGTAGGTGAATTGGCCCGTTGTTCCGTTGGGCCGGACCTCTGGAGCAGCATCTGTTGCACCGTCCCCATCCAGATCGCGACCATCTGAGTAAAGGCAGCGACCACTGGTAGCATCAATTGACTCTCTGCACAGTGCAAATCGTCCGTTGGGAGTAGTCGAACTACCGAAGAAAAGGCCGGTGTTGAAGGTCGGAACGGCGGAAATCTCGCGATCACCTGCCCAGACTGGGTCTTCCTTCACGTAGCCGATGCTCATCAAGGCAGAGAAGCGTTCGCCGGTGCTGCCAATGGTGAAATCGTAGGACTGCTTGAAGCCGTCGCCCTTGTCGAACACGCCCAGGAACGCATTGGCTTCGGCACCATCAAATTCATTGCGCAAGATCACGTTGACCACGCCGGCAATGGCATCCGAACCGTAGATGGTGGATGCGCCATCTTTCAGCACTTCGATGCGTTCCACGGCAGCGGTCGGAATCGTGTTCAGGTCGACTGCACCACCCAGGCCGGTGCCACCGACCCAGCGACGGCCGTTGACCAGCACCAGCGTGCGGTTGGAGCCGAGGTTGCGCAGGCTGACCCGGGTTTCGCCGTTGCCGCCGTTGTTGAAGGTGCTGTTGAGGGCGGAACCGTTGGCGGTGATGTTCTGGATCACGTCTCCGACCGAGGTCAGGCCCTGTGCCTGGATGTCTTCACGGCTCAGGCTGAACACCGGCTGCGAAGTTTCCAGTTCCACGCGCTTGATGCGCGAACCGGTGACCTGGATACGGTCGAGGTTGGTGGCTTCCTCCTGCTGTTCGCCGGTGGTGTCCTGCGCGTAAGCCGCACCGGTGCCGACGACTGCGGTGGCTCCCACGGCGATCGCATAGCGGATCGCGTCGCGGAGCTGGGTGGTCTTCAATGTCATTGCTCTCTCCACAAGTGTGTCTTGGGTATCCCATGGGAAACCCGTGTCGGCGGCTTCCAACATGGACGCCAAAACAGACCGGGCACCGCCGATAGTAGCGGGGTTTTCTCAATAATTAAAGTGTTGTTAAAAAATCTAGCGCGAGCGCGATGCTGGTTCACGAGAAGTTCAGCGAGTCGCATGGCGCAGCCAAAGGCATGTCCGACAGTCCCGGACGTGGATGCCCGGCTCGGGCGATGGGCTGTCAGAGGTCCTGCTGGTAGCGCACGTACGGGACCGTGCCTTCGTCGTCCTGATGACTGGCGTCGCCGCCGGGGGCGAACGGATTCCTGCCGCGTGTGACGACGTTGTCGGCGCCGACGCTGAGCTGGCCGCTCCATGGCGTGCGCCAGGTCAGGCCGACGCCAAGGCCTTCCCACTTGGGCTGGCCGGGAGTGTCCACGACCTGGCCGATGATGTTGGCACTGAAGTTGCCGATGCCGCCGCCGAAGCTGAGGCTTTTGGCGCTCCACTCGTCGCTGGCAAGCCCGGATGCAGCGGCGGCGGCCGGGGACAGCAGACGGGCCTTGGCCACCGTGCCGGCGATGCTGACGAAGCCCTGGGTGCCGATGTTCTTGCGACCGTGCACGGTGAGGTCGTTCACGTCGACGCGGGTCGAGGAGAGCCCCGGTGTGAGCCAGGCCGGCAGGGTGTCGCGGCTGTGGCCGGCCTGCACGCCGACCCGGCCACCGGGACGACTGAAATTGGTTCCGGCGCTGGTGCGGCGACTGCTGTCGGCATCACCACCCAGGCTGGCAAGCAGGCAGTTGTTGGCCAGGTTGCCGATGGCGCTGGACAGGCCGCCATTGCCATTGCACAGCAGTGCCAGCGAGTCGCCGGCCTGCAGGCCGAAGGCTGCATCCAGCGTGGACAGACCAAAACGCGAACGCACGCCGACCTTGCTGCTTTCCTCGGTGGGTTCGAGCACCAGCACCGCCTCGAGCTTGCCGTTGGTGTTGTTCCAGATCGGCAGCACGGCGGTGTCGTCGCGCTTGGCAGCGGCCTTCTGCTGGGCATGCGCAGCCGGTGCCACGCCGAAGGCGAGCAGGAAGGCAAGCGACAGGGGCAGCAGATGACGCATGGTGCAGCTCAGACTCCGGTGGGGCCGACAGGTTCCGCGGCTTTGGACACCATCACCATAGCCGATTTATGTTTCTTTAACAATGCTGCCAAAGGCATCCACGCCGTTGAAGTGAGAATGAGTTCACTGCAGTCGCTGCGGGGCTTCGGCGTGGGCTGCCTGCTCGACGAACAGCAGGCGCACGTCGCCGGGGCTGAAGCGGTAGGTCTGTCCGCAGAACTCGCAGCGGATTTCCGCCTGGCCATCCACCACCAGGGCGGCATTGGCTTCGTCTTCGCCCAAGGCCTGCAGCATCGCCGCCACCCGCTCGCGCGAGCAGGAACAGGCAAAGCGCAGCGGCTGGCTGCCCAACCGTTGCAGGTGCTCGTCGTGGAACAGGCGCTGCAGCAGCGCGGGGCCGGGCACCTGCAGCAGTTCGTTGGCCGGCAGGGTGTCGAACAGCAGGCTGGCGCGGTTCCAGCCGTCGGCATCGCCTTCATCGCCCGGCAGTTTCTGCAGCATCAGGCCACAGGCGTGGCCGGCGTCGCTGGCCAGCAGCAGGCGCGTGGGCAACTGTTCGGATTGGCGGAAGTACGCTTCGAAGGCACCGGCGAGGGTGTCGGATTGCAGCGGCACCAGACCCTGGTAGCGCATGGGATCGCCACCGCGCCGGCCCGGATTTTCGATGGTAATGGCCAGCACGGCATCGGGGCCGAGCGACTGCAGCGAAGCGACATCGTCATCTGCATCGCTGTGCTCGGCCAGCTGGGCGATGCCGCGCAGGGTGCCGGCGGCGGTGCATTCGGCAAACAGCGTGCGCAAGTGGCCACTGCCGCGCAATTGCACTGACAGGCGGCCATCGACCTTGGCATGGCCGGTGAACAGCGCGGCGGCCGCGGCGGCCTGGCCAAGCAGAGTGGCGATGGCCGGCGGGTAGTCGCGATCGGCATGGATGTGCTGCCAGGTGTCGCCGAGATCCACCAGCACGCCGCGCACGCCGGCATCGGGCAGCAGGAAGCGCAGCAGACGGTCGGTGTCCGGCGGGGATGGGCTGGGTGCGGTGGTCATGGTTGGCTGGGCAGGGTTTGCATGCGGATAATGGACGATTCGATTCCAGACTGTGGGGACGATCGGGTGCACCAACAAGCCACCGGTGCCGGAAGAGCGCCTGGCCGCTGGCGGCGCCGGCTGCTGTGGCTGCCGGTGTGGCTGCTGCTGTTCAGCGTGCTGCAGGTGCTGGTGCTGCGAGTCGTGCCGGTGCCGTTCTCGGCGTTCATGCTGTGGCGGCAGCTGGAAGCGGTGGGCAAGGGCGATGGCGACTTCCGGGTGGCCTACGACTGGCGCGACGGCTCGCGCATCTCGCCGCATCTGGCGGTGGCGGTGATCGCCTCCGAAGACCAGCAGTTCGCCCGGCACGACGGGTTCGACCGCGCTGCCATCGAGAAGGCGCGCGCCAGCAATGCACGCGGCCGGCGCCTGCGCGGCGGCAGCACCATCAGCCAGCAGACGGCCAAGAACCTGTTCCTGTGGCAGGGCGAAGGCTGGACCCGGTGGCTGCGCAAGGCGCTTGAAGCCTGGTACACCTTATTGATGGAGACGCTGTGGCCGAAGCAGCGGATCCTGACCGCCTACCTGAACGTGGCCGAGTTCGGCGATGGCATCTATGGCGCCCAGGCGGCTGCGCGCAGCTACTGGGGCAAGGATGCGGCCGATCTGACTCCGGCCGAGGCCGCGCGACTGGCCGCGGTGCTGCCCAGCCCGCGCCGCTACAGTGTGCGCAACCCCGGACCCTATGTGCAGCGCCGCACCCGGGCCATCCAGCGGCAGATGCGCGCGATCGGCGGAGTGGGGCATCTGGAGCAGCTGCAATGAATGACGATCACTCTGCGGGCATGTCCCGCGAGCGCCTGACCCTGGTCATCGCCGCCTACAACGAGGCCGATGCCCTGCCCGTGCTGCATCCGCGCCTGCAGACGGTGCTGGATGGCCTGCCGGAGCTGGACGGTCGCGTGCTGTACGTGGACGATGGCAGCCAAGACGGCACCTGGTCGGTGCTGCAGGCGATTGCCGTGGCCGATCCGCGTGTGGCGCTGCTGCGGCTGAGCCGAAATTTCGGCAAGGAAGCGGCGCTGAGCGCCGGCTTGGACCAGGTGCGCGAAGGCGCGGCGATGATCCTGGATGCCGATGGCCAGGATCCGCCGGAACTGATCCCGCAGTTCGTGGCCAGGTGGCGCGAGGGCTTCGACGACGTGTACGGCACCCGCACGGCCCGGCATGGCGAAGGCTGGTTGAAGAAAAGCACCGCACACGCGTTCTACCGGGTGATCGGCTGGCTGTCGAAGACGCCGATTCCGCGCGACACTGGCGACTTCCGCCTGCTGTCGCCGCGGGCGCTGGCCGCGCTGCAACAGCTGCGCGAGCGGCAGCGCTTCATGAAAGGCCTGTTCGGCTGGATCGGGTTCCGGCAGACATCCATTCCCTACGAACGCGCACCGCGCGCCGCAGGCCGCAGCAAGTTCAACGGCTGGAAACTGTGGAACTTCGCCCTGGATGGCATCACCGGATTCAGCACCGCGCCGCTGCGCATCGCCACCTATCTGGGCTTGCTGACGGCGCTGCTGGCGTTCGGTTACGGCCTGTGGATCGTGGCGAAGAAACTGGCCTGGGGCGACCCGGTGGCCGGCTGGCCGACGATGATGGCGGTGATCCTGTTTCTGGGCGGGGTGCAGCTGATCGCGCTGGGGCTGATTGGCGAATATCTGGGCCGGCTGTTCATGGAAGTGAAACAGCGGCCGCTGTATCTCGTTGACACGTGGTTGCCCAGCACGGGTGTAGGGTCGCTGGAATCACCCGCTTCCCCCGACCGAGCAGGAGCCGACGATGTCCAGCGTGCGTGAATTGTTGCAGGGCAAGCCCGCGGAGGTGTTCGCCATCGCCCCCGATGCGATGGTGATCGACGCCATCCGCCTGATGGCCGAGCGCGGCATCGGCGCGGTGCTGGTGATGGATGGCCCGGCGCTGGCCGGCATCCTGTCCGAGCGCGACTACGCGCGCCGCATCGTGCTGCAGAACCGCTCCTCGCGCGACACACCGGTGCGGGACATCATGACCGCGCAGGTGGTCACCGTTACGCCCGGCGCCAGCGTGGCGCAGTGCATGCAGCTGATGACGCAGCACCGCTTCCGGCATCTGCCGGTGGTGGACGATGACGGCGTGCTGGGCGTGGTGTCGATCGGCGACCTGGTCAAGGCGATCATCGACGCCCAGCAGCGCGAACTGGATGCGCTGCAGCAGTACATCAGCGGCTGAGGCAGCCGGGCCGGCGTCATCGTCGGAAGACGGCGATCCGGCAATCAGCCGGAATCAGGCGTGGCCTGCAACGCAGTGCAATCCAGCGTGCAGCCGCCGACCTCTTCCAGCACCGCACCAGTCGGGTACAGGGTGAAGGCCAGGCCCACGTCGCGCCAGGTGCGTGGGGTGCTGCGGGCCATCGACCCCAGCCGCGCCAGCCGGCCATCGCTCATCGTGATGCGGGCGATGCCCTGGTTCTCCAGCAGATCCACCCGGTTGCCTTCGCAGGCATAACTGGCAGTGACCACATCGCCGGGGATGTCGGGTGCGGCAGGCGCCGTGGCTGGCTTGGGCATGTCCGCATGCTGTGCAGGTGCAGTCGCCGATGGGGATGGAGATGGTGATGGTGATGGTGATGGTGATGGTGATTCACGATGGCATCCCGTCAACGCGGCCGACAGCAGCAAGACGCTGACGAGGCCGGCCCCGCAACCGGATGCGCCACGTCTGCAAACGCCCACTCCGACCTCGTACACTGGACTTCCCCTGCAATGGATGATCGCCTTGGACACTATACCCAGCCCACCATCCGCCGTCGTTTCGCCGTGGCGCAACACGCCCGACCACTACGGACGTCTGGCGCGCTGGCTGCACTGGGGCACGGCGATGCTGCTACTGGGTTCGTACGCCAGCATCTACTACCGCGAGTGGTTCACGCAGCGCGGGACCGACGCCAACACGGCCGCGATCCAGCTGCATTTCAGTATCGGCATCACGATTCTGGTGGCGATGGTGCTTCGGCTGCTGTGGCGCGTGACGCAGCGGCAGCCGGACGACGTGCCCGCGCCCCGGCTGCAACTGCTGGCAGCGCACGCCATGCACTGGGCGCTGTACGCGGCCCTGATCCTGATGCCGATCACCGGTTACCTGGGCATCCGTTCCACCGTGCACTATTTCGGCCTGTTCGACATCCCCAGTCTGGCGCAGACGCCGCTGGGAGATGCGCTGGGCGATCTGCGCGAAGCCGCCCACGATCTGCACGAAACCGCTGGCGAATGGGTCATCTGGATCCTGGTGGTGCTGCATGCCGCGGCGGGGCTGTATCACCATGTCATGCTGGGCGATCGCGTGCTGGTACGGATGCTGCCGCCGTCGTGGTGGTCGCGCCGCTGATCGCAACCCCTATTTCGCGTACTGGCCGCCACAACCGGCATCCTCGCCACCGCCCATTTCCAGCGTGGCCAGCAGCGCCGCAGGCGGCGCGATGTTGCCCAGCGCCAGCGCGATCGCGCCGCGCAAACCGACCCGCTTCATGTCCGGGCGGAACCCCGGATGCTTGAACGTGCCATCCACCTGCAATGGCGCGCGGAACGCGAACAGGCTGCGGTCCTTCGGCCGCGGCTTCAGGGTCAGGCCCAAGGTTTCATCGCGCAGATCGATGGTGCCCTCACCGATGATGATGGTGTCGGTGGTGTCGAATGCCAGCGAGCGCGCATCCATCACCCCGTTTTTCACCGAGAAATCGCCGAATGCGCAGCGGATCGGCACCTGTTTGTCCTGGGTGATCAGGAATTTCAGCGCTTCGGCGATGTCCAGCCCGCCAGTTCCATCAGCAGGTTGCTGATGCGGCCCTTGCCCATGCCCAGCTGCACCTCGCCATTCGAGCTGCCCAGCAGGGCGGCGATGGAATTGCCGGCGCCGGTCAGGTCGGCATCGCCGCCGACGCGGCCGATCGCGTCCTTGGCCAGTTCGGCATTCGGCAGCAACTGCCCCAGATGCAGGCCGCGCGCGGCGATCTTCGCCTGCGTGCGGATCGGCGCCTCGCGCGCATTCATGCGGATGGTGGAGCGGATGTCGCCGCCGGCCACGCCGAAGTTGAGCGGGTCCAGCCGCAGCAGGCCCTTGTCCAGATACAGGTGCGCATCCATGTCGTCCAGCGGCAGCGACGGCGCGTTGATGCGGGCCGCGCGCAGGCGCACGTCGGCATCCATCGCCTGCAGCTTGTCCAGGTTGTACGGCGTGGCCGGCAGTACCTTCGGGCTGGCCGCGCGCTGCGCCGCCAGCGCCTGCAGTTCGGCATTGCTGGTTTCCTTGCCGCCGGACTGCGGCGCACCGCCCACGAAACCGGCCAGATCGTCGAAATCCAGCCGTTTCGAGCGTAGATCGGCCTTCAGGAAGGTGCGCGCACCGGTGGTGACATGCGCCATGCCGGCCAGGTCGCTGTCGCCCACGGTGCCGGCGAAATCGTCATATTTCCAGGTGCTGCTGTCCGGGCCGTTGATGTCGCGGGTGAGGCGGCCATCGAAGCGATACGGCGGCGTGGGTGGCGTGGCCACCCCGATCAGCGGGTACAGGTCGTCCAGATTCTCGCCGGCCAGTTCCAATTTCAGGTCGAAATCGCGCAGCCGCAGCGGGTCCAGCAGCGTGCCGCGGGCATGCGCACGGCTAGGTCCACTCACCGCTTTCACGTCGATACGGTAGGGCTGCTCGGTGTTCTGCAGTTCCAGCGGCGATTCGGCGGTGCCGTCCAGGGTGAAGGCGTTGCCTTTCCAGCGGCCCTTGCCGGTCACGGCCATGCTGGGCAGCGCATCGCCCTTGCCGGGCTGGCGGCTGTTCACGGCCACGTCCACCGAGGTATCGGCCTTGCCATCCACGTAGATCAGATGACCGGTATCGATCCACAGATCGCGGAATTCGGGCCGATTGCCGGGTTCGTCGGGTTGGTCGGTATCGAATACCCAGTTGCCCTTGCCGTCCGGGCCGGTTTCCAGGCGCACGTCGGGTTTGGTCAGGCGCAGCATCGGAATGCGGTATTCGCGCCGGAACACGGCCGGCAACAATTCGATGGCGAATTCCAGCCGGTCGGTGCGGGCCATGTCGGGCTGCTTCGACCAGCTGGCGTTGCCCAGCCGCAGCCGGTCGGCGCGAATGACCGGCGTCCAACCCAGGTCCACGTCCAGATCGCCGCCGATGCTGAAGCTGCGGCCGGTCTGTTTCTGCACCAGCCATTCCACCGGGCGCTTGAACCAGTTCCAGTCCCACAGTGCGATCACCACCGCGATGCCCGGCGCCAGCAGGCCGAGTCCGATCAACAGCGGACGCCGTCGGCGCGGAGGCGGCGCGGGTGCTTGCGGATCGTCGGGTGCAGGAATGGTATCGGTTGCGGTTGCGGACACGAGGCGGTTTCGGCAGCGTTCGGACGCCGCCCACCCTGTCGTCCGCAAGGTCAAGCAGGGGTGAAAGCCGTTGTGCGATGTTCAGCCTCTCGGCATCATCCGGGAACGCTGCCCGGCACCACCTGCGCCAGCACCGCCACGTAATGGCAGATGCCGCCGCCGATCACGAAGCCGTGCCAAATCGCGTGCGAGTAGGGCACCGACGGCCGGTGGTAGAACAGCGTGCCCAGCGTGTACACCACGCCACCGGCCAGCACCCAGCCGAAGGTCCACGCATCCAGACTGGCGAACACCGGTTTGATCGCCACAATCACCAGCCAGCCCATGGCCACGTACACCAGGGTGGAAAACAGCTTGAAGCGTCCGGTGAAGCGCAGCTTGAACAGCAGTCCGATCGCGGCCAGCGACCAGATTGCGATGAACAGCGTCCAGCCCAGCGGCCCGCGCAGTCCGATCAGCGTGAACGGGGTGTAGGTGCCGGCGATCAGCACGTAGATGGCGCAGTGGTCCAGCGTTTTCAGGCGCAGCTTGCGCGGTCCGGGCGCGGCGCGGTGGTACAGCGTGGAGGCCAGATGCAGGCCGACCAGCGACAGTGCAAACACCAGTGCCGAGCCGAATCGCCACGCGTCCTCACGCGCAGCCAGTGCGACCATCGGGATGGCAGCCAGCACCGCGATCCACAAGCCCACTGCCGCTGATACCGCATCGGCATGCAGTTCGCGTTCGGCACGCAGCGTCGAGTCGGGCTGTTGCATCGCAGCACGATGCCGCAATGCTTGCCGGGATGCAATCCGTTCGAATGCGTATGGGTGCAGTCGTCGATCAGCCGGCCATGCTGCCGTAGGCGTGCTCGCGCGTGGCCAGGAACTGCACGTCCGGCGCGCGTTCCTCGGCCAGCTGCAGATTGACCCGGGTCGGTGCCAGATACACCAGCTGGTCGGCGGCATCGATGCCTAGGTTCAATGCGTGCTTGTCGCGGAAGGCTTCCAGCGTCTTCGCATCGCTGCAGCGGATCCAGCGCGCGGTGGCCACCTGCACCGGCTCGAACTGCGCCTCCACGCCGTACTCGTCCTTCAGCCGGTAGGCCACCACGTCGAACTGCAGCGTGCCCACCGCGCCCAGAATCAGGTCGTTGCTCATCAGCGGACGGAAGAACTGGGTGGCGCCTTCCTCGCTCAGCTGCGCCAGGCCTTTCTGCAGCTGCTTCAGTTTCAGCGGGTCGCGCAGGCGGGCGCGACGGAACAGTTCCGGCGCGAAATTGGGGATGCCGGTGAAGTGCAGCAGCTCGCCTTCGGTGAACGTATCGCCGATCGAGATGGTGCCGTGATTGTGGATGCCGATCACATCGCCCGGATAGGCGTATTCGGCGATCTCGCGGTCGCTGGCCATGAAGGTCAGCGCGTTCGCCAGCTTCATCTCCTTGCCGCTGCGCACGTGCAGGGCCTTCATGCCGGCACTGAATCGGCCCGAACAGATGCGGAAGAAGGCCACCCGGTCGCGGTGCTGCGGATCCATGTTGGCCTGGATCTTGAACACGAATCCGGTCAGCTTGTCCTCGTGCGGCTGCACCTCGCGGCCGGTAGTGGCGCGCGGGCGCGGGGACGGCGCATGCTGCACGAAGAAGTCCAGCAGCGGCTGCACGCCGAAGTTGTTCACCGCCGAACCGAAGAACACCGGCGTCTGCTCGCCGCGCAGGTAGGCATCGATGGCGAACGGGTGCGAGGCGCCTTCCACCAGTTCCAGCTGGTCGCGCAGTTCGGCCAGCATGTCGGCTCCGATTGCCGCTTCCACGCCCGGATCGTCCAGCGAAGCGAAGATGGTCGAATCCTGCCGCGTGTGGTTTTTGCCGGCCTCGTACAGATGCACCTCGCCGGTCAACAGGTGCACTACGCCCTTCAGCCGCTTGCCCATGCCGATCGGCCACGTCACCGGCGCGCACCGGATCTGCAGCACGCTTTCCACTTCGTCCAGCAGCTCGATCGGGTCCTTGCCTTCGCGGTCCAGCTTGTTGATGAAGGTCATGATCGGCGTGTCGCGCAGCCGGCAGACTTCCATCAGCTTGATGGTGCGTTCCTCCACGCCCTTGGCCACGTCGATCACCATCAGTGCGCTGTCCACCGCGGTCAGCACGCGGTAGGTGTCCTCGCCGAAGTCGGCGTGGCCGGGGGTGTCGAGCAGGTTGACGACGCGACCCTCGTACGGGAACTGCATCACCGACGAGGTCACCGAGATGCCGCGTTCCTTCTCCAGCGCCATCCAGTCGGAGGTGGCGTGGCGCGCAGCCTTGCGGCCCTTCACCGAGCCGGCCATCTGGATCGCGCCGCCGAACAGCAGCAGCTTTTCGGTGAGCGTGGTCTTGCCGGCGTCGGGGTGGGAAATGATGGCGAAGGTGCGGCGGCGATCCGCTTCGCGGGCGATGGTGGACATGGCTGTGCGGGCGCGTCGCGCGCGTGAAGCGGAAAAAACCGGCTGCGGATTATAGGCCAGATGCGGCAGCCGGGCCGGGCTGCGCGGCCGGTTCGTGGCGCACGGCATCGAGCTTCAGGATGCCGTGCGGGGTGAACATGCGGAACGGCACCGATTGCAGCCGCATGCCGCGATTGGCCTGCACCACGAAATGCAGATGCGGCCCGCTGGAAAAGCCGGTGTTGCCGGAATGGCCGATCACCGAGCCGGCCTGCACGCGCTGGCCGGGTTTCACGGCCACGCCGCCGTGGCGCAGGTGCGCGTAGAGCGCCATGCTGCCGTCGTCGTGCACGATGCGCACGAAATTGGCCCGGCCGGCATCCACGTCGCGGTCGTTGCCGGAAGCGGAATAGCCGTCCTCGGTCAGCATCACCATGCCGTCGCGCGCGGCCAGCACCGGGGTGCCTTCGTCGGCGGCGAAATCCACCGCGTGGAAGTTGGCCGGGTCGGCGTGGCTCCAGCTGCCGCCATAGCCCTGTTCCACCTGCACCCGGTTGCTCTGCAGCGGATAGCGGTATTGCACGTTGTGCACGGTGGCGTCCGGGCGTCCGGGCACGGTTTCCAGGCCCAGTTCGAATTCCGGACCGGCCTTGCCGTCGGCCGGATCCAGATAGGCCACCAGCACGCGGCCATGCGCGGGCAGGGTGGCGCGTGCGGGCAATGCAGGCTGGCTGCTCAGGTTGCGCGAGCGACGCAGATGCAGCATCACTTCCACCGGTGCAGGCAGGTTGTTCTGCGCCCAGGCCAGGTAGCGCTGGCCGTCACGTTCCACCGTCAACCGGGCCAGCGGAGTGGCGACAGGCGCCACTGGAATGCGGGTCAGGTCGCGGACTGCAGTGCCGTCCGGCGGACGGTCGCCGTAGTGCACGTTGCCCTGGCGATCGGTCCAGCGATAGACATCGTTCGCTGGCGCGTCGAGCGTGACCAGCAGGACCCCGATCAGACAGCCGAGGGCGGCAAGCCGGCGCATCTCACTGCATGCAGGCCTGGGGCAGGCCCAGGGTGCGTGCCACATCGCGCAGGTCGAACGCGCTCACCGACTTGTCGTCGTGCACGGCGTACAACGCGCCGGCCGGGAAGGCGGTGCTGGCGTCGCGCCGCAGGGTGATGCCGTCGGTGTGCGCGGTGGTGTTGCCGCGGAAGCTGCCGATCAGGTCCAGGCTGTCGCGATGGAACACCCGGAACAGCGTGTGCGGATTCAGCTGGTCGGCGGCGATCCAGTAGCCGCTGTTCTCGCTGCAGGCCCACAGCGCGATGCCTTCGGCCTCGGCATCGAAGCTGCCGGCCGGCAGGCTGCGCCCGGATGGCTGGCCGGCCAGGCTGTAGCTGCGGAAGGTGGACTCGCGCGGGCTGCCGTCGGCATTGCGGGTGGCCTCGTCGGCGATCAGCAGGCGGTCGCGGGTGGGATCGCCGGCCAGCGATTCCACCATGCGCAGGGCACGCGATTCGCTGCGATCGCCGAAGCTGCCGCCGTAGCTGGCCTGCACGCGACCCTTGCCGTCGGTGGTCACCAGATAACGGCGCACGCGCTGGTCCAGCTGCGTCAGCGGTGGCACCACGTCCTTCTTCTCGCCCTGCATGAAGCTGTCGGTGACATACACGTGCAGGGTTTTCGCGTCGCCGCCATTCACCCAGATGCCGTAGGGGCTGCGCAGCTGATCGCTGCCGAACGTGCCGGCCGGGGTGAAGCCGGGCAATCGCAGCACCTGCACGCGCGGACTGTCGCGTTCCACCACGAACAACAGATCGCCGCTGACCGCCAGGCCGTTGGGACGGGTGAACTGGCCCGCACGTTTGCCCTTGCCGCCGACGTGGCGCAGCAAGCTGCCATCGGCTGCGTCGAACACGCTGAGGCGATGGGTGGACTTGCCGCTGGCGATCAGCCAGGTGCGCTTGTCGGCCTTGTTGTACCAGGTCGCCAGCGAATCGAGTTCCTCGTCGGCGACGGGTTTGGACACGTAGCGTTCGGCCACCACGTACGGAGTGGGGCGAGCAGGTGCGGCGGTCTTCGGGGCGCGGGCTGCAGGGGTGCTGGAACAGGCGGCCAGCAGCGACAGGCACAGGCCCGCCGCGAGTGGGGATGCGATTTTCATAAGCCGCCCAGTATCGCCCAAAGCGCGGGTCCATCGATAGTCGTTTCAAAACATATCGCTTGATGCGGATGAAGCGATTGACATCTGTCCGAAGCGGTGGCAGGATGCGCCCATCCATCAAGACCGGCTGAGGGGCAGGCCCGAAGACGCCGGGGCAACCTGAGGGTTCATCCCTCAAGGTGCCAACTCCTGCGGGGACCTGAGGTCGCCGGCAGATGGGTGCGGATGCGTCATGCGATGGCTCCGCCCGACTCTGCCACCCCTGCGCGATGCGATGGCCTTCCGCCACCGGGGTGACCACCATGAGCCTGACCGAAGCCACTTTCCGACCGACCGCACCGGATACGACTGCGGACGTCTTCATCGACCTGAGCCCGCTGCCGCCGAGTGATGCCGTGCGCGGCACGCTGTGCGTGCCGTTGCGGATGCGCCATGCCGGCCTTCAGACGGTACGCATCCGCTACGAAGTGGTGGGCGCGGCGGATGCACCGGTGCTGGTGGTGGCCGGCGGCATTTCCGCCGACCGGCACGTGCTGGCCAGTGCGGCCTTCCCGGAACCGGGCTGGTGGCAGGGACAGGCGGACAGCTTCGATCTGCAGCGGCAGCGCCTCGTTGCCATCGACTGGCTGGGCAGCGACGGCAGTCTGGATGTGCCCATCGATGCCGCCGACCAGGCCGACGCGATTGCCGGGGTGCTCGAAGCGCTGAACATCGACCGCGTGCAGGCGTTCATCGGCAGTTCGTATGGCGGCATGAGCGGCTTGCAGTTCGCCGCGCGCCATCCGCAGCGGCTGCATGCATTGGTGGTGATCAGTGCCGCGCATCGGGCACATCCGTTTGCCAGTGCGTGGCGCGCCCTGCAGCGGCGTGCCGTGGCGCTGGGTGCACTGCAATGCGATGCCGCCGCGGGCCTGGCACTGGCGCGCGAACTGGCGATGCTGAGCTACCGCACGCCGGAGGAATTCGCGCAGCGGTTCGCCGAACCGCCGCGCATCGTACACGGGCAGGTGCGCTGCGCCGCCGAGAACTATCTGGATGTCTGTGGCCAGCGCTACGTGGCGCGCACGCATCCGACCGCGTTCGTGCGATTGTCGGAATCCATCGACCTGCATCGGGTGGACCCGGCTGGCATCGCCACGCCGACCTGGGTGCTGGGCGTGGCGCAGGATCGGCTGGTGCCGCTGGATGATATCTGCGAACTGGTCGAGCATCTGCCGGAGGCGCAGCTGCGCCTGCTGCGCTCGGATTACGGCCACGATGCGTTTCTGAAGGAACCCGCAGCCGTGGATGCACTGCTGCGCGCCGCGCTGTGTGGAGGTGTGGCATGAGCGCCGACGGCAACATCACCGATGTCCATCCGGCCACGGCGGCGGTGCGCGCAGGGATCGATCGCGATACCGCCTTCGGCGCGGTGACGCCGCCGCTGGTGCTGTCGTCCAATTTCAGCTTTGCCGGATTCGGCGAGAAGCGCACTTACGACTACACCCGCAGCGGCAATCCCACCCGCGATCTGCTGGGCGAGGCCCTGGCCGACCTGGAAGGCGGCGCCGGCGGCGTGGTCACCGCCACCGGCATGGCGGCCATCACCTTGGTGTTGCACGCCTGCCTGCAGCCGGGCGATCGCATCGTGGTGCCGCACGACGGCTACGGCGGCAGCTGGCGGCTGTTCCAGGCGCTGGCGGCGAAGGGCGCATTCGAGCTGACCCTGGCCGACTTCACCGATCCGCGCGCACTGGCAGATGCATTGGCCCTTCAGCCGAAACTGGTCTGGATCGAAACGCCATCCAACCCGCTGCTGCGCATCACCGACCTGCGCTTCGTGATTGCCGCCGCGCATCAGGCCGGCGCCATGGCCATCGTGGACAACACCTTCCTGTCGCCGGCGCTGCAGACGCCGATCGACTTCGGTGCCGATGCGGTGGTGCATTCCACCACCAAGTACATCAACGGCCACAGCGACGTGGTGGGCGGCGCTGTGATCGCGGCCACGCCCGAGCTGCACCAGCAGTTCACCTGGTGGGCGAATGCGCTGGGCATCACCGGTGCGCCATTCGACAGTTTCCTGACCCTGCGCGGCCTGCGCACGCTGGATGCGCGGCTGCGCGTGCATCAGGACAATGCCGCGGCACTGGTGCAGCGCCTGCAGGGCCATGCCGCGGTGCGCGCGCTGCACTATCCGGGTCTGGACACGCATTGCGGCCATGCGGTGGCGGCGCGGCAGCAACGCGGTTTCGGCGCGATGCTGAGCATCGAGTTGCACGGCGGCGAAGCGGCCGCGCGTGCCTTCGTGGATGGACTGCGCTGCTTCACCCTGGCCGAATCGCTGGGTGGGGTGGAAAGCCTGGTGGCGCATCCGGCCACGATGACCCACGCGGCGATGAGCACCGATGCGCGCGCGGCTGCCGGTATCGGCGATGGTCTGCTGCGGCTGTCGGTGGGCATCGAGCATGCCGATGACCTGTGCGCGGACATCGATGCGGCACTGGAGCGGGCGTCGCAGGCCGCTGTGGCATTGCCGCAGGCAGCGGTGGGATGACGGATTCCGGAGGTACGGACTACGGCGATGCCGGCGATGTCGCAGCGGCAGTGTCGCGCTGCAGCGCCTGCAATAGCGCGGCCTCGATACGGCCGGGCGCTTCCACCTGCGGCGAATGGCCGAGGTCGTCGAAGGTCACCAGCCGCGCCCCCGGAATGGCCTGCGCGGCGCGTCGGCCCAGTGCGGGGTAGTTGCCCAGGGTGTCGGCAATCGCCTTCGGCGCCAGCGCCTTGCCGAAGGCGGTGCGGTCCTTCTGCCCGATGAACAGCGTGGTGGGCACGCGGATGTTGCCGAATTCGTACAGCACCGGCTGGTTGTAGACCATATCCGACGCCAGTGCCTGGTTCCAGGCCACGCGCTCGCGGTCCGGACCGGTGTACATGCCGCCCAGCATGTCCACCCAGCGCTGGTACTCCGGCTTCCAGTCGCCGCCGTAATACACGGATTGCTGATACGTACGGATGCTGGCATGCGTGGTCTTCAATTCGCCCGCATACCAGGCATCCACGTCCTGCCAGCGGCCACCGAGCGCCTTGGTGTCTTCCAGCCCGATCGGATTGACCAGCAGCAACTGCTCGGTGGCGTCGGGATATTGCAACGCATAGCGCGTGGCCAGCATGCCGCCCATCGAATGGCCCAGCACCACGCTGCTGTCAATGCCGAGGGATTGCAGCAGCGCCCGCGTGTTGGCGGCCAGCTGAGCGAACGAGAACTGGTACATCGCCGGCTTGCCCGATTTGCAGAAGCCGATCTGGTCCGGTGCGATCACGCGATACCCGGCGGCAGTGAGGGCGCGGATGGTGGATTCCCAGGTGCCCGCGCAGAAATTCTTGCCGTGCAGCAGCAGCACGGTGCGGCCGTTGGCGTCGCGCGACGGCGGGACATCGAGATAGGCCATGACCAGCGACTGTCCCTGCGATTGGAACGTGAATTCACGCACTGGGAAGGCGTAGTCGAAACCTTCCAGACGACCGCCGTATGCCGAAGGCGACATTGATGTGCCTGTTTGGGCCAGGGCGATGTGGGGTAGTGAAGCCAGCAGGGCCAGTGCGAGTACATGGATCATGGACTTGGGCCGAAAGGAACTGCACCCACCGTAACGAAGCCGGTGTGCATGCAAGATGCACACACCCGAATGTCGCGATTCAGCATTCGATCACGTTCACCGCCAGGCCGCCGCGGCTGGTTTCCTTGTACTTGTCCTGCATGTCGCGGCCGGTGTCGCGCATGGTCTTGATCACCTTGTCCAGCGACACCTTGTGCTTGCCATCGCCGCGCATCGCCATGCGCGCGGCATTGATCGCCTTCACCGCGCCCATCGCGTTGCGCTCGATGCAGGGAATCTGCACCAGCCCGCCGATCGGGTCGCAGGTCAGGCCCAGGTTGTGTTCCATGCCGATCTCCGCCGCATTCTCGATCTGCGACGGGGTACCGCCCAGCACCGCGGCCAGGCCGCCGGCGGCCATCGAACAGGCCACGCCCACCTCGCCCTGGCAGCCGACCTCGGCCCCGGAAATGCTGGCGTTTTCCTTGTACAGGATACCGATGGCCGCGGCGGTGAGCAGGAAATCGAACACGCCCTGCTCGTTGGCGCCGGGCACGAATCGGTCGTAGTAGTGCAGCACGGCCGGCAGGATGCCGGCCGCGCCGTTGGTGGGCGCGGTCACCACACGGCCGCCGGCTGCGTTTTCCTCGTTCACGGCCAGCGCGTACAGGTTGACCCAGTCCAGGATGGTCAGCGGATCGCGCATGCCGGCTTCCGGGCGCGCGGACAGTTCCGCGCACAGTGCCGGTGCGCGTCGGGCCACGTGCAGACCGCCTGGCAGCGTGCCGGATTCGCGCATGCCACGCGCCACGCACTGCTGCATGGCCTGCCAAATCGCCCGCAATTCCGCATGGATGGCGTCGGCATCGCGCCAGGCCAGTTCGTTCTGGAGCATCAACTGCGCGATCGACAATCCGGTGTCGGCGCAGCGCGCCAGCAGAGCATCGCCCGAATCGAACGGATGCGGCACCGCAGTGGTGTCGGCGACGATGCGGTCCTCCGCGGCTTCGTCCTGGTTGACCACGAAACCGCCGCCGACCGAATAGTAGTCGCGCGTCGCCAGCACGTTGCCGTCGCCATCGAACGCGGTGAAGCGCATCCCGTTGGTGTGGAACGGCAGTTTCTGCCGCTTGTTCATCACCAGGTCGGTCTTCTCGTTGAAGGAGATGGCCTGCGTGCCCGCCAGGCGGATGCGCTTCTCGGCACGGATGCGTTGCAACGCCTCGGGGATGATGTCCGGGTCGATGCGGTTCGGCAGATGACCTTCCAGACCCATCATCACGGCCTTGTCGGTGCCGTGGCCGCGTCCGGTCAGGGCCAGCGAGCCGAACACCTCGGCGCGGATGCGCGCCACCGCTTCCAGCCTGCCGCCTTCGACCAGATGTTTGTCCACGAAACGCGCCGCCGCGCGCATCGGGCCCACGGTGTGCGAGGAACTGGGTCCGATGCCGATCTTGTACAAGTCGAAGGTGCTGACCGCCATGGCTGTGCTCCGCTCGGCACGGATGGCCGATGGGGACTATTCTAGTCGCGTACCCATCATGCCCCGGCAGCATGCCGCTGATCCTGTACCAACGCGACGATTGCGCCCTGTGCGACGCAGCCCTGGCCGTCCTGGCGCAGGCACGGCTGCCGGAATTCGACAGCGTGTTCATCGACGCGGATGCGGAGCTGGAAGAGCGCTACGGCCACCGGGTGCCCGTGCTGCGCGATGACGGCGACGGACGCGAGCTGGAGTGGCCGTTCGATGCGGCAGACGTGGCGAAATGGCGGACGCATGAAGGCTGATGCCTGCCCGCCTGCAGAGGCTTGGCCACGACGGAGGGCTATGGCCGTAAAGCGTGCGGGCCCTGCGTTCCGGACGATCGGCCAGTCTGGCGGGCAGCACCGGGCAATGCGTTGGGCGTTACTGATATTGCTGGCGATGATCGTCGCATGCGATGTGCTTGCGCTGCCGCTGACGCCGCGTCCACGCCAGTTGACGGTATCGGACGGCATGCCCTCGAATCGCTTGTACGCCCTGGCCGAAGACGGACAGGGATATCTGTGGATAGGGACCGTGGACGGGCTGGTGCGCTACGACGGTTACCAGTTCAGGATCTGGCGGATAGAAGACGGGCTGCCCTCGAATGCCGTGTACGCCGTCGCCGTGGACTCGCAGGACCGCATATGGGTCGGCACCGAGCAAGGCGTGAGGATACTGGACAAGGATCGGCAGGTAACCGCCTTGCCTGCGTCTCTTCCGCACTTCCGGCAACTGCACGACGAACCGGTGCTGACTATCGAAGCGGCGCCGGATGGCACCATGTGGGTCAGCGTGAGCGGGGGGCTCTACAGCATCACGAAGAAAAATGTGATCGAAAAACATGCATTGAAAAGTCTGGACGACGCAGCGCCGGAGCCGGGCGAGGTCATTTCCATCGCATTCGAAGCAGCTGGGCGTGCATGGCTGGGCATGACCAACGGCACTGCCTGCCTGGAGGGGCGAAACATCCGGCGGCTGCCTGCAGGCGCACAGCACATGCCGCGAGTCAACGTCCTCACGCTTACCAGGGATGGTGCGTTGTGGATCGGGACGGGGATGGGCGTGAGCCGCTACGAACCGAAGTCCGGCGGCGATCTGGCACCGCTGCCGGGACGGCCTGAATCCAGCATCGGGCTCATGCTCGAAGACAGTGGCGGCAACCTGTGGTTTGAAACGGATCGCGGGCTGGGCCTGCTGGATGAAGGACGAATGCAGGATGTTCCTTTGTTCAGCGCCACGTCGATGGGAATCGTCCGGCCCAGTCTCACGGATGCCCTCGAGGACCACGAAGGCGGTTTGTGGTTTGCCACGGCAGATGCCGGGCTGTGGTATCTGCCGCAGGAGTGGTCCCGCTTTTCGGTGCTGGCACGCCGGATCGACCATCCGGAAACGCTGGGGAACGCGTTTCCGGCTGCTTTGGCCCTCGCTGATGGCTCGGGAGAGACGCTGTGGACGGCTGGAAGTGCAGGCATCCTGGAGAAGGTGCGGGTTCGCGACGGAGCGATCCTGCATCGCGAGCAGGGCATGGGCGGCCGCTTTCCGTTGAAGCTGATGCGGGTCAGGCAGGATGGTGACGTGTGGCTCGCGCATTTCGGCGGCCTGGTGCGTTACGACTGGCGCAAACGCGCAGTGCTCCGCTTTGCCGGGGCCGGCAAGGTTGCTTTCACAAGCCACATTGCTGCGATGGTCGAGGATGGCAACGGAACGCTGTGGGTTGACGCGAGGTTGAGGCCGGGGTTGCAGCGCATGGACAAGCAGGGGCGTTGGCTGCCGAGCGTGCCTTATCCGGCGGAAACTCCCGGTGCGAATCCCGCTTCCTGCCTTGTGGACACCCCTGGAAGGAAAGTCTGGATCTGTTCGGGTGATCGCATTCTCGAATGGGATGATGCGCGTGCCGAATTCGTGCCGGTAGCCGAGGATGTCCCGTCGCTGATCACGGCCATCGTTTTCGACCGAATGCGGCCTGGTGTCTTCCATGCGTTTTCCGGGGAGGGCGTGTTCAGCTATCGGAAAGATGCCGGATCGTATCGACAGGTCGGCAGGATCGATATCCAAGGCGTGGCCGTCGGGCATGCGTTGCAGGATCGCCAGGGAGTGCTGTGGGCGGGAACCCGTCGAGGTCTGCTGCGGCTGGATCCTTCGACTGGCCGGCTTCGGCTCTACACCATGCGGGATGGCCTTCCCGGACAGGAAGTGCTATCCAATCTGGTGTCGTCACCGGATGGACGGTGGATCGCGGGAGGCACTCCCGAAGGACTGTTCCTGTTCGACCCGCGCACACTCAAACCCGCGGATGCCGTGCCGCGACTGCAGATCGAAGCCGTTGACGCGAAACGGGAAAATTCGATCGTGTCCCTCTCCTCGAACGACGGCAGCGTACATCTGCGCGCCCGCGATCGCGATTTCAGAGTCGATGCCCGCCTGACGTCCTTCAGGAACAACGGTGCACACGTGTACCAGTTCCGCATGAATGGTGTCGACGCCGATTGGGTGGAGGTGGGCACGACAGGCGAGCGGATGTTCCCGATCCTGCCGCCTGGACGGTATCTGCTCGATGTCCGCGCTGCCGATGCGGACGGGGTCTGGTCTGAAACGATCACCATTCCGGTTCTGGTCGACCCGCCCTGGTGGCGCACCGGCTGGGCACTGTCGGCATTCGGCGTGCTGGCGCTGGCGCTGCTCGCCTTGATGGCGCTGGAATACCGCGCACGCGTGCGTCGCCAGCATGCACATGCACTCAGCGAGCAGCGGCGCGAACTGGCCGAGCAGGCATCGCAGGCCAAGACCCGCTTTCTGGCCAATCTCGGGCATGAAGTGCGCACGCCGCTGACCGGCGTGATGGGCATGAGCGAGCTGCTGCTGGGCACGTCGCTGCAGACCCGGCAGCGCGGCTATGCCGAGTCCATCCATCGCGCGGGCGAACACCTGCTGCGGCTGGTGAACGATGCGCTGGATCTGGCACGGGTCGAGGCAGGCCGGCTGGAGCTGGATGCACGCGATTTCGACCTGCGCGGCCTGATCCGCGAAGTGGTCGATCTGATGGCCCCCCTGGCCGAGCGCGGCGGGCTGCAGTTCTCCGATGCCATCGATGCGGCAGTTCCGGCGACATTGCATGGCGACCGCACCCGCGTGGAGCAGATCCTGCTGAACCTGCTCGGCAACGCGATCAAGTTCACCGACAGCGGCCATGTCACGCTGGAAGTGCTGCCGCTGCAGCCACAGGGCGTGCGCCTGCTGGTGGGAGACAGCGGGCCCGGCATGACCGCCGAACAACAGGAGCGTCTGTTCCGGCGTTTCGAACAGGCCGAAGGGGCAAAAACCAGCGCGCGTTACGGTGGCAGCGGATTGGGGCTGGCGATTTCGCAGGAACTGGCCCTGGCGATGGGTGGCGGCATCACCGTGCACAGCACGCTGGGCGAGGGGACGGTGTTCACGGTCGATCTGCCGCTGCCGTCGGGAACCACGGTGCGGGATTCCACCGATGACGCTTCACCGGTTGAACGATCAACTATTTTGCTGGTGGAGGACGACCCCATCGTTGCCGACGTGATCATCGCCCTGCTGCGCCTCCAGGGCCATGCCGTGGTGCATGCCACGCACGCGCTTGAGGCGTTGACGCTGCTGTCGCAGCACGCCTTCGACCTGGCCCTGCTCGACCTGGATCTGCCGGGCATCGACGGCATCGCTCTGGCTGCACAGTTGCGTGCAATGGGGTTCGACCGGCCACTGGTTGCGCTGACCGCGCGTGCCGATGGCGATGCGGAGACGGACACGCAGGCAGCCGGCTTCGATGGATTCCTGCGCAAGCCGGTGACAGGCGCAATCCTTGCGCAGGGCATCGCACGTGTCGTCGCGCGGGCCGACCCGATCTAGGAATCCTCTGAGTCACTCGGAGGCCGACAAATCCAGGACGGACTTGTTCAGGCCTTCGCTGGAGCTGGATCACTGCTCCTGCAGCATCCGCTGGCGGCTGCCGGCATGCACGGCGTCCACCAGCACGGCCACGTGTTCCGGATCCATGTCCGGCGACATGCCGTGGCCGAGGTTGAACACGTGCCCCTCGCGCGATCCGCCGTTGCCGCGTGCGTAGCTGTCCAGCGCTGCCTGCACTTGTCCGGCGATCACGTCCGGGCTGGCGTACAGCGTGGCCGGGTCCAGATTGCCCTGCAGCGCCACCTTGCCCTTGCATTGCCAGGCGGCGTCTTCCAGGGTCACCGTCCAGTCCACGCCGACGGCTTCCGCGCCGCTGTCGGCCAGCACGCCCAGGTGCGGAGCATTGCCCTTGCCGAACAGGATCAGCGGGACACGCTGCTCGCCCGCACCACGCTGCAGTTCGCCGGCGATGCGCTGCAGGTAAGGCAGCGAGAAGCTGCGGTACATGGCCGGTGACAGCACGCCGCCCCAGGTGTCGAACACCTGCAGTGTCTGGGCGCCGGCCTCGCGCTGCGCGGACAGGTAGGCGATCACCGCATCGGTCACCACGCTCAGCAGCCGGTGCAGCAGGTCGGGTGCGTTGAAGGCCATCGCCTTGATCCGTGCGAAGTCCTTGCTGCCACCGCCTTCGATCATGTAGCAGGCCAGTGTCCATGGGCTGCCGGAAAAGCCGATCAACGGCACCTTGCCGTCCAGCTCGCGGCGGATCAGCCGTACCGCATCCATCACGTAACCCAGGTCGGCCTGCATATCCGGCACGCCGAGCCGGGCGATGTCTTCCGCGCTGCGTACGGGCCGCTCGAATTTCGGGCCCTCGCCTTCGGCGAAGTACAGCCCCAGCCCCATCGCGTCGGGAATGGTGAGAATGTCGGAAAACAGGATCGCGGCATCCAGATCGAAGCGTGCCAGCGGCTGCAGGGTGACTTCGCAGGCCACTTCCGGATGCTTGGCCATGCCCAGGAAACTGCCGGCGCGCGCGCGCGTGGCGCGGTATTCGGGCAGGTAGCGGCCCGCCTGCCGCATCAGCCAGACCGGCGTGCAGTCCACCGGTTGGCGGCGCAGGGCGCGCAGCAGGCGATCGTTCTTCGGGGCAGGCAGGGACATGCGGATGATCCGGAGTGAGAATGTGGGGAGGAAGGCAGGAGGCTCAACTGCCTTGCGCGAACATCAGCAGGAAGCCTTTCTTCAGCTGCTGGTCGCGGGCCTTTTCCAGCGCGGCCACGGCACTGGCCTGATCCGCGAACTGTTCGCGGCGCAACGTGCTGCGCCCGGCGGTCTGGCCGGTTTCGCGCAGCAGGGTCCAGCCGCCCAGCAGATCCGGTTGCAGGGTCAGCTGCACGAATCGCGGGGCCTCCGGGCCATCGGGAGGTTGCTGGAGAAGCAGGCGCATCGCGATAGTGTAATCAGCACGGCCGCCATCGCGCAGGCCGCTTCAGGTCCGCAACACCGCCAGCGCGTAGGCCTCGTCCACGCCATCCACCAGACGCGCCTGCCCGGGGCCGTTCCACAGCACGAAGCGCAAGCCGTTGGCAGTGGCCTTCTTGTCCAGCCGCATCCGGGCGAGCAATGCCTCGGGCGAGAGGCCATCCGGCAGCCGCACGGGCAACTGCAATGCTTGCAGCAGTGCCAGCAGCTCGTCGGCCGGCGCGTAGTCGGCCAGTCCCAGGCAGGCCGAGAGCCGTGCCGCCAGCACCATGCCCACGGCCACGGCTTCACCGTGGTTCAGGCCGCCGTAGCCCTGTTCGGCCTCGATGGCATGGCCGAAGGTGTGCCCGAAATTGAGCAGCACGCGTTCGCCGCGTTCCAGCGGGTCGCGGGCGACGATGGCGGCCTTGTGCCGGCAGCTGGTGCAGATGGCGTGCCGCAACGCATCCGCATCACCGGCCAGCAGTGCCGCGGCGTGGTCGTGCAGCCAGTTCAGGAAGGCGGTATCGCCGATCGCGCCGTATTTCACCACTTCGGCCAGCCCTGCCCGCAGTTCGCGTGGTGGCAGCGTGGTCAGCACGCGGGTATCGGCGATCACCGCGCGCGGGGCATGGAAGGCGCCGACCAGATTCTTGCCCTGCGGGATGTCGATGGCGGTCTTGCCGCCCACTGACGAATCGACCATCGCCAGCAGGCTGGTGGGCAATTGCACGCAGTCGATGCCGCGCATCCAGCAGGCCGCAGCGAACCCGGCCAGATCGCCGACCACCCCGCCACCGAGTGCATATACGCAGGCGTCGCGGGTGGCGCCCAGTCGCGCCAGGGCATCGATGACGTCGCGCAGGCCGTCGAAGGTCTTGCTGCCTTCGCCGGCCGGCAGCACGCATGAGGCGATGCGGGTTTCGGGATGGGCTGCGCGCAGGGCCTGCATCACGGCATCGGCATGCAACGGCGCGACATGGTCATCGCTCACCAGCAGGGCATGCCGCCCCCGCCAGGTTGCGGCCAGCAGCGCAGGATCGTGCAGCAGACCCGTGCCGATGTGGATGGTGTAGGGCGTGGCGCCAGCGACCCGGACCCGGGCGGCGGGCGCGTTCATGCCGACGCCTGCCCTGGCCAACGGGCCTGCAGCATCCATTGCAGCTGGGCCAGCGTGTCGGCACGGCTTTTTCCGGAGGTGTCGAAGCGCAGATGTGCCGTCTGTGCATACAGCGGATCGCGGATTCGGGCCAGATCCTGCAGCACGGTGTCGCGGTCGTCGCGCTGCAGCAGCGGCCGGGCACGATCGTGCTGCAGTCGCTGCAGCTGGGTGGGTACGTCGGCATGCAGATGCAGCACCAGGCCGCGTTCGCGCATGCGCTGGCGATTCTCCGCATCCAGCACGGCACCGCCGCCGGTGGCGATCACCTGGCCGGAGTCGGTCAGCAACCGGGCCAGCATCGCGCGTTCGCGCTGGCGGAAGCCGGCTTCTCCCTCGCAGTCGAAAATGGCACCGATGGAGGCGCCGGTGGCCTGTTCGATGGCGGCATCGGCATCCACGAAAGCCAGATCGAACCGGCGCGCGAGCGACTTGCCGATGGCGGATTTGCCCGCGCCCATGGGGCCGATCAGGATGAGATTGGCGGGGGATGTCATGCCATGCATGCTACCGCGACGGCGGCTTCACCACGGCTGCCGCACGCTGCCCCGTTCCGGGAGCGATCCCATAGCGAAGGAAAAAGCGATGTCCGTTGCCAAAGTGATCGAAGTCAATGCCTCTTCAGCCAGCAGCGTCGAAGACGCCGTGAAAAGCGGCCTGAGCAAGACCGCCGAAACGGTGCAGAACATCCAGGGTGCGTGGGTCAACGAAATCAAGGTGGTGACCAATGCCGATGGCAGCGTGCGCGAATGGCGGGTCAACCTGAAGATCACCTTCATCGTGGAATGAACCAGCGAACAGCCCGCGGCGGCGCACGATCCTGCACGGCAGCCGGGCTCGTGCGCACAATAGGCGGATGAAAACCGATCCCCTGTACGCGCAAGCCCTGGTCACCTTCGATGGCCTGTTCGACGAGGCCCTGGCTGCCGGTGAGCCCGACCGCACCGCGATGTCGCTTGCCACTGCCGCGCTGGATGCGCGCCCGTCGCTGCGCACGGTGCTGCTGAAAGCGCACGATGCACGCGGCTTCGTGTTCTACACCCATCTGGATGGTCGCAAGGGGCGCGAACTGCAGCAGAACCCGTATGCGGCGCTGCTGTTCCACTGGCCGCGGGTGCGCGATGGGGTGCAGGTGCGCATCGAGGGGCGGGTGCATCTGGTCCCCGACGACGAGGCCGACGCCTATTTCGCCAGCCGCCCGCGCGACAGCCAGCTCGGTGCATGGGCATCCAAGCAGAGCGAGGCCCTGGACAGCCGCGAGACCTTCCTGCAACGCATGGCGCAGATGGAGCAGCAATTCGCGGACCGGGCGGTACCGCGGCCACCACGCTGGACCGGGTTCCGCGTGCGTCCGCGCTGGATCGAGTTCTGGTACGGCGCACAGTTCCGCCTGCACCAGCGCGACGCGTACGAACGCGACCAGGCCGGCCACTGGAGCCGGCGGTTGCTGTACCCGTGACCGGCCCGCAGCGCATCGTCTGCCTGACCGAGGAGCCCACCGAAACGCTGTACGCGCTGGGCCAGCAGCAGCGCATCGTCGGCATCACCGGTTTCACCGTGCGGCCACCGCAGGCGCGCCGCGACAAGCCGAAGGTCAGCGCCTTCACCAGCGCGAAGATCGACCGGATCCTGGCCTTGCAACCGGATTTCGCCATCGGTTTTTCCGACATCCAGGCCGACATCGCCGCCGAACTGGTGCGTCGCGGCGTGGAGGTGTGGATCGCCAATCACCGCAGCGTGGCCGGCATTCTGGACTACATCCGCCGGCTGGGCGCACTGGTCGGCGAGGCCGCTCGCGCCGCTGCGTGGGCCGATGCACTGCAGGCCGGACTGGAAGCCATCGCCGACTCGGCTGCCAGGCACGCGCAGCGGCCGACCGTCTACTTCGAGGAATGGGACGATCCGCCCATCACCGGCATCCAGTGGGTGGCGGAACTGGTGCGCATCGCCGGCGGCACGGACATCTTCCCGGAACGCGCCGTGCAGCCACTGGCGCGCGGACGCATCCTCGAGGATCCGGGCGAGGTGATCCGGCGCGCGCCCGACATCATCCTCGGTTCGTGGTGCGGCAAGCGCTTCCGGCCGGAACAGGTGGCGGCGCGTCCGGGCTGGGAGGCGATTCCGGCCGTGCGCGATGGCTGGGTGCACGAAATCAAGTCGCCGCTGATCCTGCAGCCCGGTCCCGCCGCGCTGACCGATGGCGTAGCCGCCATCGCTGCGATCGTGCGGCGTTGGCAGGCGGCACAGGCGTGACCAGCAAGGAATGATCGAGAGGGATCAGGGCAGCCAGTCGTGGGTGAAGGTCAGTTGCGCGCGCGCACCGCCCCGTTCGGCCTGGATCACGATGCGCAGCGTGGCCGGTGGCTTGGCCTGCAGCGTGCCGACGACATCGGTGAAGCCATCCACCTGCAGCGTGCGCAGCGCGACGGCTGTCGGCGCGGCATGCAGTTCGCCGGCCTGCGCGGTCAGTTGCAGGCCGTCGGCGGCGATCGCATCGCCGCTGGCAGAACGCACGGTGATCAGCAGCAGCGCGCGGTCGGCGTCGCGGTCGATGCCGTAGCGCCGGGTCACCGACCCATCCAGCTGCCGGGTGGGAATCACGCGCGCGGCGATGACCTGCTCGCCCAGCGCCACCGAATGGGTCGCGGCTGCCTCGGCAGTGGTCACGACCGTCTGCCGTGACGGTTCCGGGGCGGCATCGCAACCGCCCAGCACCGCGCCGAAGCCCAGCAGCATGGCGAATGGCAGGCTCCGGATCAGCATGACGATGCCGCTTCGTCATGGGCCGCCGACAATTCGGCCCCGCGCAGGCGTGCCGCATGCACCGCGCGCTGCACCATCGCCGCGAAACCGTCGGCCGCGAAGGAGTCCAGCGCGGCCTGCGTGGTCCCGCCCGGAGAGGTGACGCGACGCCGCAGTTCAGCGGCCGGCACGTGCGGGTCGGCATCCAGCATGCGTGCCGCGCCCAGCACCGTCTGCACAGTCAGCACGCGGGCCGCCTCGGGTGCCAGGCCCTCGGCTTCGCCGGCAGCCTGCAGCGCTTCGGCCAGCAGGAACACGTAGGCCGGGCCGCTACCGGATACGGCGGTCACGCTGTCCATCAAGTCTTCGTTGTCGATCCACACCGTCTTGCCGGCACTAGCCAGCAGGGTCTGGGCGATCCTGCGTCCGGCGTCGTCCACCGCACGATTGGCGTGCAGTCCGGTCGCGCCGGCGCCGAGCAGGGCCGGGGTGTTGGGCATGCAGCGCACCACGGCCACATCGCCGCCCAGCCAGCGCGCGATCTGGGCAGAGGTGATGCCTGCCGCGATCGAGATCACCAGCGGTTGCTGTGCTTGGGCCAGCTGCGCCAGCGACGCACAGACCTCGCGCAGCACCTGCGGCTTGACCGCGAGCAGCCAGGTCTGTGCACCGGTCGCGGCGGACACGGCATCGCCATGGACCTCGACGCCGAAATCGGCCGCCAAGGCATGGCGCAGGTCGGCGACCGGTTCGGCCACGGCGATCGATGCGGCCTGGGTGCCGCCGGCGATCAATCCGCCGATCAGGCTGCGGGCCATGTTGCCGCCGCCGATGAAGGCGATGCGGGGGTCGGGTGCATTCATCTTTGCCCAGGGGTTTGTGCAGTCGGCTTCAGCATAGCAACCGGTTCGATCGACCCCCCGGACAGTGACCGCAGTCCGGATTCGCCCGGCCACTGGCTTGACGGCCGGGCATGGAGGCTATACTCCGGGCGGGGACCGGCGCGACCGGGCATTCATTCGATTTCAATCGTGGCGGGGGAGTGGGGATGGATATTGCCGAGCTGTTGGCGTTCTCGGTCAAGAACAAGGCGTCGGACTTGCACCTGTCGGCCGGCTTGCCGCCGATGATCCGCGTGGACGGCGACGTGCGCCGCATCAACGTGCCGGCCTTCGATCACAAGCAGGTGCACGCGCTGGTGTACGACATCATGTCCGACAAGCAGCGCCGCGACTACGAAGAATTCCTGGAAACCGACTTCTCGTTCGAGATCCCCGGACTGGCGCGCTTCCGCGTGAATGCGTTCAACCAGAACCGCGGTGCCGGTGCGGTGTTCCGTACCATTCCGTCCGAAGTGCTGACCCTGGAGGACCTGGGCTGCCCGCCGATCTTCCGCGAGCTGATCAACCAGCCGCAGGGGCTGATCCTGGTCACCGGGCCCACCGGTTCGGGCAAGTCGACCACGCTGGCGGCGATGCTGGACCACATCAACAAGAATGAATACGCGCACATCCTGTCGGTGGAAGACCCGATCGAGTTTGTGCACACCTCGCAGAAGTGCCTGATCAACCAGCGCGAGGTGCACCGCGACACCCACGGCTTCAACGAGGCCCTGCGCAGCGCCCTGCGCGAGGACCCGGACTACATCCTGGTGGGCGAAATGCGCGACATCGAGACCATTCGCCTGGCGCTGACCGCCGCGGAAACCGGCCACCTGGTGTTCGCCACCCTGCACACCAGCTCGGCGGCCAAGACCATCGACCGCATCATCGACGTGTTCCCGGCAGGCGAAAAGCCGATGGTGCGTTCGATGCTGTCCGAATCGCTGCGCGCGGTGATCAGCCAGGCGCTGCTGAAGAAGGTCGGCGGCGGCCGGACCGCGGCCTGGGAAATCATGGTCGGCACCCCGGCCATCCGCAACCTGATCCGCGAGGACAAGGTGGCGCAGATGTACTCGGCCATCCAGACCGGCCAGCAGTTCGGCATGATGACCCTCGACCAGCATCTGCAGGATCTGGTGAAGCGCTCCATGGTCACCCGCCAGCAGGCCAAGGAATACGCCAAGGACAAGCGCCTGTTCGAATGATTCGGAGTATCCTGAAAACACCGCCGCAGGCCCGCAGTCGCCCGGAGCACCGCCCATGAGCAGCATCGACTTCACCTCCTTCCTCAAGCTGATGGCGCACCAGAAGGCGTCGGACCTGTTCATCACCGCCGGCATGCCGCCGTCGATGAAGGTGAACGGCAAGATCGCGCCGATCACGCAGAACCCGCTCACCCCGCAGCAAAGTCGCGACCTGGTGCTGAACGTGATGTCGCCGCCGCAGCGCGAGGAGTTCGAGAAGACCCACGAATGCAACTTCGCCATCGGCGTGGCCGGGGTGGGCCGCTTCCGCGTGAGCTGCTTCTACCAGCGCAACCAGGTCGGCATGGTGCTGCGCCGCATCGAGTCGAAGATCCCGACGGTCGAGGAACTCAGCCTGCCGCCGATCATCAAGACGCTGGCGATGACCAAGCGCGGCATCATCATCTTCGTCGGCGCCACCGGCACCGGCAAGTCGACCTCGCTGGCGGCGATGATCGGCTACCGCAACCAGAACTCCACCGGGCACATCATCACCATCGAGGA
>QFNC01000142.1 GCA_003240695.1 Pseudoxanthomonas suwonensis | reverse complement strand
GCCGAGCGCACCGGTGAGGACCGCGCTCGCATCGCCCTGTCGTCGGACCTGAACTACGACCGCGACCCTGGCAGCTTCGACGGTGTGGGCGGGGTGGACACGCAGGTGGCACAGAGGTTCGTCGACCGCTTCGGTGCGGACGCGGCCCCGGCCTGGATGCGGGAGCGGCTGCCCGGGCACTGACCGACCGCGCACGGTCGGCCGCCGGCACACACCTCGCGCAGCGGCTCCCGCCCCGCCCAGCAGCACCCACCTCGCCCGGCGGCACCCACCGCACCCGGCGGCACCCACCGCGCCCGGCGGCTCCCGCCTCGCCCGGCGGTGCCCGCCTCGCCCATCGGTCGGACGGGCCACCGGAGCCATCCACATGGGGAGTCCTCCCCATGGCGCAGGTGACCAGCAGGATCTACGGTGGGAACATCGTCAGGGGCAGGTGAGCGGAAGCAGAACGAGGGGGCAGGTCGATGGCCGGATTCCAGGGGGCGGATACCGAGGCGCTGCGCGCGATGGCGCAGCTGATCGCCCGCCGTGCGAACCTGGTCGACGACCTGCGTGGCCACCTCACCCTGCTGATCGAGGACGTCGAATGGGTGGGTGAGGACGCCGACCACTTCCGTGCCGAATGGGCAGGTGTGGTGCGCCCCGGCCTGCAGGACGCGTACCTGGACCTGCGCTACAAGGCCCGTGCACTGCTGAGCCACGCCGAGGAGCAGGACGGCGCCTCCAGCGTGGACTCCTTCGGCTCCGGCGGAAGTGCCGGCGGTGCCGGTGGGGGTATCGGAGCGGCGGCCGCTGCTGCTGCGGCGGTCGCCGCGGCTCTCGGGGCCGGGGGCGGCGCAGACGCAGCGGGGGCGCTCTCAGCCCTTGGTCAGGCCGTGCGCGATGCCCTGGTGGGGGATGGCTCCACTCCGCAGCAGCGGGCGCTGGCGGCTCTGCTGGACTCCCCGATGGGGAGGTTGGGCCTGCTGGCCGGCCTGGTGCGCGGGATGGTCGGCTCGCTGGTGGGCGACATGATCGGCCGAGCGGTGATGGGTGCGCTGCTGGCAGAGCACCTGAATCAGCTGCTGGGCCGCGCGGGCGGGTTCGGCGAGATGGTAGGCCTGGAGCCGATGGACGACATGATGGGCCACGCCGGCCTGGGTGCGGGGGCGCTCGCCGGCATCGGCACCGGGGTGGGTGCCGTGGCCGGGGGAGCCGACGGCGACGCGATCGGCGGCAGCGGTGGGGAGACCGGGGGAGCAGGCGAATCTGGTGGGTCAGGTGAGCCCGGTGGCGGTGAGAGCTCCGGCGGTGAGGCCGGAAGCGGCGGAGAGGCCGGAGGTGGCGGCGGATCCGGATCCGGTGGCGGATCTGGCGGTGGCTCCGCGGGCAGCGGAGCCGGCGGAGATGCCGGTGCCGGTGCAGATGTCGCGGGGGCGGAGGCCGGTGTGGCGGCGGGTGCTGCTGCCGGTGGTCAGGCTGCCGGT
>QFNC01000141.1 GCA_003240695.1 Pseudoxanthomonas suwonensis | reverse complement strand
CATCGTCCGGCTGGTCGCGCACCATGTCGGTGTCGAGGGTCATGCTCGCAGCCCCCGCGTCTCGGCCGAACTGCCCGAGGGGGGCGAACGGTTCGAGGGATTGCTGCCACCCGTCGTCGCGGCGCCGGCCTTCGCTATACGCAAGCCCGCCGTCGCCGTATTCACGCTCGACGATTACGCACGCGCCGGGATCATGTCGGCAGTTGAGGCCGAGGCGTTGCGCCACGGCGTCGAGACCCGCGCCAATATTCTCGTCGCTGGTGGGACCGGCGCGGGCAAGACAACGCTGGTCAACGCGCTGCTCGCCGAGGTGGCAAAGACCGCCGATCGCATCGTCCTGATCGAAGACACGCGCGAACTGCAATGCGCCGCGCCCAACCTCGTCGCCATGCGCACCAAGGATGGCGTGGTGTCTCTCGCCGAGCTGGTCCGCTCATCACTGCGCCTGCGTCCCGACCGCATCCCGATCGGCGAGGTGCGCGGTGCCGAGGCGCTCGACCTCATCAAGGCGTGGGGCACCGGCCATCCCGGCGGGGTCGGCACGATCCACGCCGGCACCGGGCTAGGCGCGCTGCGCCGCATGGAGCAGCTCATCCAGGAGGCCGTCGTCACGGTCCCGCGCGCGCTGATCGCCGAGACGATCGACCTGATCGCCGTGCTGGTGCGCGACGCGCACGGGCGTCGGCTGACCGAGCTGGCCCGCGTCGAAGGGCTCGACCCAGCGACCGGCGACTATCGCCTCGCACCCCTCACCAACCACCAAGCCGGAGACCTGCCATGATCCATGCCCTTCGGCATGGCGCACGCCGCGCCATGCTCACCGTCACCGCCAGCGTGATCGCGCTGACCTTCGCCGTTCCGGCCCACGCCGGCGGCTCGTCTATGCCGTGGGAAGCGCCGCTCCAGTCGATCCTCGAAAGCATCGAGGGGCCGGTCGCCAAGATCGTCGCGGTCATCATCATCATCGTGACCGGCCTGACGCTGGCCTTCGGTGACACGTCGGGCGGCTCGCGCCGGCTGATCCAGATCGTCTTCGGCCTGTCGATCGCGTTCGCCGCGTCCAGCTTCTTCCTGTCGTTCTTCTCGTTCGGCGGCGGAGCGCTGATCGCATGAACGGCGCGGCCGATCATGGCACGCTGGCGGGCGCGATCGGCCTCGGCCTGCGGCTGTGGATCGCAGGCCTGGTCATCTGGGCCATCGGCCACGGGCTGTCCGTCTGGGCCGCCCGCCGCGACCCGCAATTCGTGGACGTGGCCCGCCGCCACCTCCGCTTGCCTGTTTGGATGCGGCCATGATGAGCTTGCGCGAATATCGTAGCAAAGCTGCAAACCTGCCCGACTTCCTGCCCTGGGCCGCGCTGGTCGGCGAAGGGGTCGTGTTGAACAAGGACGGCTCGTTCCAGCGCACTGCGAGGTTTCGCGGCCCCGATCTCGACAGCGCGACGCCGGCCGAGCTGGTCGCCACGACTGCGCGATTGAACAATTCGCTGCGTCGGCTTGGCTCAGGCTGGGCGATCTTCGTTGAGGCGCAGCGCACGCCTGCGCTCGACTATCCGGAAGGCCACTTTCCCGATCCTGTGTCGTCGCTGGTCGAGTTCGAGCGCCGCGAACAATTCCGCGAGGAAGGCGCACACTTCGAGAGCCGCTATTTCCTGACGCTGCTGTGGATGCCGCCCGCAGAGGAAGCGGCGCGCGCCGAAGGCTGGCTTTACGAGGGCCGGGCCACGACCGGCGTCGATCCGTGGGAACTGCTCAAGGGCTTTACCGATCGCAGCGACCGCGTCCTCAATCTGGTCGAGGGATTCGTGCCCGAGGTCCGCTGGCTCGATGACGCCGAGACGCTGACCTACCTGCACAGCACGGTCTCGACCCGCCGCCAGCGCGTGCGCGTGCCGGAAACGCCGATGCACCTCGACGCCCTCTTGGCGGACGAGCCGCTGACCGGCGGGCTGGAACCGCGCCTGGGCGACCATCACCTCCGCACGCTCACCATCGTCGGCTTTCCGAGCGTGACGTTCCCCGGCTTGCTCGACGAGCTGAACCGGCTCGCCTTCGAGTATCGCTGGGCGACGCGGGCGATCATGCTCGACAAGACCGACGCGACCAAGCTGCTGAGCCGCATCCGCCGCCAGTGGTTCGCCAAGCGCAAGAGCGTCGTGGCGATCTTGAAGGAGGTGATGACCAACGAGGCGTCGGTCCTGATGGACAGCGACGCCTCGAACAAGGCCGCCGACGCCGACACCGCCCTGCAGGAACTGGGTGCCGATTATGCCGGCATGGCCTACGTCACCGCCACGGTGACGGTGTGGGACCGCGATCCCGCCATCGCCGCCGAGAAGCTGCGGCTGGTCGAGAAGGTCATCCAGGGCCGCGACTTCACCGTCATTCCCGAGGGCATGAACGCGATCGAGGCGTGGCTGGGAAGCCTGCCCGGCCACATCTACGCCAATGTCCGCCAGCCCCCGATCTCCACCATCAATCTCGCCCACCTGATCCCCCTGTCAGCAGTATGGGCGGGGCCGGAACGGGACGAGCATTTCGGTGCGCCCCCCTTGCTCTATGGCAAGACCGAAGGCTCGACCCCGTTCCGGTTTTCCCTTCACGTC
>QFNC01000065.1 GCA_003240695.1 Pseudoxanthomonas suwonensis | reverse complement strand
GTCCACAAGCGAGCAGTTAAAGGGGTTCTCGCTGGAACGCCAGCGGAACCTGATTGCAGATTTTGCCCGAAAAAATGGGCTATCGCTTGAAGATAGTCATATTCTTGAAGACATTGGACGTTCATCGTTTTCGGACGATACAGAGCAAAAAGAACTTACAAAATTCTTTGAAGACCTTGAAAAAGACAAATTCCAACCGGGTGATGTTTTTGCTTTAGAAAACATTGACCGTTTAACACGGCGTGGCCCAATTGACGCTTTAATGAAGGTTAATCAAATAATTTCAAAAGGTTTGAAATTAGCGATTATCAGTGATAAAGAACAACGTATCCTTGAAGAAATTGACGTTTTCTCAATCATTACATTGTCGATTGACGCATCCCGTGCAAATAAAGAAAGTCAGGTCAAATCCGATAAAGGTTTACAGAATTGGGCTTTTAAACGTGAGCTTGCTGCTACTCATAAAATTGCTATGACAGCCCAAGCACCAGCTTGGATTGATACAGAAACATATTACATAATGGACGAAACAAAGAACAAGCAAGTAAAGCGTCGTCGATATGTTTTGAATGAAGACAAAGCCAAAACCGTAAGATTGATTTTTGAGCTATTCCAAAATGGCAATGGTTCCCTGAAAATCAAAAACATTCTCAATGAACAGAACATCCCAACATTCAAAGGAATTGAGTATTGGGAACCTTCTACAATCTCAAAAATAATTAGAAATCCAGCAACATATGGAATGTATCAGCCCAAGAAACAAAATACAGGAAAACGTGATTTGGTAGCTATTGGCGAACCAATTGAAAACTATTTCCCAGCAGTAATAAGCAAAGAAATATTTGACCAGTGCCAACAAATCACTGCTACAAACACAACCAGAAAAGGACGCAGAGGTAAACTATTCACAAACCTTTTCACAGGTTTATTGAAGTGTGCCGATTGTGATGGTCCTATTCATTTGCTCAATCCCGGCATTGATAAACGTGCAAAAAACCCAAAACCAGTAAACTACTTAATTTGTAAAAAAGGTAAGTTCACTAAAGAGTGCATCACAAAAAGACTTCGTTATGAAGACTTTGAGAATGTAATGCTTAAAGCTATCCAAGAAATCAATCTTGCAGATGTTCTACATGAAAATAATCCACTTGAAAACCTAATCAAGCAACAAAGGAACTTACAAGCAGATATTGAGAAAAAGAAAAAGCTGCTTGAAAACTTTGAGCGAAACTTTGTTGAGAACGATGGTGATTTGCCTTCGTTTATGATTGCACAAGCCAAACAAGCAGAAATAGACATTAAATCTCTTGATAGTGAAATCAAATCTATTCGGCTTGAAATATCTCAATTGAATGTTTATAACTCAAACATAGACAATGCAATTGATGAATTAAAAGTCAATGGCACCTATGAGGCACGGTCAAAAATCAATCTCATCTTGCATGAAATAATTAAGCATATTGTCATTGATTTTGAACTTGATGATTATGGTGTGATGTTCAAAAATGGTGCCAAGCGATTCATTAACAATGGCATTATTCAAAATGTGTTCAGGACAGAAAACACCAAGCAACGTGATGATGAAATCAACGAGATTTTGAATCACAAGAACTAATTTACTATCTGCTTTTATTTCCAGAATACGGCCACCTTCTTAGGTGGCTTTTTTATTCCTATACCTTTCCTATACCAGTCCTAGGCAGTCTCCTAGGTAGCTTCCTAGACACGCCATCAATAACTATTGTTCCTATACACTATTGAAATCTTTTAAACTTGAGTTAGCATAATAATATGAAGTCAAGAGAAAAGAAGGCGAGCAATGGGAATGTATAGGAAAAAACTTCGTTTTTATCCTACCGTTCAAAAGTCTTCGACATTTTTCACTTACTTCCCTGCTCGATTTTCTGCACTTCGTTTGAAAATAAAATCAAAAGCAGGTAGCTGAAATGTCTTCGGACATTCCAGAAAATAAACATATTACGAGGACAACTATGAGTAAGAAAAAAAGAAATGGTGAGCAATTTAATGTCAGAGTTTCAAAAGAAGCAAAAGACAAAATTGTTGCTAATGCAGCTTTGCTGGGCATTAGTCAGGCGAAGTACATTGAACATCTAGCAGTTAATGGGTGCAATGTTATCGAGATAAGAAATGAAAGATTTATCGAGTATGTTGGGAAGGCAGAGGCTGACTTGAATAAAATGGGAAATAATTTAAATCAAATGGCAAGGGCAATTAATTTGGGGAAAGTGGATTTGGTAGAGAAAAATATTGAGTTGTTCAATAATGCCAAAAAAACCTTTGACCAACTTTATTCAAAGCTTGTTGAGCACGAAGAAAAAATCACTTTAAAATAAACAGCCGCAGGATAGTATGATAAGAGAGAAATTGAGCACGCAGAAGTCAAAAGGAGAAACACAAAACACCCTTGGATATGCTTTGAAGAAATCAGCCCTTATAGAGAGCAACAGACTTCAAACAGGAACAACGCAAGAATTTATAGAGTTTCTAGCCAAGAAATTCGATAAGGCTTGCAAAGGCAAGCAGCAAAATACCAGTTTTCACGAAATGGTATCTTTTGACCCATCCGACAAAATCACACCCGAACAAGCTCTTGCCATAGCAAAAGAACTTTATTCAGATACTCACGGATTAAACCGTGAGCACGCTTTTGCTGTCCATACAGACACTAAACAAATCCATGTCCACTTTGTATGGGCACCCAGAGACTTCAACAATAAAATATATAATCAAGTTGATGATTACAGAATTATTGAAGCTAAATTGACTGAGCTTGAACATAAGCACAATCTATTTAAAGTCGAAAATAGGAAATCTTTAAACCCTGACTTAGAAACAAAACCACCAGAGAGCAACCACGAAAAAGCTCTTGAAGTAAGAGGTATCAAATCACATAAAAAACAATTCAAGTCTCAAATTGAAAAAGCTTTCATTGGTGCAACCACAACAACGGCTTTCCTTGCTAACCTTCACAAGCAAGGGTTTGACATTATCCCGAATGGACAGAACTCCTATTCATTAGAAAAAGAAGGCCAAACATTCAAGGCCAGTGAGTTAGGTATTCAACACTCGAAACTAAAAAACAAGCTTCAAGAGCAGCACCAATTCAGTCAATTGATGGAGCACTATTCAAAAAAAGCTCGTAGATACAATGATGAATTAAACCTTTCTACAAATGAAGATGTTGACTTTCTTAAAAAGAATAAATACAAAACCGTCCTTGAAAAGAAATTTACACATCAAGAATCCGGCAGCAATGTAGAGCACTTCTTTAAAAGCTCTACCAGCCAGAAGGCTTTTGAATACCATAAAGACCCTTCAAAAGTTACATTTCAAGACTTATCAAGAGACAGCATAAAGGCCGGGCTTCAACGTCTTACAACTGACATGAAGAAGCCGGGGCCACTGTATGTCAGCGGACCAGACTACGCAAAAAAGAAAATGTGGATGGAGTTCAAGATGATGAATCTTGAAGCCAAGGGCTTCACATTGTCAGGATATAAACCCACTCAACAAGACTTGAAAGAGCTTGAGCAAAGAAAAGCTGACTATGAATTGCAAGCTCAGAAATGGAAGGCCAAGGAAGCCGTAGAAGAGCTTAAATCAGTTGAGCCTGTCATTGTTCCACCAGCCATGCCTACGCCTGTTCAAAACACACCAGAGAAGGCCACAGAGCCAACAAGTCAGGTAGACCAACACAAGGTGGCAGCCACCAATGACGATTTGATAGATGAGTTGATGAGAGAATTTGAGACAGCCGACCATAAACCAGTCGCAGAAGCTCCTACAAAGGCCTTAGAGACACCTACACCAGTAGAGCCTGCCGTAGATGACCTTTACACACCGATGACACCGGAGCCGATTCCAGAGCCTGAAAACCATAAGGTCGATGGCGACTATTCAACATATTCGAATGATGAAATTGTTGAAGAATTTGAATGGTTGCAATCGAGACTAACGAAAAGCTTATTTCCGGGCAGCAGCACGCGAGACATTGCGGGGCATAGAGAAATGGACAACATTCCAGACAATCGTAATGGCATAAAAACTGGCGAGGTTAAGCGACAATATGAATTTAGGCAGAAGCTTTATAATCTATTTGATGAAATTAAAGAAAGAGACCCAGCGGCAGCAAAACAGCTTGAACAAGCTTTTAAAGCACAGATGGCAAATAAAAGGGCGGTTAAGTTTGACTTAAAGCCGCAGTTAAATAAATAGCCCTATCAGGGCTTTATTTGTCTTGGTTTTGAAAGTTCCTAATCCCCACTTGTAGCGTTACATCTTTGTTGAACCCGTTAACCTTGCTTACATTCAAGTATTCTTTCATGCAGTCATTTAAAAAACGAGACAAAGGAAACTTGTGCTCCTTCGCTATCGCCTTAAATTGATTGAGTGTTTCGGCGTCCAATATAATGGTGCAGGGTTTTAAGTTGGCTTTTGCTTTTGGCTTTCTCATAATACTCCTTTTCTTATATGTATATATTTATTAGAGCACAAACAAAAGCAAAGTCAAATAAATACATATATTTAGCATCATAAAATTCGGGCACAAAAAAACCAGCACTTGCTGGCTTCGTTATAGGTCTCTTATAGATGCATCTTGATATTCGTAAGGTACTCTACTTTGGTCCTCCAAAACCTTGAACGTGCCATCTAGTGGGTCAAAAATCAAATGGCAAACGCTTTTGCTATGTGCATTCTTAACGTTCGTATACAAACCATCAAGTCCTAGTTTTTTAGTATATTTTAAGATTTCTTTCCTTTTGCTAGTAACTCTTATTAGTTGCATTGTCATAATCTCCTGTTCATGGTTATAATATAACATATGATTGTAAATATTCAATAGATAAATATATATTTATTGAACTCCGGTGGCGTCAATCAATGCGGTATCAACAATTTTGAAATCCGACTTTATGTCAATCATCTCGTTTGTGCTTAAATCAATTATGTATTTGCCTATTAATCTTTTTCCGAACACATCACCGAGCAGGTCATTCTTAAAGACCTGTATTTTGCTGTATAGTCTCATTATTTTTAGCATTCCATTCGCAAGGATAGAGAACCCAACGAAGTCGTTTTTTTCTACAAATGCGAACGCTCTATCAATAACTTCGTTCTTGCCCTTTAAAAAAGGCTTTCTTTTCAATTCCCGCCATAAAGAAAGCGTGTTTTTAACGCCAAACATTGCATATCTACGCACACCCCACAATGCTTGAACGGCTCTCACTTTTTTGTGATTATTGATTTCCAACTTATCTACATTTAGGACGCCGCCTTTCAGCTCGAAATCCATATTGAATGACTTAGTTAGATACTTCATCACATATGATGTTGCCTTGCTTTTTTTTGTGTCGATTTCTTCAATTTTTACGGCGTTTTCCGAGTGTCTAAAATGTTTGTTAATCAAGATTACTAATTCGTCATAATGTTTCTTGTTGACATACATTAAAGCGTGCTTATGAAAGCACTGGTCTTTGTGAGGTTCAACAGCCCAGAAACCATTCATCTCAATCTTATGTCTATGAATGTCCTTTCTAAAAGCATTCCATAAGCCTTTCAAGTAATCATTGCTTTCTTTTGGTGTTGAGCCATCCCATGAACTAACCCCCTTCGATGGTTTGGGGTGAAATCTTGCCGGAGCAGTGAACGTGATAAATAGAGGCTTATAGTCAAGATTTTTAGCGTAAGCATCTAATGATGATACTTGAATATATAGCTCGGCAAATCTTTGCTTTTCAGTGCTTGCTACTTTCCATAGTGGGATTTTCTTATTGTTTTCATTAACAAGAGTTTTCTTCATGATGTAATCAAGCTGGCTGGCTTCGTCAGCTTCTCTATTGCGAACAACTTCATCACTACAAATCTCATATGCTTGACCCGAACCAATCAAGCCTGAGTTCAGCTTTGAAAGTTCGCTTCGCTGTTTTTGTATTCTTTTTATTTGTAATTTGAGCTTTTTCTCATCAGCAATGTTGATGAGCTTGTCTTTTATAGCTGACCCTTTGATATCTTTTATTTTGATGCCGTAGCCGATATCCCAATTATGATTTATATGTGAGAGCACGTTTTCGCCGCAATCGTCATTTTTGAGATTTCTTTTCTTTATAATTAGGTTTTCTTGAATTTTCTTGAAAACGAACGTGATATTCTTGACGATTTCGTCCAAGTCGCCAGTAAGTGCATACTTGTTTTGTATCTTCCAGCATTTATATTCGTCGCACGATGCAACCCAAGTGATTTTTTGTTTAAGGTTTCGTATTTCTTTGACTAAGGCTTCATGCTTTCTTTCTGATGAATTATTTAACTTGTTTTCATAATATTCTTTCGAGGTCAGTTTCTTTTCGATAGCTCGCTCAAAAATATACTGTCTTTCGCATTCTGCAAAGAAGAATTCAGGTGTAAGATTTTCAAGAATTATTGTTTGTGGAAGAAATATCATGCGAGCCTTTTTTGTTTACTTACTAATACTAATATCACGCCATATTAGATTGTCAAATAAATACATAGTTTTTATTAATCGAATTTAAGAGATGCTAGTTTTTTCAAAATCAGAAACGGTCAGAAAACCTTGTAAAATCAGCTTGCGACACTTATTTAAGAGTTATCCAAGAAGAGCAAAATCAAAAGCATCTGGTTATTGCGAATCAAGTTCGCATGTTTAGAAGCAAACGCACTTTGGCCAGTAAAATCTTGAAAAATTAAAACGCACGATATAGCCGTTTTTAGAGGGTGTGATATTTTTCCTTTACTATGGTTCACAAGAAAAATAATCGACTGTTTTTGACCTATTTCCGTGAGTGCACTAAAAAGGTGCATGTATTTTTTTATATGTTTTTATCTCATTTTTTTGATATTTCGATTTTCGAGATAGTCATTTTATGGCTTAAATTCAAAGAAAAACGGTGTCAATAGTAAAGTGAAAATATTTTTTAGGTTGGACGATAATGATGATTTAGGGTTGGACCTTAATCGGGTGTTTTATATAAAATTTTGTATGTGCTCAATTTTTATGCTTGAACGAGTTCAACCACAAAAATCGACCTTGATGAAAATACAGGTGCGTGAAAATGAGTCTTACAGGTTAAATATGGACGACTTGATCAAGTCTGTCGTATAATACCTGTAACGCCAAGGCTCACAGGTATCAAGCAATGCCGCGTCTAATCTCATACGTTCGTATGTCCACAAGCGAGCAGTTAAAGGGGTTCTCGCTGGAACGCCAGCGGAACCTGATTGCAGATTTTGCCCGAAAAAATGGGCTATCGCTTGAAGATAGTCA
>QFNC01000027.1 GCA_003240695.1 Pseudoxanthomonas suwonensis | reverse complement strand
GAACGGTGTACCAGCGCCAGGACGACGGTCAGTGGCTGGGGCAACGCGGCAGCGGCGCGCCCGCCCCTCCCGGCATCCATGCCGAACTGGAGTACACGCTGCAGGCATTGCAGAACCATCTGGGCCGGCATGCACAGACGCTGTCGCAGGTGCCGGCATATGTCGCGCGCACGGCAGACCAGCAGCGGCAGGAACATTTGGCCTACGCATACCGTATTAACAGGGTCGAATTGCATCCACACGAACTGGCTGGGATCGATGCGGCCCTCCGCAGGACCCAGGAGGAACACGGCATCGGTCTGGGCGTGCTGCAGATCAAGCGCGAGCCGGGCACCGCGGTGGGCGTGGACAGCCCGATCGCCCATTTCGTGCGCGAGGCCGACGGCAGCGACCGCATCGTGGCGATCACCGGCAGTGCTGCCATCCGCGAGGCGGTGAAAGCTGCCGAGCGGGATGCTGCACGGACAGTGCCGACCGAACAGCAACCGACCCCGCAACCGCAGCGCGAATCCGCGCCAACGCCATCGCCTGCCGATCCCGGCATCGACCATCGTCCCGCCCACCCCGACCAGGCCAAACTCGACGACCTGCGCCAGCGCATCGAGCAGCTGCACGCGCAGCACGGCCTGTCGCTCACGCCGCAGCAGGCCGACAACGGCGCTGCCGCGCTGCTGTTGAACATGACCAAATCCGGGGTGAAGGGGGCCGCGCGGGTCGATTTCTCGGTGCATGCGACCACCCAGCAGGTGAATCCGCAGGGCAATCTGATCGTGTATGCCCACTACCCGTTGCGTGAGTACTCGGCCACCGCCGCGGTACCGGTGCACGTGGCCACGTCCAGCCCGGCCGAGGCCAGCCTGCGCGAGCTGGAAGACGTGAAGCAGCAGCACGCCGAACGCGATCTGGCCTGGCAGCAGCAGCGCGAGCGCGCCAATGCGCAGGAGCAGCTGCACGGGCCGGAGCCGCTGGCATTCGGGTGAACGCATCTTTGCCATCTGGCGAAGCGGGATCGTTCAGAAGCGGCAGCGGCACCGGACCAGTGCCGTTGCCGCGTGTTGCCTCGCGTGACAGGCCAGCTGCCAGCAACGCGCTGCCTCACCCCCTGCGCGCCACCCGCCCAGTCTGGTCGGGCATGATCAGCTTGTCCAGGTCGTAGCCCAGCAGGTGGGCGTGGTCCAGGTACTCCAGCCGGGTGCCGCCGTCCAGTTGGGCATTGCGGGCCAGTAGCCACAGGTACTTGCGGTCGGGCGTGCCCACCAACGCCACGTTGTAGTCGGCATCCAGCTTCAGCACCCAGTAGTCGCCCTTGGTGAAGGGCAGCCAGCGCAGTGCCTTGGGCAGGAACGTGACTTCCAGCTTGGCATTGCCGCTGCCTTCGACCACCTGTGCTTCGCCTTCGGCCTCCTCGATCTGCCCGTCTTCGGCGATGCAGCGGTTGACCACGCGGATGCGGCCGTCGTCCTTCAGCGCATACTCGGCGGTGATGTCGCGGGCGCCGTCGTCCTCGGCCCACATCGGCAGGCGGGCGATTTCGTACCACAGGCCGAGATAGCGGTTCAGGTCGACGTGGGCAACGGTGGCGGGGTCGGCGGATCGGGTCATGGCGGGCTGCATCGATGGAAATGGAAGAAGCGCCATTGGAGCAATCCGCCCGCCCGCGTGCTGTGACGATGCGGGCCGCTCGACGACCGTATCAGGGTTTGCCGGCCGCCTTGCGCACCGCTGCCAGGAAGGCCGGATCCTGCGCGCTGCCGATCTTGTCGGTACGGGCCAGGATGCGGCCGTCGGCATCCAGCAGCACCAGTTCGCTGGTGTGGTTGAACTCGCCGTCGGCCAGCAGCCGGTAGCGGATGCCGAGCACCCCGGCGACGTTGCGCACATCCTTGGGCGCGGGACGCAGCAGCATCCAGCGCTTCGGGTCGAGCTTGCGCTTGCTGGCCACCGACAGCATCGCGGCAGGCGTGTCGCGCGCAGGGTCCATGCTGACCAGCACGATGCCGATGCGGGCCCGCTGGGCCGGAGTCAGCGCCTTGTCGATGTTCAACCCGGCATCCACGATCAGGGGACACATGTAGGCGCACGAGGTGTAGAACATCGACACCACCCGCGGCTTGCCGCGCAGCTGCGCCCACGCATGGCGCTTGCCCGACTGGTCGGTCATCGGGGCCTGCAGGTGGTAGACCGAGTCGGCCGGCAGCGGCGCGGGCTTGGCTGCCCATGCCGACAGCGGTGCCAGCAGCAGGGTCAGGACGAGCAGGATGCGATGCATGGCCGAGCCTCCGGTCAGTGATGGACACCGCACGGCAGCATCACCGTGCACAGCGGAACCCCATGTTGCCGGTGACGTCCTGGCCTTGCAGCGATGACAGCATGGCCACCCGCATCAGCACGGCGTAGTTGTCGCGGTCGTTCATCGACAGCGCGCCGGCGCCGCAGAATCGACTGCTGTCGGCATCGCCCTGCTTGCGGTTGTCCACGTCCACCAGCAGGGCGGAATAGTCCTCGGTCCACTCCCACACCAGCCCGTGGATGTCGCGCACGCCATAGGCATTGGCGGCCTGCAGCCCGACCCGTGGCAGCGCACCGCGGGATGGTTTGGAATACCAGCGCAGGATGCGTTCGCGCCACACCGGGTTCTTGCGCGCATCGCGATGCTGCTCGTCGGCGGCGGCCACGTATTCCCATTCGGCCCAGGTCGGCAGGCGACCGCCCTGGGCGCGGCAATACGCATCGGCCGCGAACCAGCTGACATTGACCACCGGCTGCTCGGGCTTGGCCGCATCACCCAGGTCCAGCGGCGCGGCCCAGTGCTGCAGGTAGCGGGCCTCGGCGAACACGCGAGGCGCCTTGCCGCGCTGCCATTGCGGATGCTTGCGCACGAAGTCCAGGAACTGGCCGTTGCTGACCGGGGTGGTCATCATCTGGAACGGGGCGATGGTCAGCTGCGGCTGGTCCTCGTACTTCAGCGCCGAACGGAACTGGCCACCGTGAAGCCGTGCCCAGCCGTTCTCGGCACCCTGCGCGGCGAGGGGCAGGGCCAGCAGCAGGAGCGTGGTGGCCAGCGGGCGCATGGCTCAGTGCCCTGCCGACGCGTTGGCCGGCTTGTTGGCGCGGGCCTTGGCCACCTGCTCGCGGTGCACTTCGCCGCCCGGGTTGCCCCAGCTGTTCAGCACGTAGGTGGCGATGAAGGCCACTTCGTCATCGGTCAGCTGCGCCATCGGCGGCATGATCGAGTTGTAGTCCTTGCCGTTCACCTTGACCGGACCCTGCATGCCGTGCAGCACGATCTCGGGAATGCGGTCCGGACTGGCCTTGACGTAGTCGGAGTTGGCCAGTGGCGGGAACACCCCGGCCATGCCGTCGCCGTTGGGACCATGGCAGGTTGAGCAGGTGCCGTTGAACAGGGTCTTGCCGGCGGCGATCTTCTGGTCCTTGGTCATGCTGCCGCTGTCCCTGGCCGAGACCGCGGCGGCCACCGCGCCGGACTGGATCGACGCGGCCTTGTCGCCCAGGTACACCTCGTCCACCTCCTGGCCGGAGAAGATCGCCTTGTTCTCGGGACCGTCGGCCTTCAGGATCGCCAGCGCGCCCTTGTTGAAGGCGCGGAAGATCGAGTGGTCGACCAGCACGTAGCTGCCGGGCACCTCCATGTGGAACTCCATCATCGCCGCGCCGCCGGCCGGGATCAGCGTTGTCTGCACGTTCTCCTGGAACTTGGTGCCGCCTTCGTACCAGACCTTGTCGAAGATCTCGCCGATCACGTGGAAACTGGAGACCAGATTGGGCCCGCCGTTGCCAACATACAGGCGCACGGTTTCGCCGGTCTTGGCGGTCAGCGCGTTTTCGTTGGTCATCGAGCCTTCCTTGCCGTTGAACAGCACGTAGGTCGGATGTTCCATGATCGCCTTCTCCATGTCGAAGGCCTGGTGGCCCTTGTCGTGGTAGTTGCCCGCGGTGTAGAAGTCGCCCTGCATCACGTAGTACTCGCGGTCCACCTTGGGCATGCCTTCGGGCGGTTCCACCAGGATCAGGCCGTACATGCCGTTGGCGATGTGCATGCCCACCGGCGCGGTGGCGCAGTGGTACACGTACAGGCCGGCGTTGAGCGCCTTGAAGGTGAACTGCGTCTGGTGGCCGGGCGCGGTGAAGCTGGCCGCCGCACCGCCGCCCGGACCGGTCACGCCGTGCAGGTCGATGTTGTGCGGCATCTTGCTGTCGGGCAGGTTGCGCAGGTGGAATTCCACCGTGTCGCCCTGGCGCACGCGAATGAAACTGCCGGGCACGGTGCCGCCGAAGGTCCAGAAGGTATAGGTGACGCCTTCGGAGATCTCCATATCCTTTTCGATCACGTCCAGTTCCACGATCACCTTGGCCGGGGCACTGCGGCCGGTGGCCGGCGGCACCAGCGGCGGTGCGGTCAGCACGGCTTTCACCGGCTCGCCCTGCGGCGGGCCGAAGTCGCCCTTGCGCGAGCCACCGGTATCTGCGTCGGTGTCGGGTGCGTCAGTGGTGCCGATCTTGCCGGTCGCGGGAGCGGCGTTGTGGCCACAGCCGGCCAGTGCCAGCGCGGCGGCGATGAGCAGGGAAAGTGCAGTGCGTGTCATGGGATGAAGTCCGTTGGATGCGTTGCGCGAATGAAGCATGCGCAAGTCGTGCCGGTTGCGCAATGACGCGCGTCAAGCCCACGGCAGTGGCGGATCCAGCTATGCGACCGGCGGCCGCACGTCGGATCGTTGCGCCGCCTGGCGTGCAGGCGTGGCGGTGGGGCTTTGTGTGGCGCCGGCATCGAGCTGATTGCGCAGTGCGCGCAGAGGGACATCGACATGCAGCCCGCGCGCGCGCCGCCAGTCCGGATCGTACAACGTCTCGCGGTAGCGGGCGCCGCGGTCGCACAGCAGGGTGACGATGCTGCCCTGCTGGCCTGCATCGCACATCTGCTGCGCCAGCTGCACGCAGGCGACCAGATTGGTGCCGCTGGAACCACCGTAGCGGAAGCCCAGCAGTTCCTCGATCAGCAGCATGGCCGCGATGGAGGCCTCGTCGGGCACCTCGATCACCGCATCCACCACCTCGAACTGGAAGCTGGGTTCAACGTTCTGCCGGCCGATGCCCTCGATCAGGCTGAGGCAGTCGACGCTGGCCGTGCGGTCGCGCTGCCGCCAGGCCTGGGCATACACCTGCCCCTGCGGTTCGGCCACGCACAGGCGGGTGTCCAAACCACGGTAACGCAGGTAGCGGCCGATGGTGGCCGAGGTGCCGCCGGTGCCCGCGCCGCACACGATCCAGGCGGGATGCGGATGCGGCTCGCGCGCCATCTGCCCCAGGATCGATTCGGCGATGTTGTTGTTGCCGCGCCAATCGGTGGCGCGTTCGGCCAGGCCGAACTGGTCGAGAAAGCAGGCGCCCTCGGCGGCAATCGCCCGGGCGCGCTGCTGCGTGCACAGGCCGGGCGCGGTGAGGTCGCAGTGCGCGCCCAGTTCGCGGATGGCGGCAATCTTGCCGGGCGAGGTGCTGTCGGGCATCACCGCCGTGAACGGCAGCCCCAGCAGCCGCGCGAACCAGGCTTCGGAGATGGCGGTGCTGCCGGAGGACGCATCCACCACGGCCTGCCCGGCATGCAAGCGGCCGTTGCACAGGGCGTACAGGAACAACGAGCGCGCCAGTCGATGCTTCAGGCTGCCGGTGGGATGGGCGGCCTCGTCCTTGAAATAGAAATCGATGCCCGGAAATCCTGCGAAGCGCATGTGCAGCAGGTGGGTGTCAGCCGAGCGGGCGGCCTCGCGCTGCAGCGTGGCGATGGCCTGGCCCAGCCATGCACGGTCGGAGGAAGCAGTCATGAGGGCCACCGCGGTTGCATGCGGTGCATTGTCCCTTCAGCCGATCACCGATGCCAGCCAGCCCCAGGGCTGGTGCATGCGGGCAATGCCGATGACCCACGCGAACGTGCCCACCGCGGCCAGATACAGGGCCCAACGCCGCCCCTTCGACAGCGAAGCGCGCATCGACGCGATCCCCAGCATGATGTAGACGGCGATCAGCACCAGCTTGACCGCCAGCCAGCCGTTGGCGAAGAAGCCCTTGGGCAGCATGGTTACCAGCATCGCCGCGGCGGTCAGCAGCAGGCTGTCGATGACCACGCTGGCCCACTTCACCCAGGCCCAGCGCGGCCAGCGCATGTCCAGCAGTGCGCACAGGCCGCGCACGGCGAACAGGCCGCCCGACAGGCCCACCAGCCACAGGTGCAGCAGCTTGATCTGGGGATAGAACGTCATCATCGCTGGGGATTCCCTTGGCCGGTCAGCCGGGTTTGCCATCGCGGCGCGGCTGCAGGTAGATGCCGGCATTGCGCAGCACCCATGGGGTGAAGGCCAGCAGCCAGCCGCAGGCGGCCAGTGCCTGCCAGGCGCCCGGGTCGGGCAGGGCCTCGGCCAGGACGCGCATGACGGCCACAAGCTGCAGCATGGCGAATGCGAACCAGGCCACGGCCGGCATGGCCAGCAGCTGGCCCGAATGCCCCTGGGTGACGCGGGTCACCATCGCCACCAACACGCTGCCGAAAAAGCCGATGGTGAGCGCATGCACCGGGCCGCGGCCCAGCGGCATCGCCCCGTATAGCAGGGCCCACAGGCTTTGCGAGGCGAACAGCGCCAGTGCCACGGGCAGCCAGGCGAAACCCAGGAACAGCACCCACAGCAGCCCCGGCGCCGGCGCACGCGGCCACCAGCGCCACAGGAGCCCGGCGCACAGTGCAGCGAATGGCAGATCCACGCACCACAGCCATGCCTGTGCCTGCAGGCTGTCCAGCAGGACATGCCCCAGGCAGAACGCCCAGACCGGCAGCAGCAGCCACAGCGGTCGCCACGGTCGGTAACCGGCCACCACGTTGCCGGCGAAAAACGGAAACATGCGATGCGCGACGGTCACGTACACCGGCAGCAACAGCCCGAACGTGCCCAGTCGGATGGCCCACACGACCCACCGCGGATCGGCCCCATGCAGCCATGCCGCCGCCATCAGCAGCCCGATCCAGCCCAGGACCATGGCCGCGAAGCACGACCACGCATGCCAGGTCGGGCCCTTGCCGGCGCGGCGTTCTTCCAGCAGCTTGCGTCCCAGCTGCCACAGTCCCCAAGTCCACCCGGCGATGGTCAGCACCCAGCCGGCATGCAGCAGCGCTGGCAGTGCGAGTGCCGCGCCAAGCACGGTGGCCCATTGCCCGCCCAGCAATGCCAGGCCGGCCGGCAGGTAATGGCGGCGCTGCAGTTCCGGCAGCCCCATCCAGCGCGGGAACACCGTGAGCAGGAAGCCGAACATGAACGGTGGCAGCACCTGGTATTGCAGGATCAGGGCATGCAGCCAGCCCGCGAACAGCGGCGATGACGGCAGACCCGGCCACCCCCAGCGCAGGTGCAGCAGCCACGCGGCCCACCAGGCCATCGCCAGCAGCACGCTGGTGGCCCCGGCAAAGAACAGCAGCCGGTGCGGGGCGGCGGCCAGCAGGCGTGGGTCCAGGGACAGTGCGGGTGCGGGCGGATCGGGGCGGGGGGAGGCCATGGGTGTCATTCTCGTGCCAAGCCGTTGCCGGTGCCTTGATTCAGGTCATCGGGGGCGGCATACAAAAACGGGGCCGGCATTGGCCGGCCCCATCGGTACCCCGTGGATCAGACCACGTCCTGCTGGATCGCCTCCGCCACGTCGCTGCGGGTGGTCTGGTCCAGCGCCGGGTCGGCCACCGGCATCAGCCAGTGCCGGGTCACGAACCAGGCCAGCAGCGCCGCACCGGCGGTGAACACCAGGTCGCCGGGCATGCGCATCCACACCAGCACGTCGAAGATCGGCTTGCCCATGAACTCGGCCCCGCGTGCATAGGCATAGCCGTGCTCCAGCGCGGCATTGAGCTGCAGCACGCCCATCGGCAGCAGGGTCAGCAGGGCCATCAGCATCAGGCCGATGTTCAGCGCCCAGAACGATCCCTTCAGCAGGCCGGGGTGCCACAGTGCCGTCGGCTTCAGGCCGCGCAGGCAGAACAGCATCAGGCCGATGCCCAGCATGCCGTACACGCCGAACAGTGCGGTGTGGCCATGCAGCGGGGTCAGGTTCAGGCCCTGCATGTAGTACAGCGCCAGCGGCGTGTTGATGAGGAAGCCGAACAGGCCCGCGCCCACCAGGTTCCAGAAGCTCACCGCCAGGAAGAACATGATCGGCCAGCGGTAGCGGGCCATCCACGGCGTGGCCCTGCCGTGCGACCAGGTGTCGTACGCCTCCAGGCCGATGATCGCCAGCGGCACCACTTCCAGTGCCGAGAAACTGGCGCCGAGCGCCACCGCCGCGGTGGTCGTGCCGGCGAAGTACAGGTGGTGGAACATGCCCAGCACCCCGCCGGTGAGGTACACGATGGTGGCGAACAGCACCGCCTCGGTGGCCACCTTGCCGCGCACCAGCCCCAGCTTGACGAACAGGAAGCTGATCACGGCCACGGCGAAGACCTCGAAGAAGCCTTCCACCCACAGGTGCACCACCCACCAGCGCCAGTACTCGACCACCGAGATGTGGCTGTCCTCGCCCCACATCAGGCCGGCGCCATAGAACAAGCCGATGGCGACGGTGGACAGGAACAGCAGCCCGACGATCGAGGAGGTGTCGTCCTTGCGCTTGAGGGCGGGCCACAGCGCGCGGCCCACCAGCACCAGCCACAGGATCAGGCCCACGAACAGGAACAGCTGCCAGAAGCGGCCGATGTCCACGTATTCCCAGCCCTGGTGGCCGAACCAGAAGTTGTTGGCCAGGCCCATCTTCTGCATCACCGCGAACCACTGGCCGGTGAAGGCGCCGACCACGATGACCAGCAGGCAGACGAACAGGACATTGACGCCCAGCCGCTGGAATTTCGGCTCGTGCCCGGAGATGGCGGGGCCGATGTACAGGCCGGTGCCGAGCCACGCAGTGGCGATCCACAGCACCGCCAGCTGGGTGTGCCAGCTGCGGGTGAGCGAGTACGGCAGGAATTCCGCCAGCTTGATGCCGTAGGCTTCCTGCCCTTCCACCTGATAGTGCGCGGTGGCCGCACCCAAGGCGATCTGTGCCAGGAACAGCGCGATCACCACCCAGAAGTACTTGGCCGTGGCCTTCATCGACGGGGTCAGCTGCAGCCCCATCAGCGGATCCTGCGCCGGCGGCTGCGGCCGCGGCTCCTTGCCGTGGTAGGCGGCGTAATGCCACACCAGCAGGCCGATGCCGGCAATCATGAACAGGATCGAGAACATCGACCACATGAACGTGCTGGGTGCCGGCGCATTGCCGATCAGCGGCTCGTAGGGCCAGTTGTTGGTATAGGTCTTGCTGTCGCCCGGCCGCTCGGTGCCGGCCGCCCAGGCGGTCCAGAAGAAGAACGCGGTCAGTGCGCGGCGGTTGTCCGCATCCGGTACCGTGTTGTCCTTCATCGCGTAGGTTTCGCGCAGATCGGCGGTGGCCGGATCGTTGGAGAACACGCTGTCGTAGTGCGCCGCCACCTGGGCGATGGCCTGTGCCCGTGCATCGCTGATGCGCAGTTCGCCGCTGGCCGGGTCGTAGGTGTTCTGCCGCATCTGCGGCTTCAACAAGGCCTGGATGCGTGCTTTTTCGCCTTCGTCCAGCAGCTCGTACGGTTCGGCGGTGTCGGCACGCGCGTTCAGTTCCAGCAGGGCCTTGGCCTCGCGGTTCAGCCAGTCGGCCGACCAGTCGGGGGCGATCAATGCGCCATGGCCCCAGATCGAGCCCAGTTGCATGCCGCCCATGCTCTGCCAGACGACCTGCCCTTTCTGGATGTCCTCGCGGGTGTAGATCACGTGGCCGGATGTGCTGACCACGCGCTCGGGAATGGGAGGTTTGCTGCGGATCAGGTCGCCCCCCAGCCAGAGCATGACCGCGAAGCTGGCAACCAGCAGCGCGCCCAGGCCCAGCCACAGGCGTTTGGTGGTGGACATCGTGTTCTCCTCGTTGTTCAACGCGGAGATGGTGGTCGCCCGCACCGTTTGCGTCCCTGACCTAGGTCAAGGCGCAGGGCTCACGCGCTCAGTCGCGCAGCACGGCGGCCGCCAGGGACTGCACGCGGTCGGGTGCCTGCAGCTCCACCTGGCGGCGTTCGATCCGCAGCAGGCCGTCGTCCTGGAAGCGGCGCAGCACGCGGCTGACGGTTTCCGGGGCCAGGCGCAGGTAGTTGGCGATATCGGTGCGCGACATCGTCAGCTGGAAGCGGGTGGCGGAGAAACCCCGCGCCGACAGCCGCCGCGACAGGCTGACGAAGAAGGCCGCCATGCGCTGGTCGGCGGTGAAGTCCCCGGCCAGCAGCGAGGCGCGGCCGATGTCGCGGCTGAGCAGGCGGAACAGCTGCTGCTGCACCCCCGGCAGGCGCGTCGCCAGAACGGAAATGCGCGGAAACGAGAACCAGCACAGCTGCACCGTGTCCAGCGCCACCGCATTGCAGGGATAGCGATCGGCATGGATCGCGTTCAGGCCGATCACCTCGCCGGGCAGATGGAAGCCCAGCACGTGTTCGCGGCCCTCGGCATCCACCACGTAGGTCTTCACCGTGCCCGCGCGCACCGCAGCGATGGCCTCGAACGGGTCGCCCTCGCGGAAGATGTGCGCGCCGGCATGGAACGGGCCGACATGGTTGACCAGCACGTGCAGCTCGGCCAGCGCGCTCTTGTCCATGCCCTGGTCCAGGCAGGCCTGCGAGAACGCGCACGTCGAGCAGAAATCGGCCGCCGAACCGTCATCGGCCATGGTCTCGGGGGTCGACTGCGGGAAAACGGCGGGACGCGACATGCGCACATGGTACGGAACTGCGGCACGGGGCGCGAGCCGGCGCGGCTGCTAATGGCCATGCAGGAACGCCGAAGCCCCAGCACGGAGGCTCGCCCGGCAGACTGGAAGCATCCGGCCTGCGGGGTTCACCCCGGCAATGACCACCCATGCTGCCGTGACCGAGCGACATCGACACTGCCGCAGTGTTTTCACCTGATGCCGAACCGGCATCGCGCTAGGCTTGCCGGATGGCCAACGCATCCCCTCTCCGTTATCTGGTGTTGAACGGCAAATCGGCAGCCGACGAGATTCTGCGCGACACCGTGCAGGCTGCTCGCCATCGCGGCGAACGGGTGGAGGTGCGGGTGACCTGGGAGCCGGACGACGCCCGGCGCATGGTCGGCGAAGCCGTCGCCATGGGCGCGGACAGCGTGGTGGCCGCCGGCGGAGACGGCACGTTGGGGCTGGTCGCCAGTGCGCTGGCCGACTTGGCCGAGCCGTCGTCGAAGGTGCTGCCCGCCTTGGCCCTGATCCCGATGGGAACCGCCAACGACTTCGCCGTCGCCGCTGGCATTCCCGACACGCCCGACGCCGCGTGGCAGGTGCTGCAGCAGCAGGCTGTGCTGATCGACCTGCTGCAGCTGGACGCGGCGGACCACGGGCAACGCTGCTGGGTGATCAACATGGCCAGCGGCGGTTTCGGCACCCAGGTCACCAGCGAAACCAATGACCTGTTGAAGAAGGTGCTGGGCGGGGTGGCCTACGTGGTGAGCGGATTGGGCCAATTGGCCAAGGTCGAGCCGGTGCGTGCGCAGCTGCACGGCCCCGGCCTGGAATGGCAGGGCGGCTTTCTGGCGCTGGGCATCGGCAACGCACGCCAGGCCGGCGGCGGACAGCCGCTGTGCCCCGATGCCTGCATCGACGACGGCCTGCTGGACGTGACCATCATTCCCGAAGGGGACGGCATGGCCTCGGCCCTGGGCACGGTGCTGGCACAGGGCAAGCAGGGCGCAGTGGAGGAACTGGCGGTGCGGGCCCGGCTGCCCTGGGTGCAGATCGTCGCGCTGGATGGCGCTCTTACCCTGAATCTGGACGGCGAGCCACGCGCTTGCACGACCGCGCGGGTGCAGTGCGTGCCGCAGCGGCTGCGCATGCATCTGCCCACGCAATGTGCACTGTTGCATCGGCAACACCCGGACGACGACCCCGTGCCGATGGCGTGATCGTGATCACCCAGTGGCCGAACGCCCCGCGCTGCCGCTACAGTAGCGGCATGCAATACGCGGCTGCGCACCCACTTTGCTGGAAGATACGTCGGTCGTGGCGATGGCGGCTGTTCGCCGTTGTCCGCTGCTCCGCCTCTTCCAGGAACTCCCCGCGTGATCTCGCACCCGCAATTCCAGCAATACGCCGCTGACGGCCATACCCTGATTCCCGTGGTGCGCGAGGTGCTGTCCGACCTCGACACGCCGCTGTCGGTATACCTGAAACTGGCCGACGGGCCGCACACCTGCCTGTTCGAGTCGGTGGAAGGCGGAGAGCGTTTCGGTCGCTATTCGATCATCGGCCTGCCGGCACGGCGCGTGTACAGCATCCACGACCGGGTGCTGACCGTGAGCGAGCATGGCGAGGTGGTGGAGACCCGGCAGTTGGACGACCCCTTGGCCGAATGCGACCGCCTGCTGGCCGCGCACCGGGTGCCGCAGCTGCCGGATCTGCCCGGTTTCAGCGGTGGACTGGTGGGCTGGTTCGGCTTCGAGTGCATCGACTACATCGAACCACGGCTGGCCGCCGCGCGGACCCATCACCCGCAGCGCGACGAGCTGGGCACGCCCGACATCCTGCTGATGCAGTGCGACGAACTGGCCGTGTTCGACAACCTGAAAGGTCGCCTGTACCTGATCGTGCATGCCGATCCGGCACAGCCGCAGGCCTGGGCGCGCGCCAACCGGCGCCTGGATGCGCTGGCGCACCGGCTGCGCCAGGGTGGCACGGCGTATCCGGAAATCCTGCAACCCACCGAGCTGGATGAGGCCGACTTCCGTTCCAGTTTCAGCCGCGAGCAGTACCACGACGTGGTGAGGCAGGCGCAGCAGTACATCCGCGCCGGCGACATCTTCCAGGTGGTGCCGTCGCAGCGGCTCTCGGTGCCGTTCCGCGCCCGTCCGGTGGACGTGTACCGCGCGCTGCGGGCGCTGAATCCATCGCCGTACATGTATTTCATCGATACCGGCCCGACCCAGGTGGTCGGCTCGTCGCCGGAAATCCTGGCCCGGCTGCAGGATGGCACGGTGACCGTGCGTCCGATCGCCGGTACCCGTCCGCGCGGTGCCACGCCGCAGGCCGATGCCGCGCTGGAAGCCGAATTGCGCGCCGATCCGAAGGAACGCGCCGAACACCTGATGCTGATCGACCTGGGCCGCAGCGACGTGGGTCGCATCAGCGTGCCCGGCAGCGTGCGCGTGGGCGACGCCTTCGTGGTGGAACGCTACAGCCACGTGATGCATCTGGTCAGCGAGGTCACCGGCACCTTGCGCCCGGGACTGGGCTATGCCGATGTGTTGAAGGCCACCTTCCCGGCCGGCACGGTGTCCGGCGCACCGAAGATCCGCGCGCTGGAGATCATCCGCGAGCTGGAACCGGTGCGCCGCGGCGTGTATTCCGGCGCGGTGGGCTATCTGGGCTGGCACGGCAATGCCGACACTGCCATCGCCATCCGCACCGCGGTGATCCACGACGGCCGCCTGCACGTGCAAGCCGGCGGCGGCGTGGTGCTGGATTCCGATCCCGATGCCGAATGGCAGGAAACCATGAACAAGGGCCGCGCGCTGTTCCGTGCCGTGGCCCAAGCGGCGCGGGGGCTGTGACGCGATGATTTTGATGATCGACAACTACGACAGCTTCACCTTCAACCTGGTGCAGTATCTGCAGGAACTGGGTGCCGAAGTGCGGGTGGAGCGCAACGACGCGCTGACGGTGGACGAGATTGCCGCGTTGGCGCCGGAGAAGATCGTGATCTCGCCCGGACCGTGCACGCCGAACGAGGCCGGCGTGTCGCTGGCGGTGATCGACCAGCTGGGGCCGCGCATCCCGATTCTGGGCGTGTGCTTGGGCCATCAGGCCATCGGTCAGGCGTACGGCGGCACGGTGGTGCGCGCCGGGCGGATCATGCACGGCAAGACCTCGCCCATCCGTCACCATGGCGTCGGCGTGTTCGCCGGCATCCCCGACGGTTTCGAGGCCACCCGCTACCACTCGCTGGTGGTGGACAAGACCCGTTTGCCCGAATGCCTGGAGATGACCGCATGGACCGAGGACGCCGATGGCGGCATCGAGGAAATCATGGGCCTGCGTCACCGCGTGCATCCGGTGGAAGGTGTGCAGTTCCATCCCGAATCGATCCTGACCCAGCACGGCCATGCGCTGTTGCGCAATTTCCTGGAGCGCTGAACCGTGTCGATCACTCCGCAGCAGGCCCTGCAACGGGTCATCGAGCACCGCGAGATCTTCTTCGACGAAATGGTCGTGCTGATGCGCGCGATCATGCGCGGCGAGGTGTCGCCGGTGCTGACCGCCGCGATCCTGACCGGCCTGCGGGTGAAGAAGGAAACCGTGGACGAGATCGCCGGCGCGGCCACGGTGCTGCGCGAATGCTCGCGCAAGGTCGACGTGGCCGATCGCAGTCATCTGGTGGACATCGTCGGCACCGGCGGCGACGGCGCGCACACCTTCAACATCTCCACCACCGCGATGTTCGTGGCGGCGGCCGCCGGCGCACGCGTGGCCAAGCACGGCAACCGCAGCGTGTCGTCGAAATCCGGCAGTGCCGACGTGCTGGAGGCGCTGGGTGCACGCATCGAGCTGCAGCCGCAGGACGTGGCGCGCTGCCTGGACAGCACCGGCATCGGCTTCATGTTCGCGCCGATCCACCACCCGGCCATGCAGCAGGTGGCGCCGGTGCGGCGCGAGCTGGGTGTGCGCACGCTGTTCAACATTCTCGGTCCGCTGACCAATCCGGCCGGGGCAGAGAACATCCTGATGGGCGTGTTCCATCCCGATCTGGTCGGCATCCAGGTGCGGGTGCTGCGTGAACTGGGCGCGAAGCGGGCGCTGGTGGTGTGGGGACGCGACGGCATGGACGAACTGTCGCTGGGCGCGGCCACGCTGGTGGGCGAACTGCGCGACGGTCATGTGCGCGAATACGAGGTGCACCCCGAGGATTTCGGCATCGGCATGGCGCATACCCGCAACCTGCGCGTGGACGACCCGGTGCAGTCGCGCCAGCTGCTGCTGGACGTGCTGGATGGAAAGCCCGGTCTGCCGGCGGACATCGTGGCCTTGAATGCGGGCGCGGCACTGTACGTGGCCGAGGTGGCCGACAGCATCGCCGACGGCATCGGCCGGGCACGCGTCGCCATCGCCGACGGCAGTGCACGTGCACGCCTGCAGGCGTTCGTGCGGGCCACGCAGCAGCCCTCGGCGACGGCGGCCGGATAGGGATCGAAGCGGGATCGGTGCGTGCTATCGTGCCGTTCCGCCAAGCAAGGGTGCCTTCTTTTCCATGTGTCCCAGCAAAGTGGCCGATGGCGCCGAGCGCGGCTGGATCGTGCCGATCGGCGGTGCCGAAGACAAGGAAAGCCGGCGCCGCATCCTGAAGCGGTTCGTGCAGCTGTGCGGCGGGCGCGAGGCATCCATCGTCATCATTCCCACCGCCAGCCGCCTGCCCGACACCGGTGCGCGCTACGAGGACCTGTTCGACCGGCTCGAGGCCGGCCAGGCCCGCGCCATCGACTTCGAAACCCGCGAGGACGGCGAGCATCCCGACAAGCTGCAGGCCTTGGAGGCGGCGACCGGCGTGTTCTTCACCGGCGGCAACCAGCTGCGCATCTCCACAATCATCGGCGGTACCAGCGCGGCCAAGTTGATCCGAGTGCGCAATGCCGCCGGGGTGACAGTGGGTGGCACCAGCGCCGGGGCCAGCATCCTCAGCGAGCACATGATCGCCTTCGGCCGCGAAGGATCATCGCCCAAGGCCAGCAGCGTGCGACTGGCGCCCGGGCTGGGGCTGACCAACCGCTTCATCATCGACCAGCATTTCCGCCAGCGCGACCGGCTGGGGCGGCTGGTGGCGGCGCTGGCCTACAACCCGTTCGCCATCGGCATCGGCCTGGACGAGGACACCGCCGCCTTCATCGGACCGGACAACACCCTGGAAGTGGAAGGCAGCGGCGCGATCACCGTGGTGGATGCCGGCAAGCTGCAGTTTTCCTCCATGGCCGACGTGGCCTCGAGCCAGCCGGTGTGCCTGCTGGGCCTGACCGTGCACATCCTGACCGCCGGCGCCACCTTCAACCTGCACACGCGCCAGGCCAGTGCCGGTACGCTGCAGCATGACAAGCACGCCTGAGTCCACCCGCATGCGCATCCTCAATCGCAACGTCTACGTCGGTCCTTCGCAATACGCGCATTTCCCGGTGATCCGGCTGGAACTGGACCTGGGCGAACTGGAGCACTGGCCCACCGGCCGGCTGGGCCAGGCGTTCGTCGACGGGCTGCTGCAGGCGCTGCCGGGGCTGGCCGAGCACGGCTGCTCCTACCGCGAGCCCGGTGGCTTCGTGCAGCGGCTGCGCGAGGACGAGGGCACCTGGCTGGGCCATGTGCTGGAACACGTGGCCATCGAAGTGCAAAACGTGGCCGGCGGCGATGTCACCTTCGGCAAGACCCGCAGCGTGGGCGAGCACCGCCCCGGCGTGTATTCGGTGGTCTACGAATATGCGCAGAAGGAGGAGGGCGTGGCGGCCGGCGATCTGGCCCTGACCCTGCTGCAGTCGCTGCTGCCGGACGCACTGCGCCAGCCGGGCGCGTTGCCCGCCGACTGGGACTGGCAAAGTGCGCGCGATGCCTTCATCCGCTACGCGCAGCAACGCACGCTGGGGCCGTCCACGCTGTCGCTGGTGCGCGCGGCCGAGCAGCGCGGCATCCCCTGGCTGCGGCTGAACGACCAGTCGCTGGTGCAGTTCGGGCACGGCAAGTACCAGCAGCGCATCCAGGCCACGGTGACCGGGCGCACGCCGCACATCGCCGTGGAACTGGCCAGCGACAAGGAGGAAACCAACAAGATCCTCGCCGCGCTGGGCCTGCCGGTGCCGAAACAGATGCTGGTGACCGAACAGACCGACGCGCTGAAGGCCGCACGCCGCCTGGGTGGGCCGGTGGTGGTGAAGCCGTACAACGGCAATCACGGCCGCGGCATCACCATCAACATCACCGAGGATGACGACATCCGCACCGCGTTCCAGGCGGCGCAGAAGCATTCGCGTTCGGTGATCGTGGAAACCTTCCAGCCCGGCGACGACCACCGCCTGCTGGTGGTGAACGGCGAACTGGTGGCGGCCACCCGGCGCACGCCCGGCCACGTGGTCGGCGACGGCCAGCGCACGGTGACCGAACTGATCGACGAAGTGAACCAGGATCCGCGCCGCGGCGTGGGCCACGAAAAGGTGCTGACCCGGCTGGAACTGGACCGCCAGGCCGAGCAGATGCTGCAGCGGCTGGGCTATACCGCGGAGTCGGTGCCAGCGGAGGGGGAGATCGTGTATCTGCGCTCCACCGCCAACCTGTCCACCGGCGGCACCGCCACCGACGTGACCGACAGCATCCACCCGGACAATCGTGAAATGGCGGTGCGCGCGGTGCAGGCCATCGGCCTGGACGTGGGCGGCGTGGATTTCATCAGTCCCAACATCGCCGACAGCTACAAGTCCGTCGGCGGGGCGATCTGCGAGGTGAATGCCGCGCCCGGCTTCCGCATGCACGTCGCGCCCAGCGAAGGCACGCCGCGCGACGCCGCCGGCCCGGTCCTCGACATGCTGTTCCCGCAGGGCACGCCGACCAGCGTGCCGATCGCCGCGGTCACCGGCACCAACGGCAAGACCACCACCGCGCGGATGCTGGCGCACATCGCCAAGATGGCCGGTTACGTGCCCGGCCTGACCACCACCGACGGGGTGTACATCGATGGCCAGCGCACCGTGGCCGGCGACATGACCGGTCCGGTGTCCGCCCGCATGGTGCTGCGCGATCCGCACGTGGATTTCGCGGTCCTGGAAACCGCACGCGGGGGCCTGGTGCGCTCCGGCATGGGTGTGCCGACGGTGGACGTGGGCGCGGTGCTGAACGTGCAGTCCGACCATCTGGGCCTGAAGGGCGTGGACACGCTGGAGCAGCTGGCCGATATCAAGCGCATCGTGGTGGAAGTGGCGCGCGACTGCGCGGTGCTGAATGCCGACGACGAGCGCGTGCTGCGCATGTCGGCCTATACCGATGCCAAGGTGATCTGCTACGTCACCATGAATCCTTCGCATGCGCTGGTGCGCCAGCACATCCGCGCCGGCGGCCGCGCCTGCGCGCTGGAAGCGGGCATCAACGGGCAGATGATCACCCTGTACGACAAGGGCAGCCACATCCCGCTGATGTGGACGCATCTGGTGCCGGCCACGCTGGAAGGCCGCGCCATCCACAACGTGCAGAACGCGATGTTCGCCGCGGCCATGGCCTATTCGATGGGCATCAAACTGGACGCGATCCGCCAGGGCCTGCGCACCTTCGACACCAGCTTCTTCCAGGCGCCAGGGCGGATGAACCTGTTCACCGAGCATCCGTTCAAGGTGCTGATGGACTACGGCCACAACGCACACGCTGTCGGCATGATGGCCGAACTGGCGCAGCGCATGGATGTCGGCGGTCGCCGCATCGTGGTGGTGACCGGTCCGGGCGACCGCCGCGATGCCGACCTGCACGACATTGCCGCCAGCGTGGCCGGGCGTTTCGACCACTACATCGTGCGTCGCGACGACAGCCTGCGCGGCCGTGGCCCGGACGAGGTGCCCACGATCATCGCCGCCGCATTGCGCGAGCACGGCGTGGCCGATGCGGCCATCCAGGTCATCCCCGACGAGCAGCAGGCGGTGGATGCGGCGCTGCGCATGGGCGAGCCGGGCGATTTCGTGCTGATCTTCGCCGACGCGCTGGCCCGCACCTGGAAGCAGATCACCAAGTTCCGGACGGATGGCGCAGCACCGGCCATGGTGGCTCCGCAGGCGGCCGCCAGTGCGCTGGACCCGGCCGAGGACGACAGCTACGACCCGGCGCTGATGCAGGGCATGATCCGCGACGAGCGCGGCCTGCGCTTCGAGCGGGTCGACGACACCGACGACTGACGCCGTGTCCATTCCGTACACCGATTCGCGCCGGCTGACCGGGCCGAACCTGTATTTCACGAGCACGGGTGCCGCGCTGGAAACGGCCATTGCGGAGCCCGTGGGCGATGCACTGCTGCAGCGCTGGCAGCACAACGTGCGCGCCCTGCGGCAGGCACTGCACTGGCCGCAGGCCGATGTCGTGCTGCGCCGTCATGCCAGCGGCGTGTCGCTGGCGTTCGCGGCACCGCCGGATCAGCTGTATGCCGCGGTGGCCGGCAACGAATGGGCCTGGTGCGATGCCTTGGACTTGCCGGTGGCCAGCGACGTGCCGGCACTGGATGGGGTGTCCGATCGCGCGCAGGCGCTGCAAGTCCTGCAGCAACTGGCTGCGAAGGAGGCCCGGCCTGCGGCGGTGGCGCTGCTGCAAGCAGCGCAGGCGCATGGACTGCCCTGTCTGCTGGACGAGGATGCGCTGTCCATCGGCTCGGGCATCGGTGCACGCATCTGGCCAGTGGCTGCATTGCCGTCGCTCGATGCCGTGCCGTGGGCCGACCTGCACGCCATTCCGACTGCCTTGGTTACCGGTTCCAACGGCAAGACCACCACCGTGCGCCTGATCGCCGCGATGGCGCGTGCGGCCGGCCTGGTCACGGCGCACAGCTGCACCGACGGCATCTACATCGACAACATGCTGGCCGAGGGCGGCGATTATTCCGGTCCGGGCGGTGCACGCGCGGTGCTGCGCGAGCCGCAGACTCAGGCGGCGGTGCTGGAAACCGCACGCGGCGGCCTGCTGCGACGCGGTGTGGAAGTCACCGGAGCGCAGGCGGCCGTCATTACCAACCTGTCGGAGGACCATTTCGGCGAATACGGCATCCACGATCTGGACGGGTTGGCAGAAGCCAAGCTGCTGGTACGACATGCACTGTCGGATGCCGGCTGGCTGGTGCTGAACGCCGACGATGCGCGCCTGCGCCGTGCCGGCGTGGCATCGCAGCGTCGCGTCGCTTGGTTCGCGCTGGATGCAGCCGCCATTCCGAGCGATGGCGTGGCAACCTGCCACGTCCGCGATGGACACCTGCTGCTGCGACATGCCGGCGTCCTGCACGATCTCGGTGCGGTGGCTGCGATGCCGCTGACCCTGGATGGCCACGCCCGCTACAACATCGCCAATCTCGCAGCGGCTGCATTGGCTGCGACCGCGATGGGCATCCCGGCGCAGGCCATCGCCAACACCTGCACCACATTCGGCACCGCGCCGGAGGACAACGAAGGCCGCATGCACCGCTGTCAGCTGGGCGGCGTGGAAGTGGTGATCGATTACGCCAACAACGCCGACGGTCTGCAGCAGTTACTGCAGGCGGCCGACACGGCACGTGGCAAAGGGCGGCTTGCGGTGATGCTGGGACACGCCGGCAATCGCGCCGATGCCGATTACCGCGCACTGGCGCGCATCGCGGTGGACAACGGCGCAGACCTGTGCCTGCTGCGTCGCCGCGACGACTACCTGCGCGGCCGCGAACCCGGTGCCGTGGCAGGCGTCATCGCCGATGAACTGCAGCGGCTGACGGGCGATGCACAGCGCTGGCGCATCGACGCCGACGAAGTGGAGTCGGTGCGCGCGGCACTGGCATGGGCACGGTCGGGTGACCTGCTGCTGCTGGTCGTGCACAGCCACGATGCCCGATTGCAGGCCATCGCCCTGCTGCGACGCCTGCAACGCGACGGCTGGATACCGGGTCAGCCGCTGCCACCACGCGAGAACGCCATTGCGCATGACTGACATCCTGCACACCATCCTTGCCCGCAAGCACGCGGAAGTGGCGCAGGCCATGCAGCAACTGCCGCTGCCGCAGCTGCAGGCGCGGCTGCGGCAAGCACCGCCTGTGCGCGGCTTCGCGGCGGCCATTGCCGGCCATGCCGCCGAGGGAAAGCCGGCGGTGATTGCCGAAGTGAAGAAGGCCAGTCCGTCGCAGGGAGTGATCCGCTCGGATTTCGATCCGGTCGCCATCGCCCGCAGCTATGCCGCAGCCGGCGCTGCCTGCCTGTCGGTACTGACCGACGTGGACTTCTTCCAGGGCTGCGATGCGTACCTGCAGCAGGCGCGCAGCGCCTGTGCTTTGCCGGTGCTGCGCAAGGATTTCATCGTCGATGCCTACCAGCTGGTGCAGTCCCGCGTGCTGGGGGCCGACGCGATCCTGCTGATCGCCGCCGCGCTGGGCGACGCGCAGCTGGCCGATTTCGCCGCCCAGGCCCGCGATCTGGGCATGGAGGTGCTGCTGGAAGTGCACGATGCCGACGAACTGCAGCGCGCCCTGCGACTGCCCGGGCACGTGCTGATCGGCATCAACAACCGCGACCTGCGCAGCTTCGCGGTGTCGCTGGACACCACGCTGCGCCTGCGCGCGATGATTCCCGAAGGTCGCATCGTGGTCAGTGAAAGCGGCATCGCCACGCCGCATGATGTGCACGTGTTGCGGCAGGCCGGCGTGCCGGCATTCCTGGTCGGTGAACGCTTCATGCGCGCAGACGATCCGGGCGTGGAGTTGCAGCGACTGTTTTTCGATGCCACGGCGTGAAACGCGTCGGTCGCCCTTGCACGACCCTGTCGGCGGAATCCGATACGCTGTGCCGATGACCTCTGCCGTTCCAGCCATGTCCCGGTCGGATGCGGATGCCCCGCTGGTGGTGTTCGACTTCGACCACACCCTCACCGACGGCGACTCCGGTGCGCTGCTGTTCCGCTGGCTGCTGCTGCGCCGCTGGTGGCGCACGGCGCTGGCGCTGCTGATCGCACCGCTGGCTGCGCCGATGATCGCCTGGCTGCCCACGCGTCGCCGCGGCATCTCCGCCTTCGTCTGGGCCGGTACGGTGGGCCTGCACCGCCGCCGCGACCTGGATGCATTGATCGATGCCTACGTGAAGGAGAATGTCGCTGCGCTGAAGTCGCGGCTGCTGCCGGCCGCCATCGACGTGCTGCACCGGCACCGCGAGCAGGGCGACACCGTGCTGATCGCCACCGGTGCGCCACCGGAGCTGGCGCGCGCGATCCTGGCCTTCGTGGCCCACGAGGACGTTCCGGTGATCGGTACCGCCGTGGGACCGCGCTGCGGCGGCGTGGTGGCCGTGCGCCACTGCCATGCACGGATGAAGGTGCGGATGATCCGCGAGGCCGGTTACACGCAGCCGATTGCCGTGGCCTATTCCGACAGCCGGGCCGATCTGCCCTTGCTGCAGGCCGCGCGTCGACCGGTGGTGGTGAATCCCAAGACCGCCGCCGTGGACACCTTCCGTCGTGTGTTGCCGGCCGGAACGCCGATCCTGAACTGGGGATGTCCGGGGCGTGCCGGCGAATCCGCTGCTGCCACAGGCTGAGCGGTCAAGGCGTTGTTGCAGGGCGGGCGAATGGGCGCTGCGCGGCTGCGTGCAGCAGCATCAACTGGCCACTCAGGATGAACAGAGCCGCTCCCCACAGCAGCCACGGATTCACGAACCACTGCTCGCCGAGCGTGAAATCCCCCGCCCAGATCTTCTTCCATCCCGCAAAGTGCTGATTGGCCGCCAGCGCCAGGCCCAGCACGCCCACGACCGCGGCAAACCAGCGTCCGAACCAGTGCAGGGGCTGGGGCAGCAGGGACGGGACGGCAGATACTGCAGCTCCTCCGTCGGGGCGCGGCAGTCTCGAAAGTCATGGCCGGCGCGGTCGAAGGCCGCCGATGCGGCGGTGTCAGGCGTCGCCCAGCCGCTTGATGAAGCGGCGCGTACCGTCGCTGTAGCCGCAGGCCTTGTAGAAGGCGTGCGCGTCCACCCGCTGCGAACCGCTGGTCAATTCGATGCGTGCCGCGCCGCCGGCGCGTGCGCGGCGTTCGGCCTCGCGCAGCAGTTGCCGACCCAGGCCGCGGCCCTGCGCCTCGGGCGTGACCACCAGTGCGGTCACCCGGCAGGTGAAGGTGCCCAGTGGCAGGTAATACATGAAGTCCAGGCCGATCAGCCCGCAGACCACGCCGTCGCGGCGGGCCAGCATCAGCACCTGGCGGTCGGTGTCCATGACGCGGCTGATGCGCTCGACCGCGTCGCGGCGATCGCAGGGATAGCCCAGCTGGGTCAGCAGGTTGGCCACGTCCTCGGCATCCTGGATCGATGCCAGGCGCAGCTCGGCATCGTCGCTTTCACCGCTTGCAGAATCGCTCATCCACGTGTCCCGAACAGCACGACGGTCTTGCCGCGTGCGTACAGCTTGCCGTCTGCCTGCAGCTTCTTCAAGACACGACCGGCCATCTCGCGCGAACAACCCACCAGACGGGCCAGTTCCTGCCGCGATACCCGCAACTGGGTACCCTGCGGATGGCTCATCGCTTCCGGCTCGCGGGCCAGGTCGTGCAGGGTGCGCACGATCCGGTCGGTCACGTCCAGGAAGGCGAGTCGCCCGGCCTTGCGGCTGGTGTCCAGCAAGCGCCGCGACAACTGCGCGCCGATGGCGTACAGCAGGCGCGGGGCGTCGTCGCGCAGCGCGCCTTCCATCAACTGGTACAGCCGGTCGTAGTCCAGTTCGGCCAACTCGCACGGTGCCCGGGTGCGCAGGATCACCTCGCGGCGGTCGGATTCGATGTACAGGCCCATCTCGCCGACGAATTCGCCGGGGCCGAAATAGCCCAGCACCAGCTCGCGGCCATCGTCCTCCTCGGTGATGATGCTGACCGAGCCGCTGATCACGTAATACAAGGTGCCGGCCGGATCGCCCGGCCGGAACACGTCGGTACGATTGGGGTAGCGGCGGCGGTGCGAATGCGCCAGGAAACGGTCGATGGCGGGGCGGTCCAGGGCCAGCAGCCCGATGGGCTTTCGAAGCACGAGCGCGTTGGGTGCAGGCATCAGGGGGGTACCGTTGCTGGAGGATGGGACAAAGCCCAAGGGTAGGCGTTTATTGACCGTACAGCAAACAGGCGTATCGATAACCGTGACGTCGATGTCTTCCCGGAAGGAAAAGCGCATAATGATGCGTTTCCCCAGCCAGGACACCGCCGTGGTCAAGCCGCTCCCGCGCCTGAAGCTGCAGGGCTTCAACAACCTCACCAAGTCGCTGAGCTTCAACATCTACGACGTGTGCTACGCCGCCTCCGAGGACCAGCGCCAGCGCTACATCGAGTACATCGACGAGCAGTACGACGCCGACCGCCTGACCCAGATCCTGACCGACGTGGCCGAGATCATCGGCGCCAACATCCTCAACATCGCCCGCCAGGACTACGACCCGCAGGGCGCCTCGGTCACCATCCTGATCTCCGAGCAGCCGGTGATCGACAAGGCCGACGCCAAGGGCGTGATCTCCGACGCGGTGGTCGCGCACCTGGACAAGTCGCACATCACCGTGCACACCTACCCGGAAACGCATCCGGACAACGGCATCGCCACCTTCCGTGCCGACATCGACGTGTCCACCTGCGGCGTCATCAGCCCGCTGAAGGCGCTGAACTACCTGATCGAATCGCTGGAGTCCGACATCGTGGTGATGGACTACCGGGTACGCGGCTTCACCCGCGACGTGAAGGGGCGCAAGCACTACATCGACCACAAGATCAACTCGATCCAGGACTACCTGGCGAAGAACGTCAAGGCACGCTACGAGATGCTGGACGTGAACGTCTACCAGGAAAACATCTTCCACACCAAGATGCACCTGAAGGAGTTCGACCTGGACAACTACCTGTTCGAGGAGAAGTCGCGCAACCTGTCCTTCAAGGAGCGCATGAAGATCGAGGCGCGGCTGAAGCGCGAGATCGAGGAGCTGTACCAGGGCCGCAACCTGCAGGAATGAGCTGCCGGCCTGCCGGGGTCAGATCCGGTAGGCCACCGTCTTCATCAGCTTCGACGCCAGTGCCATCAGCGTCGGCACCGGCTGGGGCAGCGTGCGCGCACCCTGCGCCTGGGCGTGGTCGGCGTGGCGGGCCTCGTCGTCCTGCATCTGCTCCAGGATGGCGCGGCTGCGGCCGTCGGCGGGCGGCAGCGAACGCAGATGCTCGGCCAGATGCGCTTCCACCTGGCGCTCGGTTTCCACCACGAAACCCAGATTCCAGCCGTCGCCGCGCAGCCCGGCCAGCGTGCCGATGGCATAGCTGCCGGCATACCACAGCGGATTGAGCAGGCTGGGGCGGCTGTCCAGCTCGCGCAGGCGCTGTGCACACCAGGCCAGATGGTCGGTTTCCTCGGCGGCCGCGGCCAGCAGGCCGTCGCGGGTGGCGGTATCGCGGGCCACGGCGGCCTGGCCGCTGTACAGCGCCTGTGCGCAGATTTCGCCGACGTGATTGATGCGCATCAGCCCGGCCACGTGCCGGCGGTCAGCTGCGTCCAGTTCGGGAGCAGGGTGGACCTCGCCGGGGTTGGCGCGCTGTGCAGCCGGTTGGCCGGCCACGCTGTCGAGCGCGCGCTGGGCTTCGATCAGCAGGCGGTCGAGAGGGCCGAGATGGCGGATGGCAGGCATGTGCACATGGTAGCGCCGCATCCGCCATTCGGCAGGTCATGCCCGGGTGCTTGCGCAGGGCGAGGCCGGCGGGTATCATTCCGCTTCTTTTTGTTCCGCCACCGTACAACGCGAGGCGACCGTCCGCCGCAGGCTCCGTGCCCGCCCGGACCTGGCCCGACAACGTACCTATCCATCGAGTCCGTCATGAAGACCTATACCGCCAAGAACGAGACCGTCCAGCGCGACTGGTACGTTGTCGATGCCGAAGGCAAGACCCTCGGCCGCCTGTGCGCAGAGCTGGCCTACCGCCTGCGCGGCAAGCACAAGCCCGTGTTCACCCCGCACGTCGACACCGGCGACTACATCATCGTGGTCAATGCCGAGAAGATCGCCGTGACCGGCAACAAGCTGGCCGACAAGCAGTACCACCGCTTCACCGGCTACATCGGCAACCTGAAGACCGAAACGCTTGCCGAGGCGCTGGATCGCCACCCCGAGCGCGTGATCGAGATCGGCGTGAAGGGCATGCTGCCCAAGAATCCGCTGGGCCGGGCGATGTTCCGCAAGCTGAAAGTCTACAAGGGCAGCGAGCATCCGCATGCCGCCCAGCAGCCCCAACCCCTGGAAATCTGACCGATGGCTACCACGCAAAACTACGGCACCGGCCGTCGCAAGTCCTCCACCGCCCGCGTGTTCCTGCGCAAGGGCGAGGGCAAGATCACCGTCAACGGCCGTCCGCTGGACGAGTTCTTCGGCCGCGAGACCGCGCGCATGATCGTGCGCCAGCCGCTGGAACTGACCAACCGCCTGGACAGCTTCGATGTGGTCGCCACCGCCAGCGGCGGCGGCACCACCGGCCAGGCCGGTGCCATCCGCCTGGGCATCGCCCGCGCGCTGGTGGAATACGACGACACGCTGAAGTCCGAACTGCGCAAGGCCGGATTCATGACCCGCGACGCGCGCGAGGTGGAGCGCAAGAAGGTGGGTCTGCACAAGGCCCGTCGCGCCACCCAGTTCAGCAAGCGCTGAGCCGAGTCGTCCGCTGGCGTTGTCGTGGCAGCTTGCCTGTACCGAATGTACAGGCGGCGCTACCACTCCTAGCCAGCGAACGATCGTCTGCGCGCTTGCCGGTGGGTTCATCCGGCAGGCGCATTTGCGATTACAATCCGTTGCATAGCCCCGTCGCCAAGCGGTAAGGCACCTGACTCTGACTCAGGCATTCGGTGGTTCGAATCCATCCGGGGCTGCCATTTCCCAGGACGCGTGACCAGTCGGTTGCGGTCCAGCGTCCTCCAAAGCCCGCCCATGGCGGGCTTTTCCGTTTGCGCCACTGGCCGGAGTCGCCCTGTCATGTCCGTGCATTTCCCGCCACCGTACACGCTATTGCCGCAGCTGCAGGCGCATGTGCGGCAGGCCGGGTACGCCGCGCTGGCGCCGGATGCCGTGGCCGCACTGGCCGGGGTATCGCTGGCCGAACTGCAGGCGCTGCAGGGGGAATGGGACGGTCTGCCGCCGGACACCTGGCTGCGCGATGGCGGCCGCTACCGCCGGCGGCGCCACGGCTGCTTCATCGCCGAAGCCGGTCACTTGCAGCCGGTCGCGCACCGGGCGCACTGGCAGTCGACCGATTACAACGCGCTGCACGGCGGCATCGCGCGCTGGTTCGAGCCGCTCACCCCCCGATTGACCGCGCAGCCGGCCTTCGAACGGCTGGTGCTGGCACTGGGCGGGGTGGCGACGGCGCTGTCCGCGGTGTCGCGCTGGCATGTGGAAGTGCATCCGTTCCGCATCGACACCACCGACGGCATCGGCCGGCCCACGCCGGAAGGGGCGCATCGCGATGGCGTGGACTACGTGGCCGTGCTGCTGGTGGCGCGGGTCGGGATGAAGGGTGGCGAAACCCGGGTGTTCGAGGCCGACGGACCGCAGGGGCAGCGCTTCACCCTGGCAGCGCCGTGGAGCCTGCTGCTGATGGACGATGCGCGCATGATCCACGAGACCACGCCCATCCAGCCCGAACAGGCCGATGTGCCGGGCCATCGCGACACGCTGGTCATCACCTGGCGGCGCGGGGCCTTCCAGGGCGAGGACTGACGCGGCGCGCGGCGTACAATCCACGGCTCACCACGGCTGGCCGGGAGGCGCGATGAAACTGGGTTCGTTGAAGGAAGGCGGGCGCGACGGCACGCTGATCGTGGTGTCGCGCGACCTGACCCACGCGGTGCGCGCCACCGGCATCGCGCCGACCCTGCAGCGTGCGCTGGAGGACTGGAGCAACCTGGCGCCGCGGCTGAACGCGTTGTCAGATGCGTTGAATGCCGGCGACGCCGATGGCGTGCTCGATCTGGATGTGCGCCAACTGGCCGCACCGTTGCCGCGCGCCTACGAATTCCTGGATGGCAGCGCCTACCTGCCGCACGTGGAACGCGTGCGCAAGGCCCGTGGCGCCGAGGTGCCGGAGAGCTTTTACACCGATCCACTGATGTACCAGGCCACCAGCGCCGGATTCCTGGGCCCGACCGACTCGGTCAAGGTGGTCAGCGAGGACTACGGCATCGATCTGGAGGCCGAAGTGGTGGTGGTGACCGATGACGTGCCGATGGCGGTGTCGCCGGAACAGGCCGCCGCCCACATCCAGCTGGTCGGATTGATCAACGACGTGTCGCTGCGCAACCTCATTCCCGCCGAACTGGCCAAGGGCTTCGGCTTTCTGCAGAGCAAGCCCCGCAGCGCGCTGAGCCCGGTATTCGTGACCCCGGACGAACTGGGCGATGCCTGGCGCGACAACAAGCTGCACCGGCCGCTGCTGACCCATATCAACGGCGCGTGGTTCGGCGCGCCGGAAGCCGGCGTGGACATGCAGTTCGATTTCGCCCAGTTGATCGCCCACGCGGCCAAGACCCGGCCGCTGTCGGCCGGCACGCTGGTCGGTTCGGGCACCGTGGCCAATCAGGACACCTCGCTGGGGGCGTCCTGCTTTGCCGAGCAGCGCACGGTGGAAACCCTGCGCGACGGCCAGCCGTCCACGCCGTTCATGGCATTCGGCGACGTGGTGCGCATCGAGATGCTGGACGCCGACCGCCGCAGCATCTTCGGTGCCATCGAACAGCGGATCGAGCGCCAAACGGCGCCATGAACGCCGACCTGCCGCGCTTCGCCCTGTACGGCTACTGGCGCTCCAGTGCCGCCTACCGGGTGCGCATCGGCCTGAACCTGAAAGGGCTGGGCTGGGACAACATCCCCGTGCATCTGGTGCGCGACGGCGGCCAGCAGCATTCGGCCCAGTACCGCGCATTGAATCCGCAGGGGCTGATTCCGGTGCTGGTGCACGAAGGCCGCGCGCTGACCCAGTCGCTGGCCATCCTCGAATACCTGGACGAAATGCATCCGCAGCCGCCGCTGCTGCCGGCCGAGCCGCTGGCGCGCGCACGCGTGCGCGGCTGGGCGCAGCTGATCGCCTGCGACATCCATCCGTTGAACAACCTGCGGGTGCTGCAGGCGCTGGAACGCGAGTTCGAGGCCAGCGAGGCCGCCCGCACGGCCTGGATGCGGCACTGGATGGACACCGGGCTCAACGCGCTGGAAACCAGCGTGATGGCGGCAGGCGGCGAAGGTCCGTTCCTGTCCGGATCAACGCCCGGCCTGGCCGACTGCTGTCTGGTGCCGCAGCTGTACAACGCGCGCCGGTTCGGGATGGCTCTGTCGGCCTGGCCGCAGCTGCTGGCGGCCGAACAGGCCTGTCTGGCGTTGCCGGCCTTCGAGCAAGCCCGGCCCGAGCGTCAGCCGGACGCACCGCCCACTGACGCCTGACCAGCGGCGCAGCGTGGTCAGCTGTTCGGATCGAACACGCTGGCGTAGGGGTCGTGCTCGCTGCTGGAACCTTCCGACAGGCGGAACTTCAGCGCCAGGCCATCCTGCGAGTCGGCGGCGCGCAGCGCCTCGTCCTGGGTGATGCGGCCGCCCTTCGCCAGCCGGAACAGGCACTGGTCGAAACTCTCGATGCCTTCCTCCAGCGACTCCTCCATCGCCTGCTTGATCTCGTGCACCTGGCCGCGGCGCAGCAGGTCGCGGATCATCGGCGTGTTGATCAGCACCTCGGTGGCCGGGATGCGGCGGCCCTGCACGTCCTTCACCAGCCGCTGCGACACCACCGCGCGCAGGTTCAGGGCCAGATTCATCAGGATGTTCTTGTGCGCCGCCTCGGGGAAGAAGTTGAGGATGCGCTCGATGGTCTGGTCGGCGTTGTTGGAGTGCAGCGTGGCCAGGCAGATGTGGCCGGTCTCGGCGAAGGCGATCGCCGCTTCCATGGTGGTGGCATCCAGGATTTCGCCGATCAGGATCACGTCCGGCGCCTCGCGCATGGCGTTCTTCAGCGCATTGTGAAAGCTGTGCGTGTCCAGGCCCACCTCGCGCTGGTTCACGATCGACTTCTTGTGCTGGTGGAGGTACTCGATCGGATCCTCGATGGTGAGGATGTGTCCGGAACTGCGCTGGTTGCGGTGGTCGATCATCGAGGCCAGCGTGGTCGACTTGCCCGAGCCGGTGGAGCCCACGATCAGCACCAGGCCGCGCCGCGACATGATGATGTCCTTCAGCACCTGCGGCAGGTGCAGCTCCTCGATGCTGGGAATCACGTCGCGGATCGCGCGCACCACCATGCCCAGCGCGCCGCGCTGCTTGAAGATGTTCACGCGAAAACGGCCGGCGTCGGGCAGCGACAGCGCCATGTTCAGTTCCAGCTCGCGCTCGAAGGTGGCGGCGTCCTCGGTGCTCATGATCGAGTAGATCACGTCGTGCACCGCCTCCATGGTCATCAGGTTGCTGCCCACCGGGTGCAGCACGCCTTCCACCTTCATGTAGATCGGTGCGCCCACGGTCAGGAACAGGTCCGATGCGCCTTTTTCCCGCATCAGTTTCAGGAAGATGCCGATTTGCATGATGAGTCGATCCCCAATGGCGCCTGACCCTCCGTTGCACGGAATGCCGGGCGCGAACACAATGCCGTATCCAACAACCCCGCAAGGTTGCCGTTCCCATGCAAACTAGCTTCGCACACTTCGTTCGTGCTCTGCAGACCGTGCTGCTGGTCACGGTATTGTCGGCCTGTGCCACGCTGCCACCCCCGGACGCGGAATTGGCCGCCGCCCGCGATGCCATCGCCCGTGCCGAAACCGCCGATGCCGATCAACATGCGCAGCCGGTGCTGGCGCAGGCGCGCGGCGAATTGCGCCAGGCGCAGGCGGCACTGGCGGGAGGGCGTGCCAACGATGCGCGCCAGCTGGCGATTGCCGCGGCCGCCAATGGCGACCTGGCCCACGCCCGCAGCCGCGAAGCGATCGTCAACCAGGAGTTGATGCAGCGCCGCAACGACATTCGCGACCTGCGCCAGCGACTTGAGGAGACCCAGCCATGATCCGTCACACGCTGCTTGCGCTCGGCATCGCCGCCGGCTGGGGTCTGTCGATGCCGGTGCTGGCGCAGTCCGTGCCCGACGCGGCCGTGCAGTCGCTGCAGCAGCGCCTGCGTACGATCGCCTCCGATCCGCACCAGTCCGGCGCCACCGCCTACGAGCGCCTGCGCGCCGAACAGGCGGTGCAGACGTTGGCCACGAGCCGCGGCAAGCAGCGCGATTTCGCCCTGCAGATGGCACAGCGGCGCGTGGATATCGCCGAAACCGCCGCGCGCACCGCCAGCCTGCAGCGCGAAGTGGAGCAGCTGGACCGCCAGCGCAACGAGCTGCTGCTGGAAGCCAGCCGCCAGGATGCGGCCCGTGCCCGTGCCGAGGCCGAACGACTGCGGGTGCAGGCGCAGATCCAGGCCGAAGAGGCGCAGCGGCTGCGGGCCGAGGCGGAAGCCGCCTCGCTGGCGCGCGACGAAGCCGAGACCCTGGTGCTGGACGTGGGCGGTGCCGAGGCCGAACGTCTGCGCAAGGCGCGCGAACGCGCGGCCGAACTGCAGCGGCAGGAAGCTGAGCTGTCCGGCAAAGGCCCGGCGCGGCCGAAACCTAACGACTAGCTGAATCGTGAAATCCGCGTTGATTCAGCTGAATGGGCGACTTCAGCTCGAATTTGCACGGATCGCGAATCAGATCGGAAAAAGGCCGGCAATCCCCCCTTGCCCTGCGTTCGTGGCAGGAGTAGGGTCCAAGGCGAGGTCGCTGCATCGGCGGCCTGTCCGCCCGAGTCCGTGATGACGTCAACCGCTTTCCCGAACGCATCGCCTGTTGCAGCCCATGCAGCTGGACGCGGCGATGGCGCGCGAATGATGCGCGGAACTTCGGAGCGATCCTCCAGTCTGTTGATGACAGCCAAGGCACTGCAATACCGCCTTGTCCCGTTCTTGCCCTCGTCAGGAGATGCCCATGTTTGAAGGTCAACCGCAGGACCAGATCGATGACGTGTTGAAGGCCAATCCCGAGTTCCGGCAGCTGTTCTACCGGCACCAGGAGCTCGACAAGCAGGTGCATGACGCCGAAATCGGCGTGCTGCCGGTGGACGATACCCGTCTGGGGCAGATGAAACGCGAAAAGCTGGCGGCCAAGGAAGAGCTGCTGCGGATGTACGACCAACTGAATTGACCGGTTCCACCCGCCGGGCGGCGGCAGCCAATCCTCGTCGGCTGCCGTCGCCCGTGCCATTGGATGGCAAGGCCGAAGCAGGGCGGCTGGATGTAGGGAAAAGCGGCAGCTCCCCTTGATTGCGAAACGCTGCGGCACCGATCGGCGATAATCGGCGGTCCATCCGACTGCGGTGCCGCTGCCATGGCCATCCATGCGTCCGTCCTCGAGCTGATCGGCAACACGCCGGTGGTGCAGGTGCGCCATCTGGACACCGGGCCTTGCCAGCTTTTCCTGAAGCTGGAAAGCCAGAACCCGGGCGGCTCGATCAAGGACCGCATCGGCATCAGCATGATCGAGGCGGCTGAACGCCGCGGCGACATCCGTCCGGGCGACACGCTGGTGGAAGGTACCGCGGGCAACACCGGCATCGGCCTGGCCCTGGTGGCGCAGCAGAAGGGCTACAAGCTGATCCTGGTGGTGCCCGACAAGATGAGCCGCGAGAAGATCTTCAATCTCAAGGCCATGGGTGCGCAGGTGATCCTGACCCGCTCCGACGTGGCCAAGGGCCATCCCGACTACTACCAGGATCTGGCCCATCGCATCGCCGCGGAAACCCCGGGCGCGTATTTCATCAACCAGTTCGGCAATCCGGACAATCCGCTGGCCCACGAAACCGGCACCGGCCCGGAGATCCTGCGCCAGGTGGAGGGCCGGCTGGATGCGGTGGTGTTCGGCTGCGGCAGTTCCGGCACCATGACCGGCCTGTCGCGCTGCTTTGCCGAGCACTCACCGGGCACCGAGCTGATCCTGGCCGATCCGGTGGGGTCGATCCTGGAGGAGTACATCAACCGCGGCACGCTGAGCGACAAGTCCGCCAGCTGGATGGTGGAGGGCATCGGCGAGGACTTCCTGCCGCCGATTTCCGATTTCAGCCGGGTGAAGAAAGCCTACGCGATCGGCGACAAGGAAAGCTTCCTGACCGCCCGTGCGCTGCTGGAGCAGGAAGGCATCCTGGGCGGATCGTCCACCGGCACCCTGCTGGCGGCCGCGTTGCGCTATTGCCGCGAGCAGACCGAACCCAAGCGGGTGCTGAGTTTCGTCTGCGACACCGGCAACAAGTACCTGTCGAAGATGTACAACGACTACTGGATGCTGGACAACGGCTTTCTGGAGCGCGACACCCACGGCGACCTGCGCGACCTGATCCTTCGCCCGTATTCGCAGCGCGACACCGTGGTGGTGGCGCCGACCGATCTGCTGGTGACCGCCTACCAGCGCATGAAGCTGTACGACGTGTCCCAGCTGCCGGTGATGGACGGCGAGACGCTGGTGGGCATCGTGGACGAATCCGACGTGCTGCTGCACGTGTACGGCGACGAGGCACGCTTCCGCGATCCGGTGTCCACCGGCATGGTGCGCAACTTGAATCGGCTGGACGTGCGCTCGCCGGTGGAGGCGTTGCTGCCTGTGTTCGATCGCGGCCACGTGGCCATCGTGATGGATGGCGAGCGTTTCCTGGGCCTGATCACCCGCATCGATCTGCTCAACTACCTGCGCCGCCGGGTGCAGTGAGGCGGCTTTCGGTATGAGCGAGGGCAGCGGCGTGGTGCTGGTGACCGGCAGCGCGGGCTTCATCGGCTCGGCGGTGGTGTTGAAATTGCTCGAACGCGGCGAAACGGTCGTGGGCATCGACAATCTCAACGACTACTACGATCCGGCGCTGAAGCGCGCGCGTCTGGCGCGGCATCTGGATCATCCCCGGTACACCCACCTGACTATCGATCTGGCCGACCGGGCCGCGATGGAGCGTGCCTTCGCCGAGCACGCGCCGCGTCGGGTGGTGCATCTGGGTGCGCAGGCTGGCGTGCGCTACGCGGCACAGAATCCGCATGCGTACATCGACAGCAACGTGACCGGCTTCCTGCACGTGCTGGAAGGCTGCCGGCATGGTGACGTCGCGCATCTGGTGTTCGCCTCCACCAGTTCCGTGTACGGTGCCAACACGCAGCTGCCCTATGCGGAAACCCAGTCGGCCGAACACCCGCTGTCGCTGTACGCAGCCACCAAGAAAGCCAATGAGCAGATGGCGCACAGCTATGCGCACCTGTTCGGGATTCCGTGCACGGGCCTGCGCTTCTTCACCGTGTACGGGCCATGGGGCAGGCCGGACATGGCACTGTTCCTGTTCACCCGCGCGCTGCTGGCCGGCGAGGCGATCCGCCTGTTCAACCATGGCCGGCACAGCCGCAGCTTCACCTACATCGACGACATCGTGGAAGGCGTGGTGCGCGTGCTGGACCGGCCCGCTGCGCCCGATCCGCTGTGGACTGGCGATGCACCGGATCCGTCGCGCAGCAGTGCGCCGTATCGGCTGTACAACATCGGCAATGCCGACAGCGTGCCGCTGCGGCGCTATCTGGAAGCGCTGGAGCGCGAACTGGGGCGCACGGCGGTGATCGAATCGCTGCCGCTGCAACCGGGCGACGTGCCCGCCACCGAAGCCGACGTGCGTGCGTTGTTCGAGGCGGTGGGCTACGCACCGCAGGTGCCGGTGGAGGAGGGCGTGGCCCGCTTCGTGCGCTGGTACCGCGAATACCAGGGGATGGCCGCATGAGCAGGGACGTGTCATTGCCGCAGCTGACCCATCTGGATCGGCTGGAAGCGGAAAGCATCCACATCCTGCGCGAGGTGGCAGCCGAGTTCCAGCGGCCGCTGCTGCTGTATTCCATCGGCAAGGACAGCGCCGTGCTGCTGCATCTGCTGCTGAAGGCGTTCGCGCCCGCACCGCCGCCGATACCGCTGCTGCATGTGGACACCGGCTGGAAATTCCGAGAGATGATCGCGTTCCGTGACCAGCGCGTGGCCGATGCCGGTGTGCAGCTGCACGTGCACATCAATCCGGACGGGCTGGCGCAGGGTATCGGTCCGGTCAGTCACGGCGCGGCGGTGCACACCGACGTGATGAAGACCCAGGCGCTGCGCCAGGCGCTGGCCATGCATCGCTGCGACGCGGCCATCGGCGGGGCACGGCGCGACGAGGAAGTGTCGCGCGCCAAGGAACGCGTGTTTTCCTTCCGCAATGCCCAGCATCGCTGGGACCCGCGCAACCAGCGCCCCGAGCTGTGGAACCTGACCAACACCCGCCTGCAGCCGGGCGAGTCGGTGCGGGTGTTTCCGCTGTCCAACTGGACCGAGCTGGACGTGTGGCTGTACATCCATCGCGAACGCATCCCGGTGCCGTCGCTGTATTTCGCCGCGGAACGGCCCGTGGTAGAACGTGACGGTGCGCTGATCGTGCGCGACGACGAACGCCTGCCGCTGCACCCGGGTGAAACCCCGCAGTTGCGCCGGGTGCGCTTCCGCACGCTGGGCTGCTATCCGCTGACCGGCGCCATCGCATCGGATGCCGACACGCTGGAAGCGGTGATCCTGGAGTTGCTGGCCAGTACCGCGTCGGAGCGACAGGGCCGGATGATCGACCACGACCCGTCGGCATCGATGGAACGCAAGAAGCAGGAGGGCTATTTCTGATGCCGGCCCGGTCCGATTCCGCCACGCAGGCATTGCAGCAGTGGTTGCAGCTGCACGAGCAGCGCGACCTGCTGCGCCTGATCACCTGCGGCAGCGTGGACGACGGCAAGAGCACGCTGATCGGCCGCCTGCTGCACGACACCCAGCGCCTGCGCGATGACCAGATCGCCACCTTGGCCAACACCCGCGCACCCGGCGATGCCGAACCGGATTATTCGCGCCTGCTGGACGGGCTCAGCGCCGAGCGCGAGCAGGGCATCACCATCGATGTGGCCTACCGCTACGTGGACACCGAGCGGCGCAAGTTCATCATCGCCGACTGCCCCGGCCACGCCCAGTACACGCGCAACATGGCCACCGGTGCCTCCACCGCGCAGCTGGCCATCGTGCTGGTGGATGCGCGCCACGGCCTGCTCACGCAGACCCGGCGACACAGCTACATTCTGGCGCTGCTGGGTGTGCCGCAGGTGCTGCTGGCGGTGAACAAGATGGATCTGGTCGATCACGACCAGGCCGTGTTCGAGCGCATCGCCGCCGAGTACCGCGCGCTGGCCGCGCAGCTGGGTCTGGATGCGGTGACCTGCATCCCGATCAGCGCATTGCACGGCGACAATCTGGCCAAGCCATCGGCCGCGATGCCCTGGTACCACGGACCCACACTGTTGCAGCATCTGGAAACGGTGCCCGCCGCGCAGGCGGATGCCAGCGGCCCTTTGCGCTTGCCGGTGCAGCGGATCAGCCGCGATGGCGATGCGCGCGCACTGGAAGGCACCTTGGCATCGGGCAGCGTGCAGCCCGGCGATGCGGTGGTGGTGCTGCCGTCGGGTCAACGCAGCCACGTGCGCAGCGTCCGCGTTGCGGGTGCCGAACAACCGCAGGCGCAGCGCGGGCAGGCCATCACGGTCACGCTTGCCGACACGCTGGACGTGGGCAGGGGCGATCTGCTGGTGGCGGCCGATGCCGTGCCCGCACTGGCCGATCAATTCGCCGTGCAACTGCTGTGGATGGATACCGAGCCGCTGCTGCCTGGCCGGCTGT
>QFNC01000064.1 GCA_003240695.1 Pseudoxanthomonas suwonensis | reverse complement strand
CGCAGCAGCTGGAAGCCCTCGAAGCCGGGCTCAGCGTCCACGGCGTGCTTGCGGACGGCGAAGCGCTTCTCCAGCTCGGGGCCGGCGCCCTCGGGGACGGTGATGGCGTTGATCTTCACGACGGACACGGCGGGGCTCTCCTTCGCTGACGGGGCGGCGCCGGGTCGACGCCCTCACCGGCCGACTCTACGCCCGGCTGCGGACCGGGACTCCGTCGAACGGTTGATGGCCGGCGGCGTCGTCCCGGCGAAGCTGGAACCGTGGAGTCAGCCGCCGTGGGACCCCGGGCGGTCCCCACTCGCCGAAAGGACCTCGATGACATCGTCGGAGACCTCCGCTCCCGCCCAGAGCCGACGCGATTGGATCGGCCTCGCCGTCCTCTCGATCGGCCTGGGACTCATCGTGCTCGACGGCACGATCGTGGGCGTCGCCCTGCCCGCCATCATCGGCGACCTGCACCTGGACCTCACTGACGCGCAGTGGGTGAACAGCCTCTACGCCGTGCTGCTGGCCGCCCTGTTGCTCTCCACCGGCAATCTCGCGGACCGGTGGGGCCGTAAGCGATTCTTCCTCGCCGGGCTCGTCGACGGCAGCCTGATCGTGGCGGCGGCCTCGAACGGGGGGCATGCTGATCGGGGCACGGGCCGTCCAGGCCGTGGGCGCGGCGTTCATCATGCCCTCCACGCTCTCCACCGTGAACGCCGTGTTCTGTGGCCGGCACCGGGCGGCGGCATTCGGGGTATGGGGCGCCGTGATCTCCGGCGTGGCGGCCATGGGACCGCTCGCCGGCGGCGCGCGCCAGCTACTGCGCTGAGGCGTCCTGGACGATCATCAGGCGCTGGACTCGCTTGCGGTCCGGCAACTTCGCGTAGAACTCCCCGAGTGGCAGGTGAATGACTTGCCCCATGACTGTCATTTTTAGCGTGACATGGTGTCCGGCAAACCGGTACAGTGAGTCGGCTCAGGTGTCCACCTACTTTCGCCGGGTCCGAGCTGATCGCCCCGTATCCGCGCCGCCATGCGGCACAACACCCCCTTTGTTGCTACCGTTTCGGTGTCCACTTCCACGCAACAGCGGGTGTCCGAGGTCGGTTGCTCCCCTTGGCATCGCCCCGCAGATTGGTCGCCATGAACGACGTGCACTCGCTGGGCCGGCTGATCGCCTCAGCCCAGGAGCGGAACGGCTGGTCCCTCCGCGACCTCGCCGCCCGCGCCGAGCACGCGGGGTACGACATGAGCCACACCAGCTTCGCGCGGCTCAAGTCCACCCCGGTCACCTCGATCAAGGGCGAGAACATCACGATGCTCGCGCTCGTGCTGAAGGTTCCCGTGACCCACGTGGCCACCGCAGCGCTGGAGTCCATGGGAGTGGAGCTCGACTCGGCTCTTCACCCGTCAATCCTCGACGTCGTTCAGGAATCCCCTGACCTCTCGCTGTATGACCAGGAGCTGCTCACCGCAGTCCTCCGGGTCATGCTCGATCGTCGTAGGACGGACCAATATGACGAGCACGACCACTCAGACCAGCACCAGGATCGCGAGCGCGGCACGGCCGAGCGTGGGGGAGCGCTCAGCGGTGACCCTGGCGTTGAACACAAGACCGCGGTGGCCGGCGCGCCGGCCGACTTCGATCTGGCAGCACACCCCGACTTCGAGCTGACCCGCGACCGGCAGGCCCGGGAATGGGGCGACGTCGGTTTGGAGAGCCAAGACGTAGAGGGGGGCCATGATGGCTGAGAAGGCACACTATGAACTGCCGCATGGCGGGTACAACGGAGTGGAGCTCGTAGGTGAGTTCGCATACCGGGAGGCGATACTGCGAGTGTTGCCGCGGCTCCCCGCGGACGGAGCTCCTGTGGAAGCTACCGTGCCCGTGGAGGTCGTGCCCGAGCCGGATAACCCGTACGACCGGCGGGCGGTGTCTGTGCGCGCCAAGGGGCGTGTGATTGGCTATCTCTCACGGGAACTCGCTGCCGACTACCACCTGCCGGTCAAGCGTGTGGTGGCTTCCGGTGCTGTTCTGCGCACGAACGCGCGGATCTACGCCTACGTCGGGTTCAACGGAGAGGCGGAGCTCAACGTACGTGTGGGTCTCCCCGAACCGGAGTGGCTCACTCCGCTGAACTCGGGATACCCGGCCACGACGTCTGCGCTGCCCTATGGGCGGCAGACGTACCAGGTCGTGAAGGAAGACCAGCACTTCGAGCATCTCTTCGAGTACGTGCCGAAGTCCGGCAAGGGGCCGGTGATGCTCACGCTCCACAAGGCCGAGTCGATGCTGCGCAACGGGAATGTGCGGCGCACCGTGGAGGTCCGCCTCGACGGGGAGAAGGGCGGCGAGCTCACCGCGGCGACGTCGGCTCACTACCTCCCCGTGATCGAGCACGCCGAGGGTATGGGGCGAGTCGTGGGCGTCTGGGGGACCATCACCGGTTCCGGGCTCGCAGCCGAGCTCACCATCAAGGGCGCGAAGTCCACGGAGCTGTCGGACGAGTGGCTGCGTGAGATGCCCCTGTTCCCCCATCTGGTGCCCGAGGCTCACTCCTACGAGGTGCCTGACGCCTACCAGGGCGAGCCCAAGACGAAGGGCCGATCCCGGACCATGGGCAGTCACTCCGCCGCCCGGCTGCGCGACCAACTCGACCAGCGGTTCGTTTCCACGTCTCCAGCCGAGCTGGACACGACGCCGAGCCCCTCCACCCCAAGCGCGGAGAAGAAGCCGGGCAAGCCCCAGCCCCCTGCCAACCCGACTCCCGTCCCTCTCAGCGGCGAGGTCACCCGGCTCGGCATCGGAACGGGGCCACACACCCCGATCTACTACACCGTCAAGGGCAAGGAGGTCTTCGTCGACGACCGCGACCGCTCCAGCGCCGGCAAGCACCCCCGACGAACCGCGTGGCTCTTGATCGCTGGCCTCGCTATCCTCGGTCTCCTCCTTGCCAGTATCCCCGGCATTGGCCCACTACTAACCCTCTTCGCGCTCCTCCTGGCCCTCATTTCTGGCCCCGACCAGCTGCGGAAGGCTTCCGCGCTCGAAGCAGAGCGATCCAGGGCCGCACTCGAAGCCGCCCCAAGCCATGGGAATGCCGACCTCGTAGCCCGCCCCGACTCCGAGCTGGCCCGTGACCGGCAGGCCCGGGAGCGGGGCGGCGTCGGCGAAGAGAACCAGGACGGGGACGAGGGCGACGCGTGAGCCCGCTCGCGCCAGGCTGGGACGTGGGAGCCACGTTGGCCGATACGAAGGAACGCCAGGCGCGGTACGGCGTCATGTACGTCGCTACCGTGTGCGCGCAGTTCGGTGTGGCCTTTACCGAGACCCCAGCGGATTCGGACCGTTTGGCCGTCGACGGAACGCTCGACTTCGAGACTGGCGGCGTACGCATCCAAGTCAAGTGCACTACTAAGGACTTCACGAACATGAAGCGGGGTCCTTGGATCCGATGGCCGATCAGTGAGTCTTGGGCCAGCAAGTGGCGGAAGAACAGCAACCCCGTGTACCTAGTTGTCGTGCGGGTGCCGCACGACCCTTCCATGTGGTTGGACTTCGACGCAGACCACAAGACGTTGCATGAGGCGGCCGCGTACTGGCTGCGCGTCGATAACATCGCCACACCGTCTCCGAAGTCTGTCTACGTTCCCTTTGATCAACGCTTCACGGCCGCGACGGTGCGAGACTGGAACCGAGAGCTGGAAGCGCGGTACCTGAACGGAGGTGGCGATGATGGAGGCAACGGCACGCCTTGACCTCGTTTCCCTCATGCAGACCTCCGGCTGGTCGTGTGTGGGCGCGGGCAGTGTCGGGGAGATGTGGGCCAACAAAGACGGGCGGCGAGTCGGTCTGCCCTACTCCCTCACCCCTGAAAAGGTGGAATGGGCGGACGTTCTGGCACGCGTTGCGACAGCGGTCGGGGGGCCTATCTCCGCCCTTGAAGAACGAGTTGCACGCTACCGGTATGACGTGACCGAGTTCCGTGTAGATGGCCCTGACTGGACCCATACCGTCCCCGTTGAGGCTGGAGTGAATCTGTTCAAAACAGCCCGGCAGATCCTGCGCTCTAGTGCGACAACTTCGCGCGCTCCCAAGGCCGTGATCGGCAGCGGGTACTCTGATCCTGGGGACCGGATTCTGCAGGACGCGCGTTTCGGCCAGACCAAGGAGGGGTCCTATATCGTGCCCCTCATGGTGCCGGTAGCGACCGAGGCGGGGTCTGGGGCCGAGACCCAGCCCGAGTTGCGGCAGTGGGCTGATGATCATGTGTTCCACGCAACCATGGAATCACCGGCGCGGCGGGCCACGCGTACCATGGCTGAATCCCTTGATGCACTCTGGACTGAGGTCCTGCGGCCGGAGAAGGCCCCCGGCCCGAGCAAGGTCGCAGAGCTCGTCATGCAGGGTGTCAGCAGGGAGCTCGTGAGCTCCCTCCACGACGTGGTCAGCCAGCGGGCAGTTAAACAATTCGACGCCAAGTTCCTCTGGTCCGAGCACCCCTCCTTGGGGCGGCCATCAGTACGAAGTGAATTCCAATTACCCAGTGGTGCCGCCGGACTTCTTTCGCAGGTCGCTCGTTCATTTAAAAAGACCCCTACGTCTAAAGTAGAGACATTCTCCGGCGTGATGGTTCTTCTGCGGCATGATGCAAGTCGCAGTTTTGGCTCATTGGCTATCGACACAATCCGGCACAGTCGCCCGGCCGAGATTTATGTACCTTTGCTCGGCAAGGCCGCGATCGACCGCGCGCTGAAGTGGTTCGCCAACCATGAGACGTTGGTGGTTCAAGGGGAGGTGAATAGGGAGTCCAACCGCCTCCAGATCTCGAAGCCCATGACACTCGGGCCCCTCGGTCACGCACCCCTGAAGCTCAACATCTGAGGACCTCCATAACGTGTCCCTTCAGGGGCCTATCTTCGTCACATGTTCCACCCTTGGAGGGCACTGCGCGCGCTGAGCCATGTCGTCGTTGTGTGGGCCCGCCCGCACGCCGCAGCACCGGCTGCCATGAACGGCGTAGACATCGTGTGGCTCGACCCGCGCATGTCCCAGGTCGAGCGGCGGTGCGTGCTCACCCACGAGCTCGTCCGCCTCGAGCACGGCCACCGCGGCTGTCAACCGGCCGCCGTCGAACACGCGGTGCGCGCGATCACCGCACGACGTCTGATTACGCACGAGCAGCTCGTGGTCGCCCTGCCCTGGGCCATGAGCCTGGACGAGTTTGCCGACGAGCTGTGGGTGACCCCCTCGTGCTCACCGACCGGCTCGGCGGACTCAACCGGGCCGAGCGCGACGACCTCGCCGCCCGGCTCCCCGAGCACCGCGAGACCCCCTAACGGGTCCACCCCTGCCCGTACCGTCCAGGCATGACCACCACCCAGACCCCCGCGAGCGCCCGCCACCTGTCCGTGCGTGACCACATGGTGCTGCAGCTGTGGGGGGCGGCGGTGGCGGTACGGGGCAGCGCAGGACCGGGCCGCGGAGCACCTGGTCGGGCTGCGCGGGACGGCGTTGACGATGGGCGTGGCCACGCTCGCCAAGGACCCGGCCGCGATCACCGCGTACCCGGTGATCACTCGGTGCGCCCGGGAGGCTCGGCAGACCTGCGAGCGCGCGGTGCGGGCGCCGGCCGCTTGACGTGTCCGTCTCCTGGGGAGCGTGGAGGTCGCGAAGGGAAGCGCAAGAGAGGCCCCATCCAGCTGCCAGCTGGGCGGGGCCTCTCGCTGCACTAGGTGGGTCAGGGGCCGGGGGCGGGCCGCCAGCCGATCGCGTCGACCGCGGCGCGCTGGGTGTCCAGGAGCAGGTGCGCGTACCGCCGCGACGTGGTCTCGAGCGGCTCGTGTCCGAGGCGGTGCTGCACGATCTGCGGGGCCACCCCCTCCATCAGCGCCCACGAGGCGAATGTGTGCCGCGCTGAGTGCGGTGAGAGGTCCTTCGTGATGCCTGCGGCCGCGAGTGCGGGCTTCCAGTGGCGCTCGACGAAGTTCGTGCGGTGGATGACGCGGCCGGTGGGGAGGCCAGGAGGAAGTCCTCGGGGGGTCGGCCGGCGGCGAGCGGAGTGAGCATGGCCACGACGTGGTCGGGGAGCATGATCGCGCGGCGGCCGCGCTGGGTCTTCGAGACGCCGAGGGCCACGCCCTGGGCGCCCTTCTTCCAGGCCCGGCGCACGTGGATGACGCTGGCAGCGACGTCGAGGTCGCGGACCTGCAGGGCGGTGGCCTCGCCCCAGCAGGCGCCGGAGGTGATCAGCAGGGCCAGCAGCGGCTGGAAGCGCGGGGTCATGGCCCGGTGGAAGCGGTCCTACTCGGGGCGGGTGAAGATGTCCTTCTCCTCCTCGACGTCGTCGGCCGGAAGGTCCTGCCCGTGCGCTGGGTTGGTGGGAATCAGCCCGTCCTGCATGGTCAGGTAGAGGATCGAGGACAGCAGCGAGTGGGTGTTGCGCACCGTCTTCGGGGACACCGGCTCCAGCGGCGGCGGCGGTGTGCCCGTGCCGCGCGCTCGGCCGCGGCCCGCGATCGCGCGGTGGGCTGGGTCATCTGCCAGTGGATCCAGTCCTGGACGGCGGGCCGGCCGATCGCGGTGACGGGCAGCTGCCCGAGGCGGGGGAGGAAGGTGCGAGCGACCTCGCGGCGGTAGCCGACCAGGGTGCCCTCGCTGCAGCGGACGGCGTGGGCCTCGAGCAGGCGGCGGGCGACGTCCGGGCCCTGGGTGGGGTCCTCGATGATCGCCTTGATGCGGCGCGACCCCGTCTCGGAGAGCATGGCCGGCACTTGCCGGAAGCGGCCGCCCTCGTAGTAGCCCACCCGGAAGGTGGTCACGCCCTTCTTCGACGCGTGCGTGCTCATGGTTGCCATGACTCGTTCTCCGCGGTCCCGTCGCTCACGCGGCGGCCGATCCGGCCCCGCGGGGTGCCGAACACAACCATGGACGCAACCACGGACACGATCAGGGAACGAGAAAGCCCCCGGAATCCGCAAGGATTCCGGGGGCTTCGTGTGGGGTGAGCGACGGGGATTGAACCCGCGACCTTCTGGACCACAACCAGACGCTCTGCCGACTGAGCTACGCCCACCATGCCTGCTTCACACGGACGGATCCGCGTGGCGCAGCGGGGTCCACAGTACACGAGATCCCGCGCAGCGCCGAATCGGGGCGGCGGGGCCGGGGGTGCCGGCTCAGGCCTGCGCCTCGGCCACCACGCGGGCGATGGCCTGGGCCTCCTCGGAGGTGGGGCCGGGGGAGGGGGCCATGACGGCGGCGCGGTAGTAGCGCAGCTCGGTGATGGAGTCCTTGATGTCGCCCAGGGCGCGGTGGCCGCCG
>QFNC01000063.1 GCA_003240695.1 Pseudoxanthomonas suwonensis | reverse complement strand
GCCGTGCCCGTGGACCGGATCACCGTGAGCGCGGGCCTCGCCCTGCCGACCGTCCTGGCGTCCCTGTCCCGGCTGCAGCGGGCGGGCCTGGCCCGGCGCGTGGACGACCGATGGCGCCGGGCCTGAACGGCCGACGTCGGGCGTGCGTGGGGGAGCGCGGACTGACGAACGTCCTCGAACGACATCTTGATCAGCTCGGCCTGCCTCGAGATGACAGCGCGCCAGTGAGGCTGCTCGATGGCAAGTCCGGCCGCCTCGACCTCATGCTCTCGGTCGCCGCCACCGAGCATGATCGCAATCGCCACCTCGTCGTGGAGTTGAAGGCACCGAAGGTCCCCGCGCGACTGACGGAGTTGGCTCAGATCAAGGCGTACGCCATGGCCGTCGCTAAGGATCCAAGGTTCGCAAGCACGACGACTGAGTGGGACTTCTGGCTCGTCACAGGCGAGATTGACGATGCCGTGCGTCAGGAGGCCAACCAGCGAGGGCGCGAGCGCGGACTGGTCTTCGAGCCGGATTTAACGGAAGCACCTGGCGCGAAGGTTCGGGTCTGGATCCGCGACTGGGGCCAGATCATCGACGATGCCAAGCGCAAGCTCGACTACTTCCAGAAGAGTCTGCAGCACGACCCATCGTTCGACAACGCGAAGGACTACCTGCGGAGGAACCATGGCGATGTGATTCCGACGGGGTTGCTCGAGGACAAACCCCGCGACGGAGAGCGGGCGGGCTGAACGTCGCCGGACGCTAGTCCCCAGCAGCCTTGCACTCGCGTCGCGGGCTCGGGTTCCGCCCCCTCAGCGCCGGCAACCCTGCCCGGCGTGCCGAGGGAGGGGCGACACGCCGTCGCCGCGCGGGATGTCTCGATTTTGATACACGCGCTCGGTAATGTTTCTGATACAAGCAGCGGGCAAGCGAAGAGGATCGAGAGAGCATGACTGAACCGGCGCGTGTGTCGAAGGCCACCACAGCACGCATCGTGTGGGACACAGCGGACAAGGACGCCCACGTCGAGGGCGACGTCGACCCGAACTCGCTCTACACGATCGGCGACCGGCTCGACACGGCCGGCATCTACACCCGCGACCAGATGGACGCAGTCGCAGACGCATACCTGCTCGACGCCGGCGGCGAGGCGATCGCCAAGGCGCTGGCTCCCATCAAGAACACCTGGGGTGGTGCCTGGAAGCAGGCGGTGCTCACTAAGGACAAGGCGAAGCGCGAGGAGCTGAAGGCCTTCCGTGCAGACGTCTTCGGCTACCGCAACGCATGGCAGTTCCTGAGCCAGTTCGTCAACTACCGGGACACTGATCTGCACCGCCGGGCGATCCTGGCCACGCTTCTGTCACGCAACCTGCACACCGACGGCAACGCCTTCGACGACAGCTTCCTGGAGGGCGTCCAGCTCTCCGGGGTCAAGCTGGTGCCCTCGGCCATCGAGGAGGACCAGTCGCTCACAGACGGCAGCACGGACGGTCTCGAGCTGCCGCGGTTCGATGGCGAGTACAAGGCGGGCGGTACTCCGCAGCGAGGACCCCTGGTAGAGGCGATCGACCGCGTCAACGAGATGTTCCAGGCCAAGGGCGTCGACGTGAACCCGTCAAGTGTCGCTGGCTTCATCACGACCTTCTGGGGCTTCCTCGACGCTAATGAGGAGGCCGTGGCCATGGCCAAGAACAACACCGTTGCCCAGCTCAAGGCATCCGAAAGCTTCAGCAGCGCCGTCGGTCTTGCGGTCCTGAACACGGTGAAGGAGACCAACGAGATCCAGTCGTACATGACGGATCCGGCCTTCCTGGGTAAGATCGCCGAGATCGCAGCTGACGCCCTTCACGCACAGCACCACGGCGACACTGCGTCGGCTGGTGACACGGGGGAGTCCGAGGCATGAGTGAGGCTGACCGACCGGGCTTCGGCGACGTGATCCGCGAGGCGCGGAGGAAGCACGGCTGGTCTCAGGCCGAGATGGGCGAGAAGGCGGGACTGTCGCGCCCGACCATCGCCCGCGTCGAGGCGAACAACGACGTCACGACGGCGACCATCAGCAAGCTCGCCGAGGTCCTCGGGCTGAGGTTCGAGCTGAAGGAGGAGAACGACTAAGCCTTCGGCGGCGTCGGGATCCCCACGCTCAGAACGACCCATCTGGAATCCATTTGCATCCGTCGTCAACGCGCGCTACGTTACTCGGCTGCCCAAACCGAAAGAGAGCACCAAACCATGAATAGCGAGCCAGCCCGCGTCGTCGACGTCGCCGCACGTCTGCGCGATGCTGGCTATCCCTTCGTCCAGTCTGAGGTCCAGTTGCCGAACGCACCCGGCCTTCGCGTCGACGTCCTCGCGTGGGCTGCCGACGAAGATGGTGAACTCGTGCCGCGGGTGGCGGTCGAGATCAAGCGATCCGCACGCCCGGAGATCGCCCTGCCGCTGCTTGCCCAGACACGCGCGGCACTCGGGACGACGGAGCACTTCGTGGTGACGGATGAGGGCTGGTTCTCCGCAGCCTCGGGCCTTCGGGCCGTCGAGCCTGTCGATGGCCCTTCGCCGATCCAGAGTACCCACGGTGAGCTCCGTTCCGTCAGCCTCGCGACAAACCTGCTTCGCCAACGGATCTGGAAGGACGCCGACCGCCTGCGAGGACACACGGATCGCTTCGGCTCTGTCTTTGAAGCAGCTGTATCCGGCCCGGACGAGTCTGCAGCAATCGAGACCGCTGCTGGTGACGTCGTCGCGGTGGAACCGACCACTCTTTGGAACGCGCGCCGCGCGGCCTGGGCCGATCTGGCCAGCCACGACCTCAGCACCGCTGTCGCCAGCAGCCCGCCGGTGATCGCAACCGCAGTTGCATCGCTGGTGGGGGAGCGGTTGAGCGGGGTTGCCCTGGATCCATTCTGCGGGTCTGGGTCGTTCCTCTGGGCACTAACGGAACGTGCGATGCGCGAATGTCGAGGCGTTGAGGCCATGGGTCGCGATCTGGACGCCGGCATCATCCAGACCGCCACCCTGATCTCGCGGACTGCACCGAGCAGCGTCACGTTCGAGACCGGTGACGCTTTCACATCACCGCTGCCGGAGGCTGATGTCATCGTTACGGCCCCGCCGATGGGGCTCAGGCTTGCCGACCCGCACACGCTGCAGAACGGAACCTCGACACGGCAGGGCGACCTCGCCGCAGTCGACATCTGTCTTCGTGCTCTGCGGGAGGGAGGACGCGCCGTCTTCCAGCTCACGCCGGGCATCACCTTCCAGTCGCAGGCCGAGTCGTTCCGCTCCTACCTCGCGTCCAACTACCGGATTGCAGCACTCATCGGCTGTCCTTCGGGCTCGGCCTTCGGCACCCAGATCAAGACCGTCCTCATGGTCGTGGACAAGGCGCAGCCCGGCCCGACATTCGTAGCTCAGCTCGCCGAAGACTGGGAAGCACAGCTGGCGGCTACTGGCCCAACGATGAGCGCGGCCCTCGCTCACATCGACGGGATGCACGAGGAGGCGCAATGAGCGCCGCACCTTCTGGGGTCTTCGATCTGCGCGAAGAAGCAATCTGGGACACAGGTCAACTTGTTGCAGCTGCATTTCGCTGGCCGCGAGAACTGGATAGCAGGCGACTCAGCGATCTGACCACCCTGATCGAGCCACGGCAGTTCATCGAACTGGGCACCCAGGTCGTCACCCCGATCGGGCTCGACTCCGTCTACGGCGGCATCCGCCGTCGCACCACGTCCTACGAGGGCCCTGCATACCTCGTCGGCGGTGCCGAAGAGAACCTCCAGCCGGGCGACGTACTCATCGCCGCACGTTCAAGCGCTCCTGCGCTGATGGTTCAGGCCCACATGCTGGGTGCAGCCGTTTCGGCTGCGTTCTCGGCGTTCCGATTTCCAAGTATCGAGCAGGCCTACTGGGCGTGGGGGGTGCTCAACTCAACCTCGGGACGGGCCTACCTCAGAAGGGCCATGACTGACACGTTTACCAGCCAACGACCTCGCGTTGGAGACCTCCTCCTCCCATGGCCCGACGAGGCCTCACAACTAGGCTTGACCGAGTTCTTGGCTGCGATTGAGGCTGAGACCAAACGACCAACCGAGGATGCGGCCGAGACTTGGTGGTCGGTGGCGAACCTGCGCGAGATCGAGTGGCGAGCTGCACTGGCCACACCAGAGCCGGCGCAGCTGCTCAGCGGTACGTCGCTGGAGGACCTTGGCGTCTTGATTTCAGCCGGTCGACCTTTTGATCGAACCGCAGTTCTGACGACTGCTACCGAAGGTGCTCTTCCCTTGGTGAACGGCGGGGTGCTGGCGGGACGTCCGATCACTAGGTGGCTCGTCGAGGACGCTAAGTCCTCGGTAGCGGAACCTGGGGACGTCCTCGTCGCGGCCGCCGGGGACCGGGCCCACGCCCGTGTCGTTGAGCAGCGAACGATCATCGACTCCGGTGTTTATCGTCTGCGCATCCCCACCGGCTTGCCGCCAGAACGCGTCACCAGCTACTTGAACGGCCAGGTTGGTCATGGTCTGCGTCGGCTCCTGCTCTCTGGCAGCGTGATTCCCCGCGTGAGTCTTCGAGACCTCAAGCAGTTGCGAGTCCCCGATGGATCTCTTGACGAGGGCCGAGTTGGTGGACCACTGAAGCCGCTTGCCGAGCAGCTGGAGCTGGTGCTGTGGACGACGTGAAGTGCGTCTTCGTCCCGCTGGTGTTCGCTGAGCTGTACAAACAACTCGCAGGCGACAAGAACTACCGCCACGCGCTCGAGGATCAGCTGGCGACGATTCACATTCCGCTGGACTGGCTTGGTGAGGCAGCAGCTGCTTATGACCAGAAGTGGAGTTCGGACCTCGCCTACATGACGGCAGGTGACGTCGACAGTTACGCCCTGACAGAGCAGCACGCGCAGTTCGCGACATGGGTGTTGTCGGGTCTTTCTTCAACCGGAGACTGTGCGGAGCTGGCGACGAGAGTTCAGACAGCCGTCGTGCAGCGTGCGTTCGAGGACATCCCTACTTTGAGCGCGCCGCTCCCACCGGTGCTCAGCCCGACGATCATCGGCTGGACCCTCGGAGCCGTCGTCAGCCTTGCGGGTAGCGACCTGCCCGTTGCGCCAGCGATCCAACCGTCTGACGACAACGTGCGCGTTGCGTTCACTGGGCTCGTCGAGCATGTCCGGGCATTGCAGGTGATGCCGCACCCATGGCCCGAGATGATGCAGACGGCCATGTACTGGCGCGGCTACGGGCTCGCTGAGGCACTGCGCCCTGAGGCGGGATCTGGAGGGCCTGCATTGAGGCAGCTTCGTCTCGAGTCAGGCTCGTCTCTCGGCGGCGTGCTCAGGCAGCAAATCGGCAGGCACCTGGACTGTTTCGGAACCCGACGCAACACGCTCTCCCACATCGCAGACGATCAGAGCCGACCGCGATTCGTTGACGTTGTTGACGAGGAACGCAATTCGTCCGGGCTAGACCTGACCATGCGCGCGATGACCCAGTTCGTGTTCCGGGAAGTCGCCAAGGAAGTGCGGAGCACTCGCCCGGCTGTCGTTCGTCCGGAAGCCTGGGACACGCTGGAACGGGAGATCCACGTCTGGGTGTAGGCGCATCTGGCGCAGTAGTTCGGCATGCTTGCGTCATGAACCCCGGTGACCCAGACGGCTTCGGCCACTACGGCGTCGTCGACGAGGACGCGGACGGCCTGCTCTGTCACGAGTGCGGTCGCCGTTTCACACACCTCGGGCTGCATGCCTTCAACGCCCACGAGCTCAGCGCAGCCGAGTACCGAGTCGCCCACGGGCTCGCGCGGAGCCGCGGCCTGGTCGTGAGCGAGACGCGCGCGACTCTTGCCGAGAACGCGCGACGGAGCCTGCCTGGCAAGGCTCAGTTCAAGGCTGCCCGTGACCCGGCTGCAGCGACTGCCGCTCGACGCGCTGCCGGATCGAAGATGTCGCCGGAGGGCCTGGCTGCCAGCCGCTCGCGTACGGGCCATGGCCGGCTCGGCATTGTCGTCGTCTGCGAATGGTGCAGCGCGGAGTTCTGCCCCCCTGTCGAGCGCACGCCGCCGACGCTTCTGTTCACGGTCTTGCGCGAGCAAGGCGACGAGGACCTCGGCCTGACCCTCTCGTGTCTGCAGATCGCCGGCCGGAGCGCGCTATCGCTGGTCCTTGAGCCAGTCCAAGACGCCCCGGGCATCCTTCACGATCTGCGACGAACTGCCGGTCTGCCCATCGTCATCCTTGTACTCGTAGTCGCGGCGGATCCCCACTTCATCGGTGAAGGTGTCCGTGTAGGTCTCGTGGCGGGTGTACTTGCCGTCCGAGCTCCAGCCGTCGAAGCTGCGAGTGCGGGTCTCGGAGCGACCCTTGTAGTTGTCGTCGTAGCCGTCGATGAACTCCTCCAGGGTGGAGGCCTCGTCGTCGCTCATCCGCGTGCGAGAGACATCCAGGTGCTCTCCGATGCGATCACGGATTCTCTTCTTCTCGTTCCTGTCCACGGTGGCCCTCTCGTTCGTGATCCTGACGGACACGGCATGCCCGACGGTTCCAGGCACGCCCAGCTCGTGGGAGAAGTGCCATTTCCGACGGTAGCCGTCAGGAACCACTTTGTGCTGGCCCCGAACGATGATCGGCCCTTCGCGTGCCGTCCTGTCCTGCCGCCCACTGCATTGCCACCCACTCGGCGACCGCAGCGCCGGCGCGAGCGGCCTCCTTCGGGATGGGCCTCATCGCGACTGCGGCCTTGGCCGCTCGGCGGCCGCAGGTGCACTCCGCCGAGGGGTCCTCGACGGCTCCCTGTGTTGGGTGCGCCGGGCAGTTTCGACTCGTATACGAGCCTATTCCACCAAGGTAGTGGAAGCGATGACTACCTGGAACTGATCGCTACCAGCGCTGAGGCTTGTTGGGTATCTAACTGCCTCAAGGCGAATCTCGGTGCGCAGGTGCGTGACCTTCGCCGTTCTCGGGGGCTGACCCAGGAGGGGCTGGCCGAAGAACTCGGCGTGACGCCGCGGCACCTGGCCGGCATCGAGCGCGGAGAGCGCAACCTCACCCTTGACTCTGTCGATGCGCTGGCTGAACAGCTGGGCGTCACGTCTGCCGAGTTGCTGAGCTTGGGGGAGCGGCGCTGACGCCGGCCGGCATCTGACTGCTCAGTCGGAGTTGCAAGTCGGCGCAGTTGTACTCGTTTATCGACCGAACCGCGCAGGCTGACTCGAGTGCGACTTGGAGTTGCGATTCACTTGTTCTCTCGTGTCAAGGTTAATTTGGGGCGAAACGTATGCATATACGCGCGGACCCCTCCCGGGGCGGGCAAGACCATGCTCGCGGAGCGACTGCCCGGGATCCTCCCGCCGCTGGACCGGCGCACCGCGCTCGAGTGCGCGGCCCTGCGCTCCCTG
>QFNC01000140.1 GCA_003240695.1 Pseudoxanthomonas suwonensis | reverse complement strand
GCTGCTGGGTGCCGGCGATGGAGGAGGCCTCGTTGGAGATGCCCTCCTGCATGTCGCCGTCCGAGGCGATCACGTACACGAAGTGGTCGAAGGGGCTCTCGCCGGCGGCGGCGTCCGGGTCCATCAGGCCGCGCTCACGGCGCTGGGCCATGGCCATGCCCACGGCGGTGGCGATGCCCTGGCCCAGGGGACCGGTGGTGGTCTCGATGCCGTCGGTGTGGTGGTACTCGGGGTGGCCCGGGGTCTTGGACTCGAAGGTGCGCAGTGCCTCGATGTCCTCCAGCTCCAGCCCGAAGCCGCCGAAGAACAGCTGGATGTACTGGGTCAGGCTGGAGTGCCCGGCGGAGAGGACGAACTTGTCGCGGCCCAGCCAGCGGGAGTCTGCCGGGTCGTGGCGCATGACGTCCTGGTACAGGAGGTAGGCGGCCGGTGCCAGGCTCATCGCGGTGCCCGGGTGGCCGTTGCCCACCTTCTCCACCGCGTCGGCGGCGAGGATGCGGGCGGTGTCCACCGCTCGTCGATCCAGCTCGGTCCAGCCCTCGGGTGCCTTGAACGTATCCGTCACGGGGATTCCTTTCGTCGGGGGAGCGGCGTGGGAGCCGCTCAGGTCGACCGCCGCGCCCATGGCGCGCGGAACACGGTCCTAGCCTAGTCGCGCCCGCTGACGGTGCCATGGGGTGCCTGCGGTTGCCGCGGTCCTAGGACCCACCGACGAGCCACCGGGCGCGGGTGCCTGGTCTCACGCCGCCGTTCCGGGACCTCTCGGGAACCACCGCATACACTGGACCGGATGCACTCCGGCAGGACTATCGGACGGTCCGGTACGCCGGCACCACGAGGAAGGACGGTGGGCGGTGACCGCCACCCAGGGCACGTCGTCGATCCCGGGCAGGGACCAGCGAGCCGGTGACGGCAACCGCAGTGACGGCCGCAAGGGCCGCCCCGATCGCTCCGCAGCCTCCGTGATCCGCGCCTACGTGGCGCTGACCAAGCCGCGCATCATCGAGCTGCTGCTGATCACCACCATCCCCACCATGTTCCTGGCGGCCGGCGGGTTCCCCTCCCCGTGGCTGATCCTGGCCACCGTGGTGGGCGGCTACCTCGCCGCCGGTGGCGCCAACGCGCTGAACATGTACCTGGACCGCGACATCGACGCCCAGATGAAGCGCACCCGCAACCGGCCCCTGGTGACCGGGGAGATCTCCCCGCGGGACGGACTGATCTTCGGGATCGTCCTGTCGATCGTCTCCACGGTGTGGCTGGGCGTGCTGGTGAACTGGATGTCTGCGGCCCTGGCCCTGGCCGCGATCCTGCTGTACGTCGTCTTCTACACGATGATCCTCAAGCGCCGCACCAGCCAGAACATTGTGTGGGGCGGGGTGGCCGGCTGCATGCCCGTGCTGATCGGCTGGTCGGCCGTGACCGGCACCGTGTCCTGGACCGCCGTGCTGCTGTTCGCCGTGATCTTCTTCTGGACCCCGCCGCACTACTGGCCGCTG
>QFNC01000214.1 GCA_003240695.1 Pseudoxanthomonas suwonensis | reverse complement strand
CACCGGCGCCGCCGCCGCGACATGGGCCCAGCTGCGGTCGGCGAGCGAGCCCATCGTCCAGAACATGATGTCATAGGCCGCAAACGGGTTCGGCGAGAGATTCAGCACCAGCGCCGTCAGCGCGCCTGCCAGCGCCGAGACGGCGATCCCGCCGAGGATCAGCGCGAAGCTGCCGCCGCCGCGTCCGGCCAGCATCAGGATCAGCGCGACGCCCCCCAGTGCCCCGCCGAGTGCGGCAAGCGGCACCGTCATCCCCAGCGCCGAGGCGCCCAGCTGGATGGCGATCACCGCCCCCAGCGCCGCCGAGGCCGAGACGCCGATCAGCCCCTGCAACGCCGCCCCCGACAGGCCGAGGCTGACGCCGACCATGATCCCCAGCACCGCCCGCGGCGCCCGGATCTCGCGCAGGACGAGGCCCAGCGGTCCCTCGCCCGAGACGAGCGCAGCGAGGCTCTCGCCCGGCGGCGTCCCCGCCGGCCCAACCAGCAGCGAGGCGAGCGCCAGCACCGCGACCAGAAGCGCCAGCGCACCGAGCAGCAGGGCGGGGCGCGGCGTCACGGCTGCCCTGCGGGCAGCGCCGCGCGCGCCTCGGCGAGGGTGGCGAGCGCGCGTCGAGCACCTGCGGGATGCCGCAGGCCCAGTCGGCGTCGGGGATCTCGATCCGGCGGGCGTGCAGGTGGGTGAGCGCGGGGTGGGTCAGCGTCTCCTCGGCGCGCGAGGCGCCGGGGAAGCGGCGGCCGGTGACGATCAGCGTCGGGTCGGCCAGCACCAGCGTCTCGAGCGGGACGGTCCCCGACCCGGCCATCCCCAACCGCTCGGAGAGAAGCGCGAAGCCCGCGGTCTTGAGCACGTCGCCGGCGAGGGACAAGAGCGCGAAGCCCGCGGTCTTGAGCACGTCGCCGGCGAGGCTTTCGGCCCCGGCCGAGTAGCCGTTCGGCCCCCAGGTCGCGGCCAGCGGCGCACCCTCGCCCGCGGGGTGGGCCAGCCGGGCGAGGCGGGCGTCGAACTGCGCCAGCATCGCCTCGGCCGCGGGCGCGCGCCCGAGCGCCTGCCCGATGGTGCGGATCGCCGCCCGCGTCTCGGCCAGCGAGGTCGGCGGGGCGAGGGTCACGACGGGCACGCCCAGCCGCGCCAGCATCGCCACCGGCGGGCCGTCATAGGTGCCCGCGAGCACGAGGTCGGGGCGCATCAGATAGACCTCTTCGGCGCGGCCGCGGTTCGTCGGATAGGCCGCGGCCTCGGCCCCCATCGCCGACATCTGCGGA
>QFNC01000139.1 GCA_003240695.1 Pseudoxanthomonas suwonensis | reverse complement strand
CGCAGCAACAGTATGCCAAGCCCTTTGGCAACGACCTTCGTGAAGCAGCTGAACGAACAGCTGAGAGAGGTTCTATCCCACAGCATAGGATTATACCCTGGTCATGTTGATGGCGTGGATGCCCCCACCTGACGGCATCGCAATGTGCCAATGTGATGCGTGTTGAAGCCATCACAGAAGGAGGGAGCATCCATGTCCGAGGTTACGATTATCGGGATCGATCTGGCAAAGCGCATTTTCCACCTGCACGGTGCCGGTCACGACGGATCCGTCGTGTTTCGCAAAAGGCTTTCGCGTGGCCAGCTACTTGCGTTCATGTCTCAGGTACCGCGGTGCGTTGTCGCCATGGAGGCGTGTGCGACGGCGCATGGCTGGGGCCGCGCTTTCGAGACGTTTGGACATGAAGTGCGCCTGATCCCGCCGGTCTACGTGAAGCCATTCGTCAAACGCCAGAAGAACGATTGCGCGGATGCCGAGGCGATCGTGGAAGCTGCGGTGCGTCCGACAATGCGCTTTGTGGCTTTGAAGACCGAAGACCAGCAAGCCCGCGCGATGCTGTTTCGGACGCGGCAGATGTTTGTCGGCCAGCGCACCCAAATGATCAACGCCCTTCGCGGGCATCTTGCCGAGCATGGCCTGGTCGCGGCGCGAGGAGTTGCCCAGCTCAAGAAGCTTGCGGACGCCATCGGTGACGTGAAAACGCCCTTGCCCGCCACGGTCCGAGAACTCGGCCAGATGTATCTGAACGCGATCGAAGGGTTGAGTGAACGCATTGCGGAACTCGACCGCAAGATGGGCCAGGCTACGAAGGAAGCAGCTTCGACGCGTCGTGCTCAAACCATGCCCGGCGTCGGGCCGATCACGGCATTGGCGATCGAAACATTTGCACCTGATCTGACCAGCTTTCGGCGCGGTAGGGACTTTGCCGCGTGGCTGGGGCTCGTGCCCCGCCAGCATTCGACGGGAGGCAAACCCCGTCTGGGCAAAACCTCGAAGATGGGACAGCGCGACATCCGAAGGCTCCTGATCTCCGGCGCAATGGCTGTGCTGCAGGCGGTCGAGCGCTATGGCAGTTCAAAGCATGGATGGCTTGTTCGCTTGCGGGGGCGCAAGCCACGCATGGTTGCCGCTGTCGCCTTGGCGAACAAAATGGCGCGAGGTCTCTGGGCCATGATGACGAAACAGGAAGATTACCGGAACCCGGCGGCGACGATGGCATGACAGTGCAAAGCTTGCCATCGCGCCTCGGTACGTCGGGCGTGTGAGGAGATCACTGAACAGTAAGGGCAAAGGATCGACAAGATCCGGGTTGGAGAAAGCAGTATTTGTCGTGGAGCCGAAGAGCTCGCTCTGTTGATTTGCCTCTGACCCGCGCATCGCCATACCGGCCTGCGGCCACGTTCGAGCCGCACCATGAGGCCTGATACATGACCGCATCCGATCACGCGTCTGAGCTATTCAAATACCACTTGCACGAAAGGGGGCATCCATACATGACAAATGGCGGAGCCAGAGGCGGATCGA
>QFNC01000138.1 GCA_003240695.1 Pseudoxanthomonas suwonensis | reverse complement strand
CCAGCAATAGCCGGTCGACTGGCTGGAAATCTCGTAGAATTTCTGCGGATCGAGGCCGAGCTTGTCGGCCATCTTCAGCGCCTCGCCCGTACCGATCATCGTCACGGCCAGCAGCATGTTGTTGCAGATCTTGGCCGTCTGCCCTGCACCCGCATCGCCCGCGTGGATGACTGCCTTGCCCATGGGGTCCAGAACCTCCTCGGCGCGCTCGAAGGCCTTTTCGCTCCCGCCGACCATGAAGGTGAGCGTGCCGCCATTGGCCGCTGCGATCCCGCCCGATACGGGGGCATCGACCATGTCGTAACCTGCCGCCTCGGCCTTGGCGTTGGTTTCCTTTGCGGTCGCTACGTCGATGGTCGAGCAATCGATCAGGACCGCGCCTTCGGGGGCATGGCCAAAGACTCTGCCCTCATAGACCGACTTCACGATTTCACCGTTGGGCAACATGGTCACGACCGCGTCGACCCCCCCGGCATGCTGCACTGGCATCGTTGAACGTCGAACAGCCATGTTCGGCAGCCGAATGAAGCGCTTGATCCCCAAGGTCGAAGGCATTGACCTCGTGCCCCGCCTTGACGAGGTTCGCGGCCATCCCGCCGCCCATATTGCCGAGGCCGATGAAGGCGATTTTCATGCTCGTTCTCCAATTATACCCGAAGGAGGTCCCGACCCACGATCATGCGCATTACCTGGTTGGTGCCTTCGAGGATGGAGTGGACGCGCAGATCGCGCCAGAATCGTTCGATCGGATATTCGCGCAGATAGCCGTAGCCGCCGAAGAGCTGCAGCGCGTCGTTGACGATCTTGTTGCCGCTGTCGGTCGCAAGGCGCTTGGCCATGGCGGAGAATTTGCTCTTGTCGGGCGCACCGTCGGTGACCTTGGCCGCTGCGAGATAGAGCAGGGCGCGGGCTGCTTCGAGGTCGGTTGCCATGTCGGCGAGCATGAACTGGGTGTTCTGGAAATCGGCAATCGGCGTGTCGAACTGCTTGCGGTCCTTGGTATAGGCCACCGCTTCGTCGAGGCAGCGCTGCGCCCCGCCGAGCGAGCAGGCGCCGATGTTGAGGCGGCCACCGTCGAGGCCCATCATCGCGAAACGAAAGCCTTCGCCTTCGTCGCCGACGCGGTTGGCGACGGGGACACGGGCATCCTCGAAGATGACCTGCGCGGTGGGGCTGGCGTTCCAGCCGAGCTTCTTTTCCGGCTTGCCGAAGCTGATGCCGGGCGTGTCCTTGTCGATGACAAGGCAGGTAATGCCCTTGGTCTTGTGATCGCTGGTGCGGACCATGGTGATATAGACGTCGTTGAAACCGCCACCGCTGATGAATTGCTTGGTCATCTTTTCCATCGTCACGAGGTCTGGAAGGTATTTCTCCTTCACCTCCGCCCCACCGAACTGGTCGATCATCCATGCGGCCATGTTGTGGATCGAGATATAGGCGCTGGTTGCCGGGCAGCCATAGGCCATGGCTTCCATGATCAGTGCCGCCTCGAGCCGGCCGAGGCCGATACCGCCGCTGTCTTCCGAGACATAGATCGCCCCGAAGCCGAGTTCTGCGCTGCGTTTGATGACGTCGCGCGGGAAATGCGATTTTTCGTCCCACTCTGCGGCATGCGGGGTGATATTGTCGGCGGTGAAGCGCTGCGCCATTTCCTGGATCTGCAGCTGCTCTTCGGAAAGCTGGAATTGTCCTGTCATGGGCTGCGCTCTAGCGCTGCAGGTGACGCTAGGGAAGGGGGCTGCTTCGACCTATTGCGGCGCGGCGTCGATGCGGGTGTTCTGGTCGTGCACCAGCCGCCAATGTCCGTTCTCCAGGGCGAAACCGAGCGAGAGCCATGCGGGGCGCCCAGCCTTTGGCCCAGACCCATCCGGATCGTAACTGGTGCGGTAGAGGGCGTAGCCGTAATCGCGCCCCTGC
>QFNC01000137.1 GCA_003240695.1 Pseudoxanthomonas suwonensis | reverse complement strand
GCTGTACCAGGAGGCCGGCCTGCCCGATGGCGTGTTCCAGGTGGTCCAGGGCGGCAAGGAGGTGGTGGACGCCCTGTGCACCCATGAGGGCATCTCCGCGGTGTCCTTCGTGGGTTCCACCCCGATCGCCAAGCACGTGCACGACACCGCTGCCGCCACCGGTAAGCGGGTCCAGGCCCTGGGCGGTGCGAACAACCACGCCGTGGTGATGCCGGATGCGAACGTGGAGTTCGCCGCCGGGCAGATCGCCTCCGGTGCCTTCGGCTCTGCCGGTGAGCGCTGCATGGCCGTCCCCGTCGCCGTCACCGTGGGCGATGTGCACGAGAAGTTCCTCGAAGCCATCACGGCGGAGGCCGAGAAACTGGTGGTCGGCCCCGGGTCCGATCCCGCCACCGACATGCCGCCGGTGATCACCCCCGACGCCCGCGAGCGCGTGATCCGCATGACCGACGAGGCCGAGCGAGCCGGCGCCACCGTGGTGGTCGACGGCCGGGGGCTCGTCGTGGAGGGCCACGAGAACGGCAACTTCGTGGGCCCCGTGGTGCTCACCGACGTGCCCCGCGACCACGACACCTACACCCAGGAGGTGTTCGGCCCGATGCTGGTGGTGATGCGGGTGGACAACTTCGACGAGGCCCTCGAGCTGGTCAACTCCTCTCCCTTCGGCAACGGCACCGCGATCTTCACCGGCTCCGGGCACTACGCCCGCCGCTACCAGGAGGAGGTGCAGGTGGGCATGATCGGCATCAACGTGCCGATCCCCACCCCCGTGGGCTACTACTCCTTCGGCGGCTGGAAGGACTCGCTGTTCGGTGAGTACCACGCGCACGGCCCCGAGGCGGTGCGGTTCTACACCCGCCAGAAGGCCATCACCACCCGCTGGCCCCACCAGGACGAGCATCTGGAGAGCTCCATGAGCTTCCCGACCCACGACTGACCCGGGTCCCGCACCCACGCCCCGTCCACGACCTGCGAAGGAGCCTGTCATGACGACCCCCGACCCTGCCACGATCCCCAACCCGCCCACCAAGGCCCGCAACCCCGAGGCGCCCTACGACAAGCTCACCATCGGGGTGTGCCCGGACCAGTGGGGCGTGTGGTTCCCCGAGGACGAGAAGCAGATCCCCTGGCGCACGGCGCTGGGGGAGATGGCGCAGGCCGGTTTCTCCGTGATGGAGACCGGGCCCTGGGGTTACTTCCCCAAGGATGCCCGTGAGCTGCAGTCCGTGATGGACGAGCACGGCTTTCGCGTGGTGGCCGGCACCGGCTGGGGGATCCTGCACAAGGAGGAGGCCTGGGCCGAGACCGAGCGCACCTTCCGCGCGATCGCCGAGACCCACGCTGCCGTGGGCGCGGAGTACATGGTGCACTTGCCGCCGATGTACCGCGACGAGAAGACCTGGGAGTTCACCGACGATCGGGAGCTCACCGGGGAGGCCTGGCAGCGGTACGTCACCAATGCCAACGAGCTGGGCCGGATCATGAAGGAGGACTACGGGCTGACGATGGTGCTGCACCCCCACGGGGACAGCCACATCGAGACCCC
>QFNC01000026.1 GCA_003240695.1 Pseudoxanthomonas suwonensis | reverse complement strand
GAACGGTGTACCAGCGCCAGGACGACGGTCAGTGGCTGGGGCAACGCGGCAGCGGCGCGCCCGCCCCTCCCGGCATCCATGCCGAACTGGAGTACACGCGGCAGGCACTGCAGAACCATCTGCATGCGCATGCGCGCACCTTGGCGCAGGAGCCGGTGCCGGTCGAACGCACGGCGGACCAGCAGCGACAGGAACACCTGGCCTACATGTACCGCGTTGCCGGCGTCGAACTGCACCCACACGAACTGGCGGGAATCGATGCGGCAATCCGCAGGACGCAGGAGGAACACGGCATCGGCCTGGGCGTATTGCAGATCAAGCGCGAACCCGGCACTGCGGTGGGCGTGGACAGCCCGATCGCCCATTTCGTGCGCGAAGCCGACGGCAGCGACCGCATCGTGGCGATCACCGGCAGTGCTGCCATTCGCGAGGCGGTGAAAGCTGCCGAGCGGGATGCTGCACGGACAGTGCCGACCGAACAGCAACCGACCCCGCAACCGCAGCGCGAATCTGCGCCAACGCCATCGCCTGCCGATCCCGGCATCGACCATCGTCCCGCCCACCCCGACCAAGCCAAACTCGACGACCTGCGTGGCCGCATCGAGCAGCTGCACGCGCAGCACGGCCTGTCGCTCACGCCGCAGCAGGCCGACAACGCCGCTGCCGCGCTGCAGTTGAACATGCAGAAATCCGGGGTGAAGGAGGCCGCGCGGGTCGATTTCTCGGTGCATGCGACCACTCAGCAGGTGAATCCGCAGGGCAATCTGATCGTGTATGCCCATTACCCGTTGCGCGAGTACTCGGCCACCGCGGCGGTGCCGGTGCAGGCGGCCACGTCCACCCCGGCCGAGGCCAGCCTGCGTGAACTGGAGAGCGTGAAACAGCAACACGCCGAGCGCGATCTGGCCTGGCAGCAGCAGCGCGAGCGCTCCAATGCGCAGGAGCAGCTGCACGGGCCGGGGCCGATGGCGTTCGGGTGATCGCATCATCGATGCATGGCGAAGCGGCATCGTCCCGAACAGCAACGGCACCCAGCGGGTGCCGTTGTGGCGTTCCATTGGTCATCATCGCACGCGGCATCGGTCCCATGACCATCGGCGGATGGCGGTGGCGGGCAATCCGGTTTAGCCTGCCGCTTCACGGCTGACGATGCGGGGGTGTGTTGCGATGCGGAATTCCTGGCTGGCGCTGGCCCTGTGCACGGCGTTGACGGCATGCGGCAGCACGTCCGTGCGCGAAGACGCTCCGACAGCAGCGGCATCGACCACGACACCGTCCCGCCGCTTCACCGACGATCCCTACCCCAGCACCTACCGCCGACTGGCCTCGGGCCCGGTGCTGCTGCGCAATGCCACCGTGCTGACCGGCACCGGCACCCGCCTGGACGCCGCCGACGTGCTGCTGGACGAGGGCACCATCGCCGGCATCGGCACCGCGCTGACCGCACCGGCCGGGACCAGGGTGGTTGATGCCACCGGCAAATGGATCACGCCCGGCCTGATCGACGTGCACTCGCACCTGGGCGTGTATGCCAGCCCGGGCGCGCAGGCGCATAGCGACGGCAACGAAGCCACCGCACCGGTGACTGCACAGGTGTGGGCCGAACATTCGGTCTGGCCGCAGGACCCCGGCTTCCATGCCGCACGCGCCGGTGGCGTGACCACGTTGCAGATCCTGCCCGGATCGGCCAACCTGATCGGCGGCCGCGGCGTGACTTTGAAGAATGTTCCGGCCGTCACCTACCAGCAGATGAAATTCCCGGGTGCACCCTGGGGCCTGAAGATGGCCTGTGGCGAAAATCCCAAGCGCGTGTACGGCAGCAAGGGCGGTCCGTCCACCCGCATGGGCAATATCGCCGGCTTTCGCAGTGCCTTTCTCGATGCCAGCGAGTACCGGCGCAAATCGGCCAATCCCGGCAAGGACGGCCCCGGCAAGCGCGATCTGAAACTCGACTCGCTGGCCGCGGCGATGGATGGCGACATCCGCGTGCACATCCACTGCTACCGCGCCGACGAAATGGCGATCATGCTGGATCTGGCACGCGAATTCGGCTTCCGCATCAGTGCCTTCCATCACGGGGTGGAAGCCTACAAGCTGGCTGAGCGGCTGGCCGCCGAGGGCGTGTGCGGCGCCCTGTGGGCCGACTGGTGGGGGTTCAAGATGGAATCCTTCGACGGCATCCAGGAAAACATCCTGCTCGTGGATCGGGCGAAGAACGGCTGCGCGATCGTGCATTCCGACTCCGCCGAAGGCATCCAGCGGCTCAACCAGGAGGCCGCCAAGGTCATCGCCAGCGGCCGCCGCATCGGCATCGACATCGCGCCCGAACACGCGATCCGCTGGCTCACCGCCAATGCCGCGCGGTCGCTGGGCATCGAGCGGCAGACCGGCACGCTGGAGGTCGGCAAGGCCGCCGACGTGGTGCTGTGGAACGGCAACCCGTTCAGCAGCTACGCGCTGGCCGAGCAGGTATACGTGGATGGCGCGCGCGTGTACGACCGCCATGACCGCAGCAGGCAGGCCACGTCCGACTTCCTGCTGGGCCAGGACGGCAACACGGGAGGTGCGCAATGAAGTGGAGGCTCGCACTGCTGCTGTCGGCAGCCATCGCACCGTGCACGCAGGCGCAGGACATGCTGATCCGCAATGCCACCGTGCATACCGCCACCGCGCAGGGCACCCTGCACGGCACCGACATCCTGGTGCGCAACGGCCGCATCGCCGCGGTCGGCAAGGGGTTGTCGTCCGGTGGTGCGACTGTCGTGGACGCGCAGCAGCGGCCGGTCACGCCGGCCCTGTTTGCAGGCATCACCGACATCGGCGTGGAGGAGGTCAGCGGCGAATCGGCAACGGTGGACAGCCATCTGGCCCTGAACGAGGGCAAGAGCCAGCAGGCGCGGCCGGAATTCGATGTCACCCTGGCCTACAACCCGGACTCGGTGTTGGTGCCGGTGGCGCGCATCGAGGGCCTGGGCTGGACGTTGCTGGCGGCCGAAGCAGGCGGTGGCGGCTCGTTCGTGGGCGGCCAGGGCGGGGTGCAGCGGCTGGATGGCAGCCTGCAACCGATCGGCCCGAAGGCGCTGTTCATCACCTTGGGCAGTGACGGCGCCCGCCTCACCGGTGGCTCGCGCGCGGCACAGTGGATGCTGCTCGACCAGCTGGTCGAAGAGGCGCGGGGCCGCATCGCGCCCGATGCGCCTCATGCCTTGCTGACGCCCGCCGGTCGTCGCGTGCTGCAACGTTTCCTGCAGGGCGACGGGCGCATCGTCTTCACCGTGCAGCGTGCGGCCGACATCGTCCGCCTGCTGGACTGGAGCGGTCGTCATGGCGTGCGCATCGCCATCAGCGGCGGTGCGGAAGCCTGGAAAGTCGCTTCGCGGCTGGCCGCGGCCGACGTGCCGGTATTCGTCGATCCGCTGGCCAACCTGCCGGCCGACTTCGACCAGATCGGCGCACGTGCCGACAATGCCGCCCGGCTGCAAGCAGCCGGCGTGGCCGTGGGTTTTGTGCAGGGGCCGGGCAGCGATCGCTCCCAGAACGCACGCAAGATCCGCCAGCTGGCCGGCAATGCCGTGGCCGCGGGCATGGCCTGGGACGATGCCTTGGCCGGCCTGACCCGCGTGCCGGCACAGACGTTCGGCGTCGGTGGCGAGGTCGGCGGCATCGCACCGGGGCGTCGTGCCGACCTGGTGCTGTGGAGCGGCGATCCGCTGGATGTCGCCCATGCCGCACTGCAGGTGTGGATGGATGGCCGGTCGATGCCGATGCGTTCGCGCCAGACCGAACTGCGCGATCGCTATCTGCGCCATGCATCGGACATGCCGCACGCCTACCCCGCCTCCGGGCATTGATCCGCACGATGCCAGATGCGATCCACTGCACGCCCACGATTGATTTTCATCGGAAACATGGCTCGTGACGGCGGACTGGCTCCGATCCCCGACCTCGGCGAGCGCCACAACGTCATGCTCGGCCGGCGTCCTGAACGATGCAGCTCGCCGCATGCCACACGTTCAGCATCCAGTCGGGTTAGTATCCGGTGATCCGAAAGCCCCCGGTCGGACCCAAGCCACCTCCGGCTGCCGATCGGGACGCAGCATGCCAACAGGGGGGAAATGATGCGTATCGGAATCATCGTCGATGCCGCCTGCGACCTGCCCGAGGGGTACGAGGCGGACAACGGCATCGTGATCCTGCCGACCTCGGTGCGGATCAAGGACCGCGTGATCAACGATCAGCACAATGCCTTGATCACGCAGAGCTTCCTGGACAGCGACATCATCAAGTCGGCCGGCGAGGCGCAGACCGACTCGTACACCGTCGAGCAGATCCGCGAACTGTTCCTGACCCGAATGGTGGTGGAATACGACCACGTGTTCTGCCTCACCATCGCCAGTACCCGCAGCCAGATCTACGAACGCGCCGTGCAGGCCAGTTTCAGCATCCTCAACGACTACCATCAGGTCCGCACCGCAGCCGGATACAACACGCCGTTCGCGATGCGGGTGATGGACACCAGGAACCTGTTCAGCGGGCAGACCATCAGCGCCCTGGAAGCGGGCCGCATGCGCGCGGCGGGCGAAAGCCCGCAGGCGATCCGCACCCGCGTGGAGTGCATCATCGCGCATACCCATTCCTACGTCATTTCCCAGGATCTGCACCACCTGCGCAACCGCGGCAAGGCCCGGGGCGACCGCAGCGTGGGGCTGGTGGGTGCGGTGCTGGGCACCGCGCTGGACGTGAAACCCACCGTGTACTGCCATCAGGGCAACACCTATCCCGTCGCGAAATTGCGCGGCATCGATGCTGCAGCGCAGAATCTGTTTTCGCACGTCGGCCGCGACGTGCGCGCCGGCCTGCTGGTGAACACGCTGGCGCTCAGCTTCGCCGGGCCGCTGGAGCAGGTGCATGCACTGCCCGGTTACGACACGCTGAAGCAGACCTGTGCCGACGCCGGAGTCGAACTGCTGGAGATGGTGATGTCGCTGACCGGCATCGTGAACCTCGGCAAGGGCGCACTGAGCATCGGCTATGCCCGCGAGGGCAATGCCTCGCTGCGCTGACGTCCGGCCGCACTCGCGGCACGCACACGGCGGTCGAAGGTATGCTGCAACCGACTCCATCACGCGATCCGATTGCATGAGCACCCTGTACTACATTTCCCTGCCCGACCCGGGCAAGGCGCGCGGCAGCGATCCGGCACTGGCCTTCTCCGCACACGGCGCCGACGGCTTCGCCGAGCAGCTGCAGGCGGCTCTGCGCACCGACGGCCTGTTCCGGCGCTGGATGGCCGGACAGGACGACCCCGACGCGGTCGATCCCCTGCTTGGCCAGAGCGACCCGTCCGCCAGCGTGACCGGTGAACAGGACGACTTGCACGTCGATCTGCTGGTCACCACCTCCCTGCCCGCTGCCGTGCTGAAGCATCGCCTGCAGCTGCTGGCCGGCGATCACTGGCAGCTGCGCGACGTGCGCCAGGCCTGAGCACCGCTGCGCAGGGCCGGACAGGCCCGTTCAGGCCTGCAATGCCTGCGCGTGATGGGCCATGTGCTCGCCGATGAAGCTGGCGATGAAGTAGTAGCTGTGGTCGTAGCCCGTGCGGATGCGCAAGTCGAGCGGCTGGCCGGTTTCCTCGCAGGCGGCCTGCAGCAACCCCGGCTTCAGCTGGTTCTGCAGGAACTCGTCGTCGCTGCCCTGCTCGACCAGCAGCGGAAGCGACGGGTTGATGCGCGCCTTCACCAGCTCGACGGTGTCGTATTGCCGCCACGCATCGCGATCATCGCCCAGGTAGGCCGCGAATGCCTTCTGTCCCCACGGCACCTGCGAAGGCGCCACGATCGGCGAAAATGCCGACACGCTGCGATAGCGGCCCGGATTGCGCAGCGCGACGATCAGTGCGCCATGCCCGCCCATCGAATGCCCGCTGATCGCCTGTCGATCATCGGCCGGAAACTGCGCCTGGATGGTGGCCGGCAGCTCGGTGACCACGTAGTCGTACATCCGGTAATGCGTCTGCCACGGGGCCTGCGTGGCATTGACGTAGAAACCCGCGCCCTGGCCCAGGTCGTAGCCGTCGGCATCGGGCACCGCCTCGCCGCGCGGACTGGTGTCCGGCGTCACCACGATGATGCCGTGCTGCGCGGCATGTTGCTGCATGCCGGCCTTGGTGATGGCGTTCTGCTCGCTGCAGGTCAGTCCTGACAACCAGTACAGCACCGGACAGGTGCCGCGTTCGGCCTGCGGCGGCAGGTAGATGCCGAAACGGGCCGCGGGCACGTCCAGCGCGGAAGAGTCGTGTTCCCACACCTGCTGCCGGCCACCGAAGCTGGCATGGTCTTCGAGCCTGCGCATGGCCATGTCAGTAATGCACCACGCTGCGGATCGACTTGCCTTCGTGCATCAGTTCGAAGGCGTGATTGATCTCATCCAGCCCCATCGTGTGGGTCACGAACGGCGCCAGCGCGATGTCGCCGCGCATCGCATCCTCCACCATGCCCGGCAGCTGGGTGCGGCCCTTCACGCCGCCGAACGCGGTGCCCATCCACTTGCGGCCGGTCACCAGCTGGAACGGACGCGTGGCAATTTCCTGCCCTGCCCCGGCCACACCGATGATCACCGACTGGCCCCAGCCGCGATGCGCGCATTCCAGTGCCGCACGCATCACCTGGACATTGCCGATGCATTCGAAGGAATGGTCCACGCCCCAGCCGGTCATCTCCACGATCACCTGCTGGATGGGTTTGTCGTGATCCTTCGGATTCACGCAGTCGGTCGCGCCGAATTCGCGCGCCATGTCGAACTTGGCCGGATTGGTGTCGATGGCGATGATGCGGCCGGCTTTCGCCTGCCGCGCACCCTGGATCACCGCCAGGCCGATGCCGCCCAAGCCGAACACCGCAACCGTGTCGCCTGCCTGCACCTTGGCCGTGTTGTGCACCGCACCGATGCCGGTGGTCACGCCGCAGCCGAGCAGGCAGACATGCTCCGGGTTCGCATCCGGATGGATCTTCGCCACCGACACTTCGGCCACCACCGTGTATTCGCTGAAGGTGCTGCAGCCCATGTAGTGGTACAGCGGCTTGCCGTCGTGGCTGAATCGCGTGGTGCCATCGGGCATCACGCCGTTGCCCTGGGTCGCGCGCACTGCCGTGCACAGGTTGGTCTTGCCGGAGGTGCAGAACAAGCATTCACGGCATTCGGCGGTGTACAGCGGAATCACGTGATCGCCCGGTTGCACGCTGGTCACGCCTTCGCCCACATCCACCACGATGCCCGCACCTTCGTGCCCCAGCACCGCAGGAAACAGGCCCTCCGGGTCGTCGCCGGACAGGGTGAACGCATCGGTGTGGCACACCCCAGTATGGGTGATGCGGATGCGTACCTCGCCGGCCTTCGGCGGCGCCACGTCGATCTCGACGATGCGCAGCGGCTCGCCCGCTGCGAAGGCGACCGCGGCGCGGGATTTGATGGTCTTGCCGGCGGCATCGGTCATGTCACGTACTCCACAGTCTCATTTCAGGTAGGAACGCACCAGGGCCGCGGCTTCGTCGATCGCGGCATGCAGGCGACGCCCGGTCTCGTCCAGGTCATCGGCAGCATCATCGGCGACTCCGAAGGTTTCCCGCAGATGCCCTTCCAGCACCTCGCTCATCAGGCCGTTCACGCCGCCACGGATCGCAGCCAGCTGCTGCAGCACCTCACCACAGCTGCTGCCGTCGGCGATGCGCTGCTCCAGCGCCTCAGCCTGGCCGCGGATGCGACGCAACCGGTTGATGGCTTTTTTCTTCTCTGCGGGACTGTGCGGCATGTCGGGCTCGATACTGGGGTAGAGTATAACGACAGACGGAATGCGGCGACTAGATGCCGCTGCCGACCCGTTCGGACCGGTCAATTGACGGCCATCACGGATTGCAGGCATTCTGCGCGCTGTTTCCACAGGATGCTACTCGCCATGTCAACTGCCGCCATTCGTTTGCTCTGCGCCACGACTGTGTCCGTCGCTCTGCTCGCCGCATGCAAGAACTCCGACAGCGGAACCGCCGCCAGCGGCCTTGGCCTGCGCAATCAGGAGACGGCGACCACGTCCACTCCGCCAGCCGACGCCATCGCCAGCGTATCCGACGCATCCGACAACGACCCGTTGTTCGCGGCACCGGAGGTCGGCGACCTGTATGCCGGCAAGCTGAACCAGTTTTCAGGCGTTGATTTCAATGTCGACGAGGGCAAAGATGCCTATGGCCTGATGAAGGTGGTGGAAGTGCATCCGGACCGCGTGGTCGTGGTCACCGAAAACAGCGCCTGGGACAACCCGCGTGGCGCACGCAACGATCTGCGCGGCGATTTGAAAGACATCACCTGGGATGAGGAAGAAAAGATCACCATCAAGCGCGACGAACTGGGCAAGTTGAAGGCCAATGGCAGTCTGCTCGAAGCCCGCCGGTTGTAAACTCGAACGCATTCACTGCAACAAGGCCGGACGCCAATGCGCATGCACGGTTCCGGCCTTTTCCATGGAACAAGCCGCCTGATCGGGGTCAGTAGGCGAATTGCCCGAACAAGGGATCGACGGACCCGTTCCACTCGCCCCGGAACAGCGCCAGCTTGTGCTCGGCAGCGGTGCGGCCGGCATCGGCGATTTCCAGCAGCGGAGCCAGGAAGCCGCGCTCGTCCGCGCCGCAATCATCCGCCCGGGCGCGCCGGCGCAGGCCGTCCAGCGAGATTTTCAGCGCTTCGATCGCCAGCTCGCGCACGCTGGTGCCGCGGAACGGCAGATGCAGCGCATGCCTGGGCACGCCGTCACGCAGGGCATGGCGCTCGGCAAGAGTGAAATCCTTCACCAGATCCCAGGCCGAATCCAGTGCGGCATCGTCGTACAGCAGCCCCACCCAGAAGGCCGGCAGTGCGCAGATGCGCCCCCACGGACCGCTGTCGGCACCGCGCATCTCCAGGAACTTCTTCAACCGCACTTCCGGGAACGCGGTGGTCATGTGGTCGCTCCAGTCGCGCAGCGTCGGCAACGCGCCCGGCAGCACATCCAGCTCGCCGCGCAGGAAAGCACGGAACGACTTGCCGGACGCATCCAGGTAGCGGCCATCGCGGTAGCTGAAGTACATCGGCACATCCAGCAGGTAATCCACGTAGCGCTCGTAGCCGAAACCCTCCTCGAACACGAAATCGAGCATGCCGGTGCGGTCCGGATCGGTGTCGGTCCAGATGTGCGAGCGGTAGCTCAGATAGCCGTTGGGCCGGCCGTCTGTGAAGGGAGAGTCGGCGAACAGCGCCGTAGCGATCGGCTGCAGGGCCAGCGAGACCCGGAATTTCTTCACCATGTCCGCTTCGCTGGCATAGTCCAGATTGACCTGCACCGTGCAGGTGCGGGTCATCATGTCCAGACCCAGCGAACCGACCTTGGGCATGTAGTCGCGCATGATCCGGTAGCGTCCCTTCGGCATCCACGGCATGTCCTCGCGCCCCCACTTGGGCTGGAAGCCCATGCCCAGGAAGCCCAGCTGCAGTTCGTCGGCCACTTGCCGCACTTCATTCAGATGCGTGCCGATTTCCTTGCAGGTCTGGTGGATGGTGGACAGCGGCGCACCGGACAGTTCCAGCTGGCCGGCCGGCTCCAGAGTCACCGACGCCTGATCGCGGGTGAGGGCGATGACCCGCCCGTTCTCGTCATCGGGTGTCCAGCCGAAGCGGGTCAGCCCTTTCATCAGCGCCTCGATGCCGCGCTCGCCATCGAAGGTGGGTGGACGCAGGTCGTCCAGCCGGAAGCCGAATTTCTCGTGCTCGGTGCCGATGCGCCAGGCATCGCGCGGCTTCTCGCCGGAAGCCAGCACCGCAACCAGCTGGTCGCGATGGGTGATGGGGGTGTCGCTGGCGGTGGAGGGTCCGGACATGCAGTGATCGGGAGTGCGCGGCCTTGGCCGGCGAAGCGAGCACTATAGCCGCTGCCGGCGCGGCATGACTGGATCGCAGCGTTGTCGCGGATGCACTTGCTCGCGGCATTCGCCTGCTGGAAACGCCATGGTCCATGGATCAGCCCGGACCGTGTCGGCAGCCGTGAGCGTCCCGGGGCTCAGTCGTGGACGGTGATCTCGAATCGGATTTTCTCGAAATCGTCGTTTGCGTATCCCCGTCGGCATGCCCCGAAACCCGGAACAGCATTTCACCGAATCCGGCATCATTGTGCGAAGCATCCTTGGCAATCGCCAATGCGAAGTCCAAGGTCGAGAACGAGGAGTCGTCGGGCGTTTGTTCGGTCACCACGGACGTGCTCGATGCATGCGGATCATCCTCGAGGATGTCGTGGGTGGTCTGCTGCATGTCGGCCATCTGCGCCTCGGTGAAAGTCAACGTGACTGTCTGCCCCGGCTGCAGAGGCCCGGCCATGGACTGATTCACGTCTCCCGCATGTACGGTGTTGATCAACGGGTACTTCGATTTGGTCACCTCCACTTCGTAGCTGTAGGCGTGCTTGCTGACGATTTCCTGGCCTTGGGCATCGTAGCTCTGTGTGATGGTCAGCGGGATGTTCTCGCCGTGGGTCACTTCGGAGGTCTTCGTGGATGTCCCGTCGGCAAGTGTCACGATCACGGCGCTGCCCGTATTGGCATTGCCCTCGAGCGTGAAATCAATGGGGCCGAGATTTCCGCTGATGTCGGTCTGCAAGGAATAGTCGATCTTCTGAATCGTCTGTACGTTCGTGATGCCGTTGCCGTTCTGGGTCGGCATTTCTCCAGTGGCCAGGAAATGGTTGTAGGCCGCCTGGCCTTCCGGCGTGGACAGGCCGAACTCGGATGTCTGGAAGGTGGCCGAATCCAGCGAGGTGTTGTTGCCGATCGATGCGCTGGCCACCCCGACATCCACCCCGACATCCACGCCGACGCCATTGTAGGCATCGATGCCGGCCGTGGGGCCCACCGTCACGCGCACGGTGTTCTCGCCGGTCTTCTCCACCACCATGCTGGAACCTTCCGATTCGGTAATGTCGCTGCACACGCGGATGTTGCGGAAGGTGGCGCTGAATTCGTTGTTGGTGTACTGCGAATCGTCCACGCGGACCACGGTGCCCACCGGCATGGTCGACGGATCGGTGAAGGTTGCATTGGCCATGGCCTCCGGCGTGGCTGCGTCCTCGGGCATCGACACCTGGTATTCGAGCTGGATGCCGTCGGTCCGGGCGATCTCCAATCCGGCCTGCGACGTGTTGATCTCGCCCCTGTACGGTGATGGATGCCTCGGCGTTGGCCGTGTAGGTGGTCACGCCGTTTTCGGTGGTGACATCGTGGGTGGTCGTGGCTTCGCCATTCACGCTGAAGCCGACGCCGTAGCCCCTGGCATTGCCGACTTCGGCGCTGAAGCCGCCTTCGACCGATGCGGACAGCGTGGCGCTGTTGCCGGTGTAATCGAAACCGGTATTGGAACTGCCGCTGGTGCTGATGTCGCCACCCATGATGCCTGTACCCCTGCGTGTGGTCGTGGTGCACGCATCCGGCCACCCGGCAGCCGAGACAACTCGGGCGTACCCCAGCTAGGGACGACCCGAGCGCTGTGTGGTTGCTCTGCTGCCGGACAACAGCGACGATGCTATCGTTGCGCGCTGTCCTGCCCGATTGCCATGTCCCGTCACCGCGTCACCTCGTTCGACATCGCCCACCTGGTTGGCGTTTCGCAGTCCACGGTGTCGCGCGCCCTGCGCGGCAGCCCGCTGGTCAACCCGGAGACCACCCGCCGGGTGCTGGAAGCCGCCCGACAGCTGAACTACACGGTGGACAAGCATGCGTCCAGCCTGCGCACGCAGCGCTCGGGCACGCTGGCGCTCCTGCTGTTCGAGGACACGACCGAGGACGCATCACACATCAATCCGTTCTTCCTGCCGTTGCTGGGATCCATCACCCGCGCCTGCGCGCGCCGCGGTCAGGACCTGCTGATCTCCTTCCAGCAGCTGTCCGACGACTGGCATGCCGACTACGCCGACAGCATGAAGGCCGACGGCCTGATCCTGCTCGGTTACGGCGACTACCTGGCCTGGCGCGGCAAGCTGGACAAGCTGGTGGCACAGGGCACCCGGTTCGTGCGCTGGGGCGCGGTGCTGGAAGACCAGCCGGGCACTGCGATCGGCTGCGACAACCGCGAGGGGGGTCGTCTGGCCGGCATGCATCTGCTGGCCGCAGGTTGCCGCCGGATCGCCTTTCTGGGCCACGCTTCGCAGCATTTCCCCGAATTCCTGCAGCGCTTCGAAGGCTGCGACAGCGTTCTGCGCGAGGCGGGATCGGTCCTGGACCGCACGCTGCAAGTGGATGCGGACAGTTCCGAGGAAGCGGGTCATGCCGCGGCCGAGGCGCTGTTGCAGCGCGGCCGGCCATTCGATGCGGTGTTCGCGGCCAGCGACCTGATCGCCATCGGTGCGATGCGGGCGCTGATCGAACACGGACGGCGCGTGCCGCAGGACGTGGCCGTGATCGGCTTCGACGACATCCCGGCCGCGCGCATGGCCACGCCGGCATTGTCCACCATCGCCCAAGATACCGGCAGCGCCGGCGAACGGCTGGTCGACACCCTGCTGCAGGCCATCGCCGGCGAGTCAGTGCACGACCAGCACCTGCCGGTCACGCTGGTGCCACGCCAGTCCAGCCGTCGCTAGCCGACCGCCGATCCGGTGGGTCAGCGCGTGCAGTACTTGGCGTCGGCATCGTTCTGCCTGCGCCCGTCGGCGATCATTTTCCGTGTTTCCGGATTGCGCAGTGCCTCGGCTTCGTCGCGCGCATCGCGCAGCAGCCGCGCATTCGCCTTTTCGAGATTCTCCGAGCGATCGCCCGGCAGGGCCGGCAATTCCGTCGAAAACACCGCGGCATAGGGATGCGCCACGGCCCAATCGGCTGCCTCGGCCCGGAGGCGCTTCTGCGTGTCGATGTCGCAGAAGGCATATCCGTTGATGTAGGGCCCGGCCAACTCCACGAAGGCGCGGATGGCTGCCTGGACGTCCGCCAGACGCGGGTCGGAGAAATCGATCACCCGCGCGGCCGACCGGTAACGATCCTTCGCCACGTAGAACCAGAACACCGAATCGTCGCGCCGGCCCGCGTCGTAATAGCGGATCGCCAGCACCATCATCGTCATCGGCGTGACCAGATCCGGTCGGGCGCGGATGGCATCGGCGAGCTTGTCCAGGCTGTCCGGTCCGCCTTCAGCCAGCAGAGCGTCGAACGCCTGGCCGACTGCAACCTGCGGACGCTGTCCGGCGTGCGCTGCAGCGTAATAGGGCGTGACATAGACCGGAATGGTCGTGAGCGCTCCGGTTGCTTGCTGTTCGCCGGCGCGGGCGCTGCCGAATGCAATCAGGCAGGCAAACAGGATCGTGAAGATTCGCATGGCGTTTTCCGATGACTCGTCCCGATGGATGCAGGCCGGATCTTGCGACAACGCGATCCGGACTGCAATCGGTCAGCGCGAGGCCTGCCGCACTGCCAGCCGCATCGCCTGCTGCAGGCGCGCAGCCAGCGCGGGATCGGCCACGGGCGCATCCAGCACGTACACGCGCACGTCGTGCGCCGGCACCGTGGCCTGCAGCGCACCGCCCTGCCGCACCTGCGCGTCGGCATTGTCCAGCAGCGAACGCCAGCGGCCCGGCTGCAGCCACTGGCTGATGGCAAAGGACTCCGGCGCATCGCCCTTGTTCAGCAGCACCAGCGCGATCTGATGCTGTCCGCCGTGCTGGTACACGCGGTAGAAGGCGGCGCGGTTGCCGGAAAATTCCAGATTGACCTGCAGGCCGCGCTGCAGCGCCGGCGTGGCCTTGCGGATGTGCGCGATGCGCGCCAGTGCCTTGTGGATCGGATGCGACGGAGCCGCATCCACCCGCTGCTGGCCGAAGTAGTTGCGGTTGCCCATGTGTTCGGCGGTACCGCGCATGAAACCGGTTTCCGAACCGTAGTAGATCACCGGAATGCCGCGCGCGGTGAACAGGAAATTATGCGCGTCGATGAAACCGGCATCGCTGGCGTTCATCCGCGCCATGTCGTGGTTGTCGTAGAAGGTAGCCAGATCGTATGGGTTGGCGTACGGCCCGTTTTCCAGATGCAGCGGCTCCTGCAGCGCGGCATAATCGCTGCCCGGATTCTCGAATGTTTCGGCCAGCGCCTTCTTCAGCGGGAAGTCGAGCACGCTGACCCCGCCATTGCCGGCCCAGGTGTGCTCGGCGATCTTGCCGGCGTCGTAATCGAACGCCTCGGCGAACATGAAGAAGCCAGGATGCTTCGCGCGGATGCGCCCGGTGAAATCGGCCCAGAAGGCATGCGGCATCCAAGGAATGGTGTCGATGCGGAAGGCGTCCGCGCCCTGATCGATCCATTGCAGGTAGGCGCCGACCAGATAATCCATCACCGCCGGGTTGGTTTCGTTGAAATCCGACAGCTGCGCCAGTCCGGGTTTGGTGTTGTAGAACGCATGCAGCGGATTGCCGGCCGGGTCGAGTTTGTCCGGCGCCAGATTCTGGTGGTCCGCAATCAGCTTGCCGTCGCGGTCGAACACCTTGCCGTACTGCGGCTGCGCGTTCGGCATGCTGTAGGCCGGCGAACCGTGGTTGCCCACGATGTCCAGCACCACCTTCAAGCCCCTGTCGCGCATCGCCTGGGTGAATCGGCGGAAATCCAGTCCCGGGCTGGGCCAGTGTTCGTCCAGTCTGTAGAAATCGATGCCCCAGTAGCCGTGATAACCGGTCTTGCCGCGGTCGGTCAGCGAACCACCCCATCTGGCCGGTTCGCCACCGGTGAAGGCCTGGTCGGGATTGTCGACAATCGGCGTGATCCACACCGCACCGAAGCCCATGTCGCGGATGTAGGCCGCGTTGTCGGCGAGCCCTTTGAAATCGCCGCCCAGATAACCGATGTTGTCGGTCTGCCCCGCCGGCGCACCCGGCGTGGGGCGGTCGAAGGTGTGGTTCGGGCCTTTGGCCTGGTCGCGCTGGTCGTTACCGGGATCGCCATTGACGAAGCGGTCGGTCATGGCGAAATACACCGCGTGTTCGGCAAATGGCTCGAGCGTGCCGTAGAAGGATTCGGCGACTGGTGCGGACACCCCTTTTTCCGGAGCTGCGGCACAGGCCGACAGCGCCAGTGCGATGGCACATCCCAGATTCGCCCATGAAAGCCTGCGCAATGGAGTCTGCATCTCAATGCCCCTGCATGTATTCGGAAACGCCGTGTGAGTGCCGGTCCTCGCGCACCCAGGCCACCGCCACTGCCGCCAGCAGCAGGCTGACACCGCTGATCATCAAGGACATGATCGGACCGTTGTCGAACAGGCCGCGCAGCATCGGCCCGAGCAGCGTGGCCGCCACGATCTGCGGAATCACGATGAACATGTTGAAGATGCCCATGAAAATGCCCATTTTCTCCGGCGGCACATGGCTGGACAGCAGCGCATACGGCATCGATAAAATGCTGGCCCAGGCCACGCCGACCAGCGCGAAGGACAGCACCAGCCAGCCCGGTTGCGGTACCCACCACATCGACAGAAATCCGATGCCGCCGGCGATCAATGCCACGGCATGCACGGCGCGTCGATTCAACGGACGGCGTGCCGCATACAGACTGAGCAGCAAGGCCACCAGCATCGACGACAGGCCGTAATACCCCATGTACGCGCCCACCAGATCGGCTGCGTTCTGGAATGCCGCATTCGCCGACTGGAATGCGGCAGCTTGCGCCGGCACGGCCATGTCGAAGGCGGCCGGATCCGGCGCCGGCGCATTGAACACGTGTTCTGTCAGTCCCGGCGTGGCCATGCTCCACATCGTGAAGAACGCAAACCAGCTGAAGAACTGCACCACGCCCAGCCGGCGCATCTGCAACGGCATGTACAGCACGTGGCGGGCGATGTGGACGAGGGCATTGCCGGATTCGCATTTCTCCCGCGCCAACTGCTCCTGGTCGTCCGGCGGATATTCGGGGGTGGTGAACACGGTAACCAGGATGCTGGCCATGAACACGAATGCGCCGACCGCAAAGGCCACCTTCACCGAGGGCGGCACCACGCCGGGGCCGGCCTCGTTGGACACGCCCAGCCTGGCCACGAACCACGGCAGGTTGCTGGCCACCCAGGTGCCGATGCCGATGATCAGCGTCTGCAGCACGAAGCCGTAGGATCGCTGCTGTTCCGGCAATTTGTCGACCACCAGCGCGCGGAACGGCTCCATGCTGATGTTGATCGACGCATCCAACACCCACAGCAGGCCCACCGCGACCCACAGCGCCGGCGAGTGCGGCAGGAACAGCAGCGCGATGGAGCTGAGCACCGCGCCGATCAGGAAATACGGACGCCGGCGGCCGAACAACGGATGCCAGGTGCGGTCGGACAGATAGCCGATGATCGGCTGCACCAGCAAGCCGGTCAGTGGCGCGGCGATCCACAGCAACGGCAGTGCATCCTTCTCGGCGCCCAGGGTCTGAAAGATGCGCGACATGAAACCGCCCTGCAGCGCGAAGCCAAACTGGATGCCGAGGAATCCGAACGACATGTTCCATATCTGCCAGAACGACAGCAGGGGCTTGGCGGAGCGCTGCGACATGGGGTATTGCCGGAGTGAGGGTGCGCTAGTGTCGCCAATGCATGGTCCGATGGCTTGCTGCACTGCGATGACAAACGCCCGCCAAGTGCCGATCGGCATGCGCCTGCAAACGTATTCATTGGCTTTCGAGCAGCACCACGGGGCACCGGACGGCGGCTGCATCGCCCGATCCATGGAATGATGCGGCCCCGCATCGACCCGCCCGGTCACGGCACAGGCTCCCAAGATGACCCAGCACGATTGGTGGCGCAGCGCGGTGATCTACCAGATCTACCCGCGCAGTTTCCAGGACAGCAATGGCGACGGCGTGGGCGACCTGCCCGGCATCGTCGCGCGCATGGACTACATCGCCGCGCTGGGCGTGGACGCGATCTGGGTGTCGCCGTTCTTCACTTCGCCGATGGCCGATTTCGGCTACGACATCGCCGACTTCCGCGACGTGGATCCGCTGTTCGGCACCCTGGCCGATTTCGACGCGCTGCTGGCCGCAGCACACGCGCGGGGCATCCGGGTGATGATCGACCAGGTGCTCAGCCACACGTCCATCGAACATCCTTGGTTCGCCGAAAGCCGGCGAAGCCGCGACAATCCCAAGGCCGACTGGTACGTGTGGGCCGATGCCAGGCCCGACGGTTCGCCGCCGAACAACTGGCTGTCGATCTTCGGCGGCGTGGCCTGGACCTGGGATGCGCGTCGCCGGCAGTACTACCTGCACAATTTCCTCAGCTCGCAGCCGCAGCTCAATTTCCACAATGCCGAGGTGCGCGCGGCGCAGCTGGACAACCTGCGCTTCTGGCTGCAGCGCGGCGTGGATGGCTTCCGCCTGGACTCGATCAATTTCCCCTACCACGATGCGCAATTGCGCGACAACCCGGCCAAACCGGAGGAATTGCGCATCGGCCGCGGGTTTTCGCCGGACAACCCCTACGCGTTCCAGTACCACACCTACAACAACACCCGCCCCGAGAACGTGCTGCTGCTGGAAGACGTGCGCCGGCTGTTCGATGTCTACCCCGGGTCGGTGACGCTGGGCGAAATATCGTCCGACGACTCGCTGGCCACGATGGCCGATTACGTGTCGCCCACGCGTCTGCACATGGCCTACAGCTTCGAACTGCTGACCGACGATTTCAGTGCCGCACACATCCGCGGCACGGTGGAAACGCTGCAGGCGCGCATGCCCGACGGCTGGCCGTGCTGGGCGGTGTCCAACCACGACGTGCGCCGCGCGGTCACGCGCTGGGGCGGTGACCATGCATCGCCCGCGTTCGCCAAACAGATGGTGGCGCTGGTGGCGTCGTTGCGCGGCTCGGTGTGCCTGTACCAGGGCGAAGAGCTGGGGCTACCCGAGGCCGATGTGCCATTCGAGGCATTGCAGGATCCCTACGGCAAGGCGTTCTGGCCGAACTTCAAGGGCCGGGACGGCTGCCGCACGCCGATGCCCTGGGATGACAGTCGCGATGCCGGCTTCGGCAGCGACACGCCGTGGCTGCCGGTACCGGATGCGCATCGGATCCGCAACGTGTCGAAGCAGGAAGCCGACCCCGATTCGCCGCTGCAGGCCGCACGTGCGTTCCTGCATTGGCGCAGGCAGCAGCCGGCACTGCTGCACGGCGGGATCCGCTTTCTGGATGCACCCGAACCGGTACTGGCCTTCGTGCGCACCCACGCCGGACAATCGTTGCTGGTGGTGTTCAACCTGTCAGATGTCGCGCAGGAGTGGCAGGTGCCTGATGGCATGCAGTCCGAAGCGCTGGATGTTCCCGGCGTGTCGAACGGCACCGCGGCCGGGCGCCGCCTGCAGCTGCCCGCGCACGCGGTGTGGATGGCCACGCTGGCCTGACGCGCACAGCTAGTGCGCGGCGGACAACGCGCCCGCCTTCGCCACATACTCCGCGTGCGTTGGCATCGCCTGCACGCAACGCGACATCGTGCTGCGGATGTTGACCAGATACGCGCCCGCCTGCGCGTCGGAATGCGCATCCACCAGCGGATGCTGATCCTGCGGGATCACGCCCTGCACGTGCAGCACCTGCAGCCACGCGCCTTCGGTGAACAGCTCCACGCCGTCGCGCAACACGCGGCCATGGCTGCGGAACAAGGCGATGCGCTGCGCCAGCGAGTCCGGAATGGCCATCTGCCGGCAGGCATCCCAGAACGGTTCGCCGTGGCGTGCATTGGCGTGATAGTGCAGGATCAGGAAGTCGCGGAGCTGCTGCATTTCCAGCGCACTTTGCGCGTTGTAGGCGTCGACGTCGGCTGCCGAGAATCCGACATCGGGGAACAGCGCCAGCAATCGCGCGATGCCGCTCTGCAGCAGATGGATGCTGGTGGTTTTCAGCGGCTCCATGAATCCGCGGGTCAGCCCCGGTGCCACCACGGTCGGCGTCCAGGCCTGTCTGCGCCGCCCGGTGACGAAGCGCAGCAGGCGTGGTTCGGGCTGCGGCTCCCCATCCAGGTTCGCAAGCAGTCGTGCCGTCGCCTCGTCCTCGCGGATGTGGCGGCTGCAGAACACGTGACCGTTGCCGACGCGGTGCTGCAGGGGAATGCGCCACTGCCAGCCGGCACTGCGCGCGATGGAGCGCGTGTACGGCGCGATGCCGCAGGCTGGCGAGGCACACGGTACCGCCACGGGGCGGTCGCACAGCAGCCAATCGGTCCAGTCCTCGGAGCCGGCCTGCAGCGTCTGTTCGATCAGCAGGCTGCGAAAGCCGGAACGGTCGTGGTGCCAACGCCGGTCTGGATGGCGCAGCCCGTTTCGACTTCGTGCGCGAGGAACGCAGTGTTCGTCACCGCGACAGGCTGGATTTGCAGCTGGCTGCCAGCGGCAGTCAGGCGATCCGGTTGGTGGCCCTGCCCGACTGACCCTTCCGATAGATCGCGCCGGTCGCGCCGTGTCCGCCGACAGCATCGGCAGGTGACCGTTTGCGTCGGTTTATGCCATGAATACGTATGCATCGCAATTTGTGCAGGGCGGCCCCCGACTACCATGGCCGCCTTTCAACTGGGTGAAATCCGCGCGCAGACGCGGACCGCCGCAGACACGACCACCACGCACCACCGAATCCTGATCCAGCGAGGGGAACATGTTGCAAGTCAAGCGTAGTGTGCTGAGCGCCGCCCTGGCATCGGCCGTGCTGATGACCGCCACCGCCGCCGTGCAGGCGCAGCAGGCACCGCAGGACGAGGCGCAGACCGATACCGGCGCCGAGACCCTCGACGCGGTGGTCGTGACCGGCATCCGACGCGGCATCGAAAACGCCATCGAGACCAAGCAGACTGCCGACTCCATCGTCGAATCGGTCTCGGCCGAAGACATCGGCAAGCTGCCAGACGCCAGCATCGCCGAATCGGTGGCCCGCCTGCCCGGTTTGGCTGCGCAGCGCGTGGCCGGCCGCGCTTCCACCATCAGCATTCGCGGTCTGGCCGAAAATTTCGGCACCACCCTGCTGAACGGCCGCGAGCAGGTCAGCGTGGCGCACAACCGCGGCGTGGAATTCGACCAGTACCCGTCCGAATTGATGAGCGCGGTAACGGTGCACAAGACCCCCACCGCCTCGCTGATCGGACAAGGTCTGTCCGGCACCGTGAATCTGCAGACGGTGATGCCGCTGTCGTTCCCCGAGCGCGTGATCTCTTTCAACGTGCGTGGCGAATATGCCGGCATCGGCAAGTTGAATTCGGATTCCAGCCGCACCGGCTACCGCGTCAGCGGCTCGTACATCGACCAGTTCCTCGACGGCACCCTGGGCCTGGCCATCGGCTATGCACGGCTGGATTCGCCAGCACAATCGCGGCGCTGGGAGGCTTGGGGTTATCAGTACGACAATTCCGCCGCGATGGACCAGGCCGTGCTCGGTGGCAGCAAGGCGCAGGCCTCGTCCGCCGACAACGTGCGCGACGGCCTGATGGCGGTGCTGGAATACAAGCCCAGCGAGACTTACCACACCACGTTGGATGCGTATTACTCCCGCTTCGACAAGTCGCAGACCCTGCGCTTCATGGAAAGCGGGCTGGGTTGGTCCGGTGCGCAACTGGTCAACCCGGTATTCGACACCGACGGGGTGATGATCGGCGGCACGTTCAACAACGTGCGCACCGTACTGCGCAACGACCTGAACACGCAGGACGACACCATGTTCGCGGTGGGCTGGAAGAACGAATTCCGCTTCGGCGATGCCTGGTCTGCACTGGCCGACATCAGCTATTCCAAGGCCGAACGCGACGAAATGGTGCTGGAAACCTACGCGGGTCTGGGCCCGTCCAGCGATCCTGCAGCCACCGACAGCGTGAACGTGCGCATCGACCGCGACAAGGGTCTGGCCTACCTCGACTATGCTCGCAACTACACCGACCCGACACAGATCGTGCTGACCGACTCCGGCGGCTGGGGCCAGGACGGCTACGTCAAGTACCCCCACGTGGAAGACGCGTTGACCTCGCTGCGTCTGGGTGCCGAACGCAGCTTTGCCGACGGCATTTTCCGCAGCGTGGAGTTCGGTGTGAACCATGCCCACCGCGAAAAATCACGTGCGGCCGGTCTGGAAGCGATCCTTCGCATTCCCGGCGGCAGCATGGCCATTCCCTCGGGCATGCTGCGCGACCCGGTGGACCTGGGACTGAACGGCATTGCCGGCAGCATCGCCTACGATCCGATGGTTGCGCTCGGGCTGTACACGCTCGAACCGAAAATGCACAACGACATCCGCAACAAGACCTGGGAAGTCAGCGAGAAGATGACCACCGGCTATCTGCAGTGGAATGTCAATGCCGACTGGGGTTCGATCCCGGTGCGCGGCAACGTGGGCCTGCAGGTCATCCACACCGATCAGAGCTCGACCGGGTATGCCATCAATCTGAACGACGGTGATTCGGCCACGCTGATGTCCGGTGGCGATACCTACTACGACATCCTCCCCAGCCTGAACCTGGCTTTCGGCCTGCCGCACGAGCAGACCCTGCGCGTGGGCCTTGGCCAACAGATGGCACGGCCGCGCATGGACCAGATGCGTGCCAACCACACCTTCGAAGTGGCCAATGGCGGCGAGTTCAACGGACAATGGGTCGGCAACGGCGGCAACCCCGACCTCAAGCCGTGGCGAGCCACCGCCTTCGACATTTCCTACGAAAAATACTTCGGCGGACGCGGTTATTTCGCGCTGGCTGGTTTCCACAAGGACCTGCACAGCTGGGTGCTCGACACCCGCGTGCCCTATGACTTTGCCGGCTACGTTCCCCCAGCCGGGTTGAATCCTCCTGCGTCAGGGTGGTTCACGCGACCGGAGAACGTGAATGGCGGTATCATCTATGGTTTCGAGGCCTCGCTGTCGATACCGTTCGATCTGCTGTGGCAGCCACTGCACGGATTCGGCGTGATCGCCAGTTACACCAACACCCACAGCGACGTCAAACCTGGTGGCCCCGGAACACCTTCCATTCCTCTGCCGGGAATGTCCAGAGAAGTCTCGAACATCACCCTTTACTACGAAAAGCACGGTTTCTCCACCCGAGTCAGCCAGCGCAAGCGTTCGCCGTTCCTGGGTGAATTGATTGGCTTCGGCGGCGACCCCAGCCCGCGCTTCGTCAACAGCGAAAGCATCGTCGATTTCCAGATCGGCTACTCCTTCCCGGAGAGCACCGCGCTGAGCGGACTGTCGCTGCTGCTGCAGGTGAACAACATCACTGACGAGCCGTACCGCGAATACTTCCCCGACACCAGCCTGCCGCAGAAATACGAGGAGTACGGCCGCACCGTGCTGTTCGGGGCCACCTACAAGTTCTGATCGCCAGAGCAACGGACTGGACAACACAAAAAAACCCCGCACTGACCGGCGGGGTTTTTCGTCTTGGATGCGCACGGAACGATGTGATTCCACCGCATCATCCGCATCCCATGGCCACCGGCCGCGCCTTCATCGACTACATTGCCGAGCAGCTGGATCTGGGTGCGTGACTGGCGCACAGGAAGATGTTCGGCGAATACGCGCTGTACCTGGACCGCAAGGTGGTCGCCTTCGCCTGCGACGACAGCCTATTCATCAAACCGAACGATGCCGTCGCGCGACTGCATCCGGAGTTGCCGCAGCGGCCGCCGTATCCGGGCGCGAAGGATTATCCGATGGCCGACGAATTGCTGGACGATGCCGAGGCCCTGCGCCGCGTGTTCATCGACAGCGCAGCGGTGCTGCCTGAGGCGCGAAGCCGAAGAAAACAAAACGGACATCCGCGAGGCAGGCCGTGAAGCAGCCAGCCGCAGGCAAACGCAAACCGGACGCCTGAGCCGGAAGATCGTCAGGCCAACAGCGCTTGTTGCGCATCGATCGGCGCGGCCATCAGCCGGTCGACATCGCCCTGCTGCGTTCCCCAGCAGCTGACGATGATGTGCATTGCGGACAATCGTCATCGCGCCGTCGTAAGGCGTGTCGAGCCATTTCCCGTGTCAGCTCGGGCTCGTTCATGGAAACCGCCCACGCCTGCCGTGCTTCTTTGTCAGCACGCCGCAGTTGCAGCTATTCCCCGACCAGCCGCACCCGCGCGAAATTGCGCTTGCCCACCGCGATCACGCCCTCGAAACCCGGGGTGAACACGCGTGCGCCATCCTCGAACACCTCGCCATCCACGCGCACGCTGCGTTCCTTCAACTTGCGGTTGGCTTCCGAATTGCTGGGGGTGATGCCGGCGGCGGTCAGCAGCGCGGCGATGCGCAGGCCTTCCGGCGGCACGATCACGTCCTGCAGCGGCAGGTTGGCGATGTCGCCTTCGCCACGCACGGCGGCATGCCAGCCGGCCACGGCGCGCTCGGCGCTGGCGGCGTCGTGGAAGCGCGTGGCCAGCTCGCGCGCCAACCGCAGCTTCACGTCGCGCGGATTCAGGTGGCCGCCATCGATGGCCATGCGCAGGTCCTTCGCCTCGGCGATGCCGATCTCGAAGCTGAGCAGGTCGATCCACTTCCACATCAGCGCATCGCCGATCTTCATCGTCTTGGTGACGATGTCGATGGCGGGTTCGTCGATGCCGATGTAGTTGCCCAGCGACTTGGACATCTTCTGCACGCCGTCGATGCCTTCCAGCAGCGGCATGGTCAGCACGATCTGCGGTTTCTGGCCGTGGCTGTCCTGCAGCGCGCGGCCCATCAGCAGATTGAATTTCTGGTCGGTGCCACCCAGTTCCAGGTCGCTTTCCAGCGCCACCGAGTCGTAGCCCTGCGCCAGCGGGTACAGGAATTCGTGGATCGAGATCGCCTGCTGCGACGCGTAGCGCTTGGCGAAATCGTCGCGCTCCAGCATCCGCGCCACGGTGAGTTGTCCGGCCAGGCGCACCATGTCGGCGGCGGACATCTGGTCGAACCATTCGCTGTTGAAGCGCAGTTCGGTGCGCTCGCGGTCCAGCACCTTGAACACCTGGGCGGCGTAGGTGTCGGCATTGCGGGCCACGTCCTCGCGGGTCAGCGGCTTGCGGGTGACGTTCTTGCCGGTTGGGTCGCCGATCATGCCGGTGAAGTCGCCGATCAGGAAGATCACCTGGTGGCCGAGTTCCTGGAACTGGCGCATCTTGTTCAGCAACACGGTGTGGCCGAGGTGCAGGTCGGGTGCAGTGGGATCGAAGCCGGCCTTGATCCGCAGCGGCCGGCCTGCCTGCAGGCGCACCTGCAATTCCTCCGGCTTCAGTACCTCGTCCGCGCCGCGGGTGATCAGGTCGAGCGCTTCGGCAGGGGTGGCGGAATCGGCAGTCATTGGGTCGGGGCGGCTTCGGTATTGGAAAAGGCAAACCTGAATGCGGCAAGCGGCCATACCGTGATCGGCGTTAAAAAATCGTGTCCAGTCAAGGGTTTGACGTCAGGTGCTGCGCTGGTTATGGTACCGCCTTTACGCCCCCGTCACATCACTGAAACCTGCGAGCGCCGATGAATCCAGCCAGCGACGATCCCGGGACCCAGACGGCTGCCAGCGATCTGCCGTCCGAATCCAATCCAGCGCAGCCGCAGGCCGCAGCCGTCATCAAGTCGCCGCGTTTGACCAGGCGCCATCTGGCGCACGGCACCCTGTTCGCCACCCTGGGCGTTCTGCTGGTGGCGATCGTGCCCGGCTTTTCCAAGGCCATGCAGACCTCGGTGCCGTCGCAGCGGCCGTCGCTGGTGCTGAACCTGCCGTTGCCGGACCTGCCGACTGCCCAGTACACGCAGCAGCATGACAACTGGCAGACGGTCAGCGTGGCCAAGGGCAAGACCCTGAGTACCGTGTTCGCCGACATGGGCATCGGCAAGAACGACGCTGCCGCCATCCTGGCGCACCCGGGCGTGAAGCAGTCCCTGCGCAAGCTGATGCCGGGCACCGAACTGGCCTTCGACATTCCGCTGGCCGCCCCCGGGCAGCCGGTGGTGCTGCGCCGCTTCCGCTACGATCGCGATGCCGAGCATCGGGTGGAACTGGCCCTGGCACCCGATGGCACAGTCACCGAAACCGTGATCGAACGTCCGGTGACCCGCCGGACCGTGGTGCTGAGCGGCATCGTGGGACGTTCGCTGTTCCATTCCGCACGCAAGGTCGGCCTGCCGAGTCGCGCCATCCAGACCCTGACCGACGAGATCTTCAAGTACGACATCGACTTCGACTCCGACGTGGGCGCCAACGACCGCTTCAGCGTGCTGGTGGAGCAGTCCTGGCGCGAGGGCGAGCTGAGCGACACCGGTCCGGTGCTGGCCGCCACGTTCACTGCCGGCGGCAAGCTGCACAGCGGCTTCCGCTTCCTGCGCAACGGCAAGCCGGAATATTTCACCGGGAACGGCCGGCCACTGAAGAAGAGCTTCATCCGCATGCCGGTGTCGTACGCGCGACTCAGTTCCAACTACGGCATGCGCCGCCATCCGGTGCTGGGCACCGTGCGCGCGCACCGCGGCGTGGACTACGTGGCTCCCACCGGCACGCCGATCATGGCCGCCGGCGACGCCCGGGTTGAATTCGTGGGCTGGAAGGGCGGCTATGGCCGCACGGTCATCCTGAACCACGGCCAGGGCTACACCACGTTGTACGGCCACATGTCCGGCTTCGGCAGCATCCGTGCCGGGCAGCGCATCGCCCAGGGCACGGTGATCGGCCGGGTGGGCAGCAGCGGGCTGTCCACCGGACCACATCTGCACTACGAATTCCGCGTGAACGGCGTACATCGCAATCCGCTGTCGGTGACCATGCCGCCACCGCAGCCGCTCAGCGGGCAGGCACTGGCGCAGTTCCGCCAGCAGACCGGCGCCGCGCTGGCCCGCATCCGCGAGGTGGAAGACGTGATCTATTCCGACGAGGAGCAGCGCCGCGTGGCCACGGTCGCCCCGGCCAGGCCCGCCCAGCAGCGTCCGCGCGGTTGATCGCCATGCCGCTGCAGTTCCACGCAACGCCGGCAGAAGCCGGCGTTGTCGCTTCCGGACGCCGGAGGACAGAATGACGCAGTCCGCATCGGAGCTGTTCATCGGCCTGATGTCCGGCACCAGCGCCGACGGCATCGATGCCGCACTGGTGCACTTCGATGACCGCGCCGGCGCAGCAGGCATCGTTCTGCGTGCGGCCATCACGCATCCGTGGCCGGATGACCTGCGCGGTGAATTGCTGCAGCTGGGCCAGAGCGGCGCGATCGATTCACTGGACACGCTGGGCCGGCTGGATGCGCTGGTAGGCGACTGTTTCGCCGAAGCTGCCCTGGCGCTCTTGGCACACTGCGACACGCCGGCCGGGCACGTTGTCGGGATCGGTTCGCACGGGCAGACGGTGCGCCACCGGCCGTATGCCGCGGTGCCCTTCACCCTGCAGGTGGGCGATGCCAACCGCATCGTGGAACGCACCGGCATCACCACGGTCGCGGATTTCCGCCGCCGCGATGTGGCTGCCGGTGGCCATGGCGCGCCGCTGCTGCCGGCACTGCATCAGGCGCTGCTGCACGATGCTGCCGAGAACCGCGCGGTGCTGAACCTGGGCGGCATCGCCAACCTGACCCTGCTGCCGGGCGATGGCCCGGTGCGTGGTTTCGACACCGGTCCGGCCAACGCCCTGCTGGATGCCTGGTGCAGCCAGCACACCGGCCAGCCATTCGATGCAGACGGCGCGTTCGCGGCTTCCGGCCATGTCGATGTCGCGCTGCTGCAGCGTCTGCTGGACGATGTCTGGTTCGCGCAGCCGCCGCCGAAAAGCACCGGCCGCGAGCACTTCCACCTGCCGTGGCTGCAACAGCGCCTGACCGGCAGCGAATCTGCCGCCGATGTGCAGGCCACGTTGCTGCAGCTCACCGCGCGCACCGTGGCCGACGCGCTGCTGGCCACGCAGCCGCACACCGGGAGGGTGCTGGTCTGTGGCGGCGGCGTGCACAATCCGGTGCTGCTGCAAGCCTTGCGGGAGGCGTTGCCGGGCATGATCGTGGAATCCACGGCGGTGCACGGGCTGCATCCGGATCATGTGGAGGCGATGGGATTCGCCTGGCTGGCCCGGCAAACGCTGCACGGCCTGCCGGGCAACCTGCCGGCGGTGACCGGCGCGGCGGGGCTGCGGGTGCTGGGGGCGATCTATCCGGCCTGATCCAGACGCGTGGCGCTGGCCGGGGTGTCGTCGTCGCCCATCTGTACACGCGGAAGCAGCCAGAAGAACAACGCCACCGCGGGAATGGCCACCAGCGCAGTGATCCAGAAGTAGGTGCCGTAGCCGGTGGCTTCCACGATCCGTCCCGACACCGCGCTGAGCAGCTTGCCCGGCAGCATCACCAGCGAGGAGAACAGCGCGTACTGGGTGGCGGTGAAACGCTGGTTGACCAGCGCCGACAGGAACGCCACCAGCGTGGTGCCCTGGAAGCCCTGCGCCAGGTTTTCACCGGAGATCACCAGGGTCAGCATCGCCAGATCGCCGTTGGCGCCCACCAGCCAGACGTACAGCAGGTTGCTGATCGCGCCCAGCACCACGCCGACCAGCAGCGGCCAGCGCACGCCCCAGCGCGCCACCGCCACCCCGGCCAGGAACACACCGGCAATGCCCACCCAGATGCCGTAAACCTTGCTGATGGCGGCGATCTCGGTCTTGCTGTAGCCCTGGTCCAGATAGAACGGGGCCATGATGCCGCCGCCCAGCGACTGGTCGGACACCTTGGCCAGGAGGATGAAGGCGAGCAGCGCCAGCGCCAGCGCCGGCCCGAAGCGGCGGAAGAAGTCGGCAAACGGCTCCACCACTCCTTCGCGCAGGCCGGCCGCCCAGCCCTTGGCGCGGATACGGTGCACCTCGGGTTCACGCGCCAGCAGCACGGCAGCCACCGGCACCAGCATCACCAGCGCCATGGTCCGGTACACCATCGGCCATGGCACGTGGTCGGCGAGCACGAGCGCCAACGCACCGGTCACGATCAGGGCGATGCGGTAGCCGAGCGAATAGGTGGCCACCAGCGCACCCTGCGCTTCGCGCGGCGCGATCTCCACCCGATAGGCATCCACCGCGATGTCGAGCGTGGCCCCAGCAAAAGCCACCAGCAGCGTCACCCATACGAACGGCGCCAGCCGGTCGGGGGTGAGCTGGGCCATCAGCAGCAGTCCGGCGATCACAATCACCTGGGCCAGCAGCAGCCAGCCACGCCGCAGACCGAGCCGGCCCAGCCATGGCAGTCGCCAGCGGTCCACCAGCGGCGCCCACAGGAATTTCAGCGTGTAGCTGATGCCCGCGCTGGCGATCAGGGTGATGCTTTTCAGGTCGATGCTGTTTTCCTTCAACCAGTACGCCAGCGTGCCGGCCACCAACAGGAACGGCATGCCCGAGGCGAAGCCGAAGAAGAACATCGTCCAGGCCGCGGGCCGGGTGAAGGCCTGCCAGATCGACGACTTGCGCGCCGGGACGGCGGCGCTCATGCCGCGAACTCCGGCCAGTCGTACTGCACCAGATAGGGCGCGTGATCGGAGAACTTCGGTTCCGGGAAGATTTCAACGTCGGTGATCGACTGCGCCAGCGCCGGGGTGACCAGCTGGTAGTCGATGCGCCAACCCACGTTGTTGGCGCGCGCGGCGCCGCGCTGACTCCACCAGGTGTATTCCACTGCGTCGGGCCGGGCCGTGCGGAAGCTGTCCTTCCAGCCGCCGGCACGCGGGGCGGACAGGCCATCGTGGCAGTCGTCGTCGATCAGCCCCGACAGCCAGGCGCGTTCGTGCGGCAGGCAGCCGGAATTCTTCTGGTTGCCGGTCCAGTTCCTGATGTCGTTGCGTGCGCGCACGATGTTCCAGTCGCCGCACAGCACGTACTGGCGGCCGCTGGCCAGCCACCGGTCCAGGATCGGCGCCAGCCAGGCCATCACGTCTTCCTTGTAGCCCTGCCGCAACGCGCCCGACGTGCCCGAGGGAATGTAGAAGCTGACCACGGACAGATCGCCGAAGCGCGCTTCCAGATAACGGCCTTCCTCGTCGAAGTCCGGCCGGCCCAGACCGGTCAGCACCGCATCCGGTTCGCGGCGGCTGTAGATGGCCACGCCGCTGTAGCCCTTCTTCGTGGTCGCGTCGCGGAAAAAGGCGTGGTAGCCCTGCGGCAGGTAGTCGGCCACCCGCAATTGGTGTTCCTGCGCCTTGGTCTCCTGCACGCACAGCACGTCGATGTCGCGCTCGGCGAGCCACGGGAAGAAGCCCTTGCTGGCCGCCGATCGCAGGCCGTTGGCATTGAAGCTGAGGATGCGCATGCACGATGATGGTAGGGACTCCGCCGATCATAGCAACGCATGCCCAACCCGCCCGCACCAGGTCCGCACTCATCTGCGGATTACCGCACGCGCTTCCTGCAACTGGCACTGCAGGTGCAGGCGCTGCGCTTCGGCACGTTCACGTTGAAGTCGGGACGCGTCAGTCCGTACTTCTTCAATGCCGGACAGTTCCACACCGGTGCCGCATTGAACGCACTGGCGGCCTGCTACGCCGATGCACTGGATGCCGCGCAGCTCGACTTCGACCTGCTGTTCGGTCCGGCCTACAAGGGCATTCCGCTGGCCACCGCGCTGGGCTGCGAATACGCGCGCCGCGGCCGGGACCTGCCGATCGCGTTCAATCGCAAGGAGGCCAAGACACATGGCGAAGGCGGCCAGTTGATCGGCGCGCCGCTGCAGGGGCGGCGGGTGCTGATCGTGGACGACGTGATCACCGCCGGCACCGCGGTGCGCGAGGCAATCGGCCAGATCGTCGCTGCAGGCGGCAGCGTTGCGGGCCTTGCAATCGCGCTGGACCGGCAGGAGGCGATCGATCCTGACGCATCGCGTCAGTGCGCGGCCGATCGCCTGGCCAGCGAGCACGGCATCGCCATGGTGGCCGTGGCCGGTCTGGATGATCTGCTGGGCCATGTGCGGCACGATGCGGCGCTGCAGGAACACGCTGCGCGCTTGCAGGACTATCGACGGCGCTTCGGCAGCCAGCGGACATGATCGCCATCACGATCGGCCTCGAAATGCTGGCGTGAATCTTGCAGATACGATACAAACCATCCCAGTCCGTATCCCCCGCCATGGCCATGCCTCGTCACCGCCTGCTGCTGTTGACTGCCTCGTTGCTGACCGTGCCGCCGCTGCTCGCGCAGGCCCAGAATCGGGGCTCCGGCGACCGCATCTACTGCTGGGTACAGAACGGGCGCAAGACCTGCGGCAACGTGGTGCCGCCGGAAGCCACCAATGCCTCGCGCACCGTGATCGATGGCCGCACCGGCGCGACAGTCGAGCATCTGGACCGGGTGCTGACGCCGGAGGAACAGGCCGCCGTCACCGAGCAGCGTCGCAAGCAGGCCCGCGCCGAAGCCGAAGCCGCCGCCGCACGCCGCCGCGACCTGGCCATGGTGATGACCTACAACACCGAAGCCGATCTGATGCGTGCCTACGACGAACGCGTCACCGTGGCCGACGACGCGATCCGCTCGTCGTTGATCGGCGAAAAATCCATGCGCACCCTGCTGACCAGCCTGCTCGACCAGGCCAACATCCTGCAGCTCAACGGCGGCACGGTGGGCCAGCCGCTGCTGGAGAAAATCCGGGTGCAGCACGGGCTGCTGGACCAGCACATGCGCGTGCTGCAGGAACAACGCCACAACCGGGTCGCGCTGGACGGCGAACGCCAGGACGCCCTGATCCGCTACCGGGCACACAAGGGCGGCGCCACGGGCGGCAGTCGCTGACGCCGCCGGCGGCAGACCGGCTGCGGTGACCGATCCGGGGCGGACATGTGCCGGACTGGGCGCAGGCCGGCAAGTCCGGAATGGGATTGTTCAGACCATCCCCTAGAACGGCAGCACCAAGTCGGGCTGCACGGCCAGCAGCTGCTCGCGGAACGCCGCCTGGATCCGCTGCAGCGCCGCTTCGGTCTGTCCATCGAAACGCATCACCAGCACCGGCGTGGTATTGGAGGCACGCACCAGGCCCCAGCCGTCCGGCCAGTCCAGCCGCAGGCCATCGATGTCCGAGCGGCGCGGATTGTCGCCGAACTGCGCCTGCTGCTGGAACCGTGCGACCAGTGCGTGCGGGTCGCCATCGGCCACGTCCACCTTGATTTCCGGCGTGCTCACGCTGTCCGGCAGCGCGTCGAGAACGGCACCGGGGGATGCATCCCGCGAGGCGAGGATCTCCAGCAACCGCGCCGCGGCGTAGATGCCGTCATCGAAGCCGTACCAGCGTTCGGCGAAGAAGAAGTGGCCGCTCATCTCGCCGGCCAGTTCGGCGTGCGTTTCGCGCATCTTGGCCTTGATCAGCGAATGCCCGGTCTTCCACATCAGCGGGCTGCCGCCATGGCGCAGGATGTGTCCGGGCAGCTGGCCGGAGCACTTCACGTCGTACACCACCATCGCGCCGGGATTGCGCTCCAGCACGTCCTCGGCGAACAGCATCAGCACCCGATCGGGATGGATGATGCGGCCTTCTGCAGTGACCACGCCCAGCCGGTCGCCATCGCCGTCGAAGGCGATGCCCAGGTCGGCATTCATGCGCCTGACCATGTTCACCAGGTCTTCCAGATTGTGCGGCTCGCTGGGGTCGGGATGATGGTTGGGGAAGGTGCCGTCGATCTCGCAGAACAGCGGCGTGACCTGCGCACCGATGGCCTCGAGCACGCGCGGGCCGAGCTCGCCGGCGGCGCCGTTGCCGGCATCCACCACCACCTTCAGCGGACGCTCGATCATCACGTCGCTGGAAATGCGCTCGACGTATTCGTTGCCGATGTCGCGCTCGCTAAGCAGCCCGGGCGCCGGGGCGGCATGCAGGCTGCCGGCGCCGATGCGCTGGTGCAGCGCCGTGATCGCGTTGCCGGACAAGGTTTCGCCGCCCACCACGATCTTGAAGCCGTTGTAGTCGGGCGGGTTGTGGCTGCCGGTCACCGCCACGCAGCAGCCGGTGCGCAAATGGTAGCTGCCGAAATAGGCCAGGGGCGTCGGCACCACGCCGATGTCGATGACGTTGCGGCCGGCCTTGCGCAAGCCGGCGATCAGGCCGCTGGCCAGCTCCGGCCCGGACAGGCGACCGTCGCGCCCCACCACGATGTCCGGCAGGTCCTGTTCGTGCATCAGGCTGCCGATGGCCTGGCCGATCTGCTCGGCCACGCCGCGGTCCAGCGTTTTGCCCATGACCCCGCGGATGTCGTAGGCGCGGAAGATGGAGGCATCCAAGGCAAGCGCGGGCTTGGCCTCTGCGGCTGCCTTCTTCGCGACCGGCGCCACCGGCGAGGGGTCGGCGCGCAGGGTATCGGAGAAGGTGGGTGCGGCATCGTCCGGTTCTGCCATCCTGCCGCGACGCATGCCGTGACCGCGCGCCTGCAGCCACCCCGGCAGGATCATGGCTGCCACGCCGCCCGCTGCCAGCAGCGCCGCCAGCAGCAACGACGGCAGCATGCCCAGACCGAACAGCGAAAAGCCATCCGGCGGCATGGCCGTGGCAATGCGCATGTTGGTATCGCCCACCCGCTGTGCCTGGGCCTCGGCCTGGTCGGCCAGCGCGCGATCGCCCTGTTCGACGATGGAATAGTCGCCCTGGCGCAGGGCCAGATATCCGGAGCGGGCATGCGCGTCGGACACCGGTGCGGTCAATGTCGCCAGCGGCAGGCGGACCACCGCAACATGCCGTACATCGCCAGTAGCCATGGGCGCGGCCAGCACCACGCGCGCATCCTCGCCGTGCCGCACCACGCGCAGTTGCGCGGCGTTGCTGGCCAAGGCGGCTTCGGCAGCGGCCAACTGGCCGGCAGCGTCCGGCAGGGCGGCATACTGCGCCTGCAGATCGGCCGGCCACACGTCCGCGGCTTCGGCATCCGGCCAGGCCTTCTTCAGTTCGGCCGCCGCGGCGGGCAAGTCCTTGCTCGCGACCGCCTGCGCGATCTGCGGCGCTGCCACGGCCTTGGCCATGGCCGTGGTCGCATCCTGCGCGGCGCGAGCGGTGGCAACGACCACGACATTGCGTTCTTCCAGCAGGCTGGAACGGGCATGCTCGACACGCCATTGTCCCAGGCCATCCAGCACCAGGGCGGCGGCCAGCACCAGCAAGCCCAGGCCGATCAGGCGCAGCCTGCGCTGCAGCGACATCGGCGCCTTCGCGGCGCGTGGCTGCCCGGATGCGGCGGCATCGGCGTTCGCGCCGGCTTTCCTGGACTTGAACATGCTCGTTTCCCCTTCAACGCAGGCCAGTGTGCCCGAATCCGCCGGTGCCTCGGGCACTGGCATCGAAATGTTCCACCACCATCGGCTGCATGCGCACGATCGGAACCAGCACCAGCTGGGCCACGCGATCACCCGGTTCGATGGTGAACGGCTCGCTGCCGCGGTTCCACAGGCTGATCTGCAGCGGTCCCTGGTAGTCGGCATCGATCACGCCGGTGCCATTGCCCAGCACCACGCCATGACGATGGCCCAGCCCCGAGCGCGGGAAGATCAGCCCGCACACGCCCGGATCGCCGATGTGGATGGCCAGCCCGGATGGCACCAGCACGGTCTGGCCCGGCTGCAGCAGTAGCGGTGCATTGATGGCCGCACGCAGATCCAGACCCGCGCTGGCCTCGGTGGCGGGCTCGGGCAGCGGCCATGTGCTGCCCAGCCGCGGGTCCAGCACCTTCATTTGCAACATGTGTGCCATCACCTGAACGAAAGACGACTGAATGGGCAGGTCGCATCATCTCCGCATCGCGGCGCGCTTGCAACGGATGACAGGACGATGTGTGCAACGCATGCCGGAATTGTCCGATGCGGCAACGCGGCAGCCGCCGATGGTCGCGGCCGCTCTGCCACGCTGCAATGCCCGCATCCCTCCGCCGCCCCGCTTGCCCGAATGTCCACTACTGCAATCACCGCCCTGCGCATCCGCGACTGGCCCGCCGACGAGCGTCCGCGGGAAAAGCTGCTGGCGCGCGGCGTGGCCAGCCTGTCGGATGCCGAGCTGTTGGCCCTGTTTCTGGGCTCGGGGTTGTCCGGTCTGGATGCCGTATCCAGTGCGCGGCGGCTGCTGTCGCAGCACGGTCCGTTGCGACAGCTGCTGGAGCGCCCGCCGGCCCAGCTGACCCAGCTACCCGGCATCGGCCCGGCACGGGCCTGCGTGCTCACCGCAGCGCTGGAACTGGGCAACCGCTGCCTGGCGGCCGACCTGGAACGTGGCGTGGCCCTGCAGGACGCCAGTGCGGCCGGCGCCTATTTCGCCCGACGCCTGCGCGGCCATCCACAGGAAGTGTTCGCGGCGCTGTTCCTGGACAGCCGCCACCGCGCCATCGCATTCGAGGAACTGTTCCGCGGCAGCATCGACACTGCGACCGTGCATCCGCGCGAACTGGTGCGCCGTGCCCTGGCGCACAACGCCGCGGCGGTGATGGTGGGCCACAACCACCCCAGCGGCAATCCCGAACCCAGCCAGCACGACCGCACCCTCACCCGGCATCTGCAGCAGGCCCTGGCACTGGTGGATGTGCGCCTGCTGGACCATTTCGTGGTCGGCGACGGCCCGGCCACTTCGCTGGCGGCGCGCGGCTGGATGTGAGATCACGTCCAACCTGTCCCCAGATCAGTCCCGTGGCGTCTGCGCCATGAACGCCTCGATAGCCTCGGCGCTGCGCGGCAGTGCATCGGTCAATACGCGGTGACCGTCGGCGGTGATCAGCACATCGTCTTCGGTGCGGATGCCGATGCCGCGCCACTTTTCCGGAACGCCGGTGTCGTCGGGCATCACGTACAGGCCCGGTTCGATGGTGAACACCATGCCCGGCTCCAGCAGCCGCGACTCGCCATCCACGCGGTAATCGCCTACGTCGTGCACGTCCAGGCCCAGCCAGTGACCGGTCTTGTGCCGGTAGAAGCGCTTGTAATGGCCTTCCTGCACATTGGCCTTGTGCGTGCCGCTCAGCAGTCCCAACCGCAGCAGGCCATCGGTGAGAACATCCACGGCGGCATCGTGCATGGCGGCATACGGGATGCCGGGCCGGGCCTGGGCCAGCGCGGCGGCATGCGCCGCACCGACCAGATCGTGCAGTGCGCGCTGCTGCTTGCCGAAGCGGCCACTGGCCGGAAACGTGCGGGTGATGTCGGCGGCATAGCTGCGGTATTCGGCACCGGCATCGATCAGCACCAGATCGTCCGTGCCGATGCGGGCATTGTTGGCGTGATAGTGCAGCACGCAGCCGTTGGCGCCGGCCCCGACGATGCTGCCGTAGGCCGGCTCGGCATCGTGCTTGCGGAACACGTACTCCAGTTCGGCCTGCAGGTGGTATTCGTGCAGGCCGGGACGCACCGCACGCATCGCGGCGGCATGCGCTGCCACGCTGATGTCGGCGGCGCGCTGCATCAGCCGGATTTCGTCCTTCGACTTGAACAGCCGCAACTCGTCCAGCAGTTGGCCCAGTTCCAGGAACTCGTGCGGCGGCTGTGCGCCCACCCGCACGCGGGCACGCACGTGGTTCAGCCAGCCGATCAGCTTCAGGTCGAAATCGGGATCGTGGCCGAAGTGGTAGTACACCCGCGAACGGCCTTCCAGCAGTCCGGGCAGGATGTCGTCGATGTCGTCAATGGGATACGCATCGTCCATCTGCAAGGCGTCCACGGCGCCTTCCGGCCCCAGCCGCACGCCTTCCCACGCTTCGCGTTCGGGGTCGCGCTCGCGGCAGAACAGGATCGACTCGCCATGGCTGCGGCCGGGAATCAGCACCAGCACCGCATCCGGCTCGGCGAAACCGGTCAGGTACCAGAAATCCGAATCCTGCCGGTACGGATAATGGGTGTCGCGGCTGCGCACCCGTTCCGGTGCGCCGGGCAGGATCAGGATGGTGTCTTCGCCGGCGATGCGCATCAGCTGCCTGCGCCGCTTGCGGCAGGCATCGCGCGGCAATGCAAGTGGACGGCCACCGACCGCTTTCATCAATGCAGCCTCTGCCGATGGCGCCGCGCCAGCACGTGGTCGCCGTACAGCAGCAATGCCGCCACGCGCACGAATTCCTCCAGCTCGGCCAGGGCCTCCTCGTCCTCTTCGTCGCCATCCACCTGCGGTTGCGCAGCGGCCAGCTTGCCCAGGTCGGCCAGCGCTTCGCGGCCGTCCTCGGTCATGTCCGCATCCGCTCCGGCCGCCAGCCCGAACCCGCCCAGGAATCCCTGGCACCAGTCGAACAGGGCGGCACTGCGCTTTTCCAGCGCGCCCTCGGCATCGGGCAGCAACAGCTGCAGGGTGAAGTCCGGATCGGCCAGCTGCTGCGCAGTGACGATCTGCAGCCGGTCCAGCACACTGCCCGCTGCCACCGCCGGCACGTCCGCATCGGCCAGAACCGACGCCAGCCAGCGCGTTCCGCCCTGCCCGCCTCCGGACAGCCAGCCGCACAATGCGCCGTGCAGTTCGCTGGCATCGCTGGCCAGTGCCAGGGCGTCCAGTTCGGCCTGGACTGCGGTCACGTTGGGCAAGACGTCGGTCACGGCGATGTCCGGGAAAGCTGCCGCCAGTGTAACGCCTGCCGCGGGCCGTGCAGTGGCATACTGCGCCGGTGTATCTGCACGAGCCCGGCCATGAACCGCAGCCAAGCCATCGACGAACTGCGCAGCCTGTCGCGGCGGCTGGATCAGGTGATCCAGCAAGCGCGCATGCAGGGCGATGAAAACCGCAGCCTGCGCCTGCAGCACGACCACCTGAACGGCGAACGCTCACAACTGCTGCAGAAGAACGAACAGGCCCGCAGCCGGGTGGAGGCGATGATCGCGCGGCTGAAGGCACTGGAGCAGCACACATGAGCCAGCCCGGCACCACCACCGAGGCGGTCAGCGTGCAGCTGCTGGACCGCGAATACACCGTGGGCGTGCTGCCGGCCGAGCGCGACAGCCTGCTGGCCGCGGCGCAGGTGCTGGATGCGCAGATGCGCGAGGTGCGCGGCGGCAACAAGATGGCCGCCATCGACCGGGTCGCGGTGCTGGCGGCATTGAACATCGCCCACGAACTGCAGCAATTGCGCGATGCCCAGGCCGCCCACGACCACGCCCTGGTGCAGGTGGTGGAAGAGCTGCGCCGCAAGGTCGATCGCCTGATCGACCCGTGAGCCGTCACGTGCATGGCTCCGGACAGTTGCACAGCGGCGGCTGAATGCGTCGTCTTGCATGCGCCGGCTGCAGGGCTATACTGGCCCTGCGTCCTCTGCCGTGATCGACAGCGAACACAACATTCGCCTTGTCCCTTAATGACGACCACGGGGATGTGCAGGCCGTCCGGCGTGCATGACCGCCCCGCAGCGGTAAGCCCGACGACTGCCGAGCATTCCCACTTGAACCCCGGGTTCAAGGTCGTTGGTTCGCATCGTCATGGCGGAGGATGCAATTTCTCCCGCATTCCGCGCTGCCGTGTCGTGATCGGCTGCCCGCATTCCCGCTTCGTCCGTCCGTGTCCAACCCGTATCTCGATGTCTCGCCGTCTGCCATCGAACGCACCGCGCTGCGCGCGCGCCTGCGTGCGGCGCGGCGTGCATTGCCGGCGGCCGAACGCATCGCCGGCGCACAGGATCTGGCGCAACGACTGCTGCAACTGCCCTGCCTGCCTGCATCCGGATTCGTGGCCGGCTACTGGGCCAACGACGGCGAGATCGCCCTGCATGCCTGGCAACTCGGCCTTGCCGCGGACCTGCAGTACTGCCTGCCGGTACTGATGCACGATCGCCTGCGCTTCGCCCCGTGGCGTGCGGGTGAGCCACTGAAGTCCAACCGCTACGGCATTCCGGAACCCGACGTGACGCCCGAACGGATGCTGGCGCCGGAGCAGATGGCGCTGATCGTGCTGCCGCTGGTCGGCTTCGACGCACGCGGCCACCGCCTGGGCATGGGGGGCGGCTGGTACGACCGCACCCTGGCCTTCCGCAACCAGCGCGCCGCGCCGCCGTGGCTGGTTGGTGCCGCGTTCGATCAGCAGCAGATCGACACGCTGCCTGCCGAGTCGTGGGACGTGCCGCTGGACGCCATCTGCACCCCCACCCGCAGCCTGCTGCCGACCCGAGCCGGCCATCCCATCGCATGAGCAACCGTCGCCGCTACTGGCTGATGAAATCCGAACCCGGCGATTTCTCCATCGACGACCTTGCGCGCGTGCGCACCGAGCCGTGGACCGGGGTGCGCAACTACCAGGCCCGCAACTTCATGCGGCAGATGCAACCCGGCGATGGCGTGCTGTTCTACCACTCCAACTGCGAGGTGCCGGGCATCTACGGCCTGGGCGAGGTGGCCAGCACCGCCTATCCCGATCCCACCCAGTTCAGGAAGACGTCGAAGTATTTCGATGCCAAGGCCACGCAGGAAACACCGCGCTGGCATCTGGTGGACGTGACGTACGTCGCCCATTTCGACACGCCGCTGCCGTTGGCGGAGATCCGCGAGCATGCCGATGCCCTGGGCGAGGAGTTCGCCCTGATCCGCAAGGGCTCGCGCCTGTCGGTACTGCCGGTCACGCCCGCCCAGTGGCGGCTGCTGACCGGCCTGCGCAACCCAGTCGACCGGACCCGCACATGAGCAACGACGCCAAGCGGCAAGCAGCCGAAGCAGCACTGCGCTATGTTGAAGACGGCATGGTGGTCGGCGTGGGTACAGGCAGCACGGTGGCGTATTTCATCGACGCATTGGGACGCGAACGCGACCGCATCGCCGGTGCGGTGTCCAGCTCGGAGGATTCCACCCGCAAGCTGCAGGCGCAGGGCATCGACGTGCTCGACCTGAATGCCGCCGGCCCGTTGCCGCTGTACGTGGATGGCGCCGACGAATGCGATCCGCAGCGCTGCCTGATCAAGGGCGGCGGCGGCGCACTGACCCGCGAGAAGATCATCGCCGAGGCCAGCCGGCAGTTCGTGTGCATCATCGATCCGTCCAAGCAGGTGCCGGTACTGGGCACCTTTCCGCTGCCGGTGGAGGTGATCCCGATGGCGCGCAGCCTGGTGTCGCGGCGGATCCTGGAGCTGACCAGCGGCCAACCGGTGTGGCGACAGGGCACCACCACCGACAACGGCAACTGGATCGTGGACGTGCACAACCTGCGCATCGCCGATCCACCGGCACTGGAAACAGCCCTGAACCAGATTCCCGGCGTGGTTTGCGTGGGCCTGTTCGCGCATCGCCGTGCCGACGT
>QFNC01000062.1 GCA_003240695.1 Pseudoxanthomonas suwonensis | reverse complement strand
AACCACATGACTCACCATTCCGCCGCACACCGGTCCCAGGCCATGAACGAGTGCATCGACAACTGCACGCAGTGTCATGACATCTGCCTGGAGACCATCAACTACTGCCTGACCAAAGGAGGTGCCCACGCGACCCCAGAGCACATTGCACTACTTGCGACGTGTGCCGATATCTGTGCCACCAGCGCCGACGCGATGCTGCGCGGTACGAGCGTTCATAACGTCATTTGCGGTGCCTGCGCGGAGATCTGCCGCCAGTGCGCGGATGCATGCGATGCCATGAACGACCCCGAGATGACGCGTTGCGCTGAAGCGTGTCGTCGATGCGCGGAAAGCTGCAGCGCCATGGCGGCTTGACGCGTCGAGGATCCCGCCTGAGCGGCGGGATCCTCATCTCCAATATCAAAAGCCGACCAACCGTGGTTTCGGTGACAGCCCGACACCTAACGCTTGTCGGATCCAACACAGCACGGCGCCGAACGGGGCTTTGCATCACATTCGCAATGAGGATTTATCCCTATGAAATCATCAAACGTCCTTCGCTCCTTCGCGCTCGTCCTCGCGATTGCGGCTGGGCAGTTCTCCCTGCAGATCGCGCACGCCCACGCCGCGCTGCAGCAGTCCACACCGGCGGCAAATGCGGTGGTGGCTTCGCCGGGCCAGATCGATCTCGTGTTCAACGAAACATTGATTCCGCGGGCGTCGCGTCTCAAGTTGCTCATGAAGCACGGGAGTTCCACCATGCCGATCGAGAATTTCACGACCGAGATCGTCAACAACGGTAAGACCCTGCGTGCCAAGTTGCCCCAGCCGCTGACTCCGGGCGTCTATACCGTGGAATACCGCGCCGTTGGAGGCGACAACCACCCCATGACCGGCAATTTCAGTTTCACGGTGCGCTGAGGAGCAACAAATGTTCGACCTCTCGGCTTATGCACTGAGATTCCTGGAATACCTTGTTCTCATGGTGCTTTTCGGGGTTCCACTGTTCGGTTGGTACGGTTCGCGTCGATCGGCACTGGCCGACGCCCTGCCCGGGTGGCCGTTCGTGGGCGTTCTGTTGGTCAGTGCCGCCGTCGGTCTCGTGCTCACCGGGGCCGATGTCGTCTTCAAGACCGCGGGCATCATGGGAATTCCGGTCGCCGACGTTGATCGCGGATCGCTTGGCTGGTATCTGCTCCAGACATCCGCGGGCCGGGCAGCGATGGCGAGAGGCGCGCTGCTGCTCGCCCTGATGTTTGTGCTCGGATGGCATCGTCGACGTGGGAGGGCGGAGCCCGCCTTCCCGCTGGCGGCGACGCTGGCGGGCGGCGCACTCGCTTCACTGGCATGGAACGGCCACGCGGCCGCTGGCGAGGGCGTGGCAGGCGCGGTCCGGCTTGTTGCGGGCCTCGTCCATCTGCTCGCGGCAGGCGGCTGGATCGCAGCGGTCCTGATGTTCCTGTGGATGCTCCTGCGCGGCAAGAAGGCCTCCAACAGCGGGCGTCTGCGATCAACGCATGACTTTCTGCATGGATTCTCGACGCTGGGAACGATTTTCGTTGCTGCGCTCATCGTGTCCGGCATCGCGCATTACGGTGATCTCACCGCCTGGTCGTTGTCGACGCTGCTGCAGAGCACCTACGGAAACCTGCTGCTGTTCAAGCTTGCCCTGTTCGCTGGGATGGTGGGCTTGGGGGCGCTGCACCGATGGGTGCTGGTGCCGCGCCTGGGACGGGCGCTGACCAGCGGAGACCATGTGCAGGAGGCGCATGCTCTGCGGCAGAGCGTTACGGCCGAGGCCGCACTGGCCATCTTGATCGTGATTGTTGTTTCAGTGCTTGGGACGCTCAGCCCTGTGTAGGGGTTGCAATCCATACGGCAGCTCGAGGCTGGCACCGAAGGCAACGGGCATCAGCGCGGGGGCCGCACCACTTGACTCTGGACCGTGGTCAAGGGCACACACTCGGAATCTGGTCTAGCGGAGCGCCCACCATGCAGATAGGTCAACTCGCCAAGCGGACACACGTGCCCATCGACACGATCCGCTACTACGAGAGCCACGGCATCCTGCCCGCCCCTGCCCGTCGCAATTCGGGATATCGATCCTACGGCGACGCCGACGTGGCGCGCCTGCATTTCGTGCGTCGCGCCAAGGCGCTCGGCTTCACGCTGCGCGAGATCAGCGAGCTGCTGCAGCTCTCCGGGCGGTCGGGTGAGGACATGGCGGGGGTGCGTGGGTCGGCGGCGGCACGCCTCGCCGACGTCGAGCGCAAGCTGGACGAACTCACCCGCATCCGCGATGGGTTGCGCCAACTCGTCACCGCCTGCCCTGGGCATGGCGGTGTCGAGAACTGCCCGATCCTGGGCGCCTTGTTGAAGGAAGACGCATGAACACGCACGAGTCCCACCAGCAGGCCCACGGACATGGCGGCAACACTGCCGCGCACGCGCCTGAAGGCGGCCAGCAAACCGCGCCGCCCGGAATGGTGACGGATCCGGTCTGCGGCATGAACGTCGATCCGAAGTCCTCGCCCCACCACGCCGAACATGCCGGCACGACATACCACTTCTGCTCGGGGGGCTGCCGCACGAAGTTCGTCGCGGCCCCCGGCAAGTACCTCGCTCCGACTTCGGCCGAGCCTGCGCCTGCGGTTCCGGGCGCCATGTACATCTGCCCGATGCATCCCGAGATCCGCCAGGATCATCCCGGCACCTGCCCGATCTGCGGCATGGCACTGGAGCCGGAGATGCCCGGGCTTGACGACGAAGAGAACCCGGAGCTCGTCGACTTCAGCCGCCGCTTCTGGTGGACGCTGCCGCTGACGCTGGTCGTGCTGGTACTGGCCATGGTCGGTCACCGGTTCGCCTGGCTGCCGACCGATGTGCGGACCTGGCTCGAGCTGGTGCTCACCGCGCCAGTGGTGCTCTGGGCCGGCTGGCCGTTCTTCGTTCGCTGCGTCCAGTCGATCCGCAACCGCAGCCCGAACATGTGGACGCTGATCGGGATCGGCGTAGCGGCTGCCTTCGGCTACAGCGTGGTGGCGACCGTGGCCCCCGGCCTGTTCCCGGACTCGTTCCGCGAGCACAGCCGCGTGGGCGTGTACTTCGAAGCCGCCGCGGTGATCGTCTCGCTCACCCTGCTCGGGCAGTTGCTGGAGCTGCGCGCACGCTCGCAGACCTCCGCCGCGATCAAGTCGCTGCTGGGCCTCGCACCGAAGACCGCTCGCCGCCTGCGCGACGACGGCACCGAGGAGGACATCGAGCTGAGCCACGTCCATGTCGGCGACCGCCTGCGTGTGCGCCCCGGCGAGAAGGTCCCCGTCGACGGCAAGGTGCTGGAAGGCCGATCCAACATCGACGAGTCGATGCTGACCGGCGAACCGATCCCGGTCGAGAAGGCGGCCGGCGACAGGGTCATCGGCGCCACCATGAACGCCACGGGCAGCCTGGTGATCCAGGCCCAGAAGGTCGGTTCGGAAACCGTGCTGTCGCAAATCGTGCAACTGGTGGCGCAGGCGCAGCGCTCGCGTGCGCCGATGCAGCGCATGGCCGACAAGGTCGCCTTCTGGTTCGTGCTCGCGGTGCTGGCGATCGCGGTCGCCACGCTGCTGGTCTGGGGATTCTTCGGCCCGGAGCCGTCGTGGACCTACGCCGTGCTCAACGCGGTGTCGGTGCTGATCATCGCCTGCCCCTGCGCGCTGGGCCTGGCGACGCCAATGTCGATCATGGTGGCCACCGGCCGCGCCGCGCAGGGCGGCGTGCTGTTCCGCGATGCCGAGGCGATCGAGAACTTCCGCCGCATCGACACGCTCATCGTCGACAAGACCGGCACGCTCACCGAAGGCAGGCCCGCGTTCCGGGAGACGATTGCGGCGAATGGTTTTACGGAGGACGAGGTGCTGCGCCTGGCTGCCAGCCTGGACCAGGGCAGCGAACACCCGCTGGCCGATGCCATCGTCGCCGAGGCGCGTCGTCGCGGCCTGGCGTTGGAGACGCCGCAGGACTTCGAATCGTCCACCGGCATCGGCGTGCGCGGCACGGTAGGGGCGCTCACGCTGGCGATCGGCAACACACAGCTGATGCGGGAACAGGGCGTCGACCCAGCCTTGCTGCAGGCGCAGGCCGAGACGCTGCGTCACGAAGGCGCGAGCGTCATGTACCTCGCGGTCGACGGGGCCCTGGCCGGACTCATCGCCGTGGCCGACCCGATCAAGGCCTCCTCGCGCGAAGCCATCCGGGCCCTGCAGGCTGACGGCCTGCGCATCGTGATGGCCACCGGCGACGGCGTGGCCACCGCAAATGCCGTCGCGCGCGAACTGGGCATCGACGAGGTGCACGGCGAGGTGCGGCCGAAGGACAAGATCGACCTCGTGCAGCGGCTGCAGGCCGAAGGCCACAGGGTCGCGATGGCCGGCGACGGCATCAACGACGCCCCGGCACTGGCCGGCGCCGACATCGGCATCGCCATGGGGACCGGCACGGACGTCGCCATGTCGAGCGCGCAGGTGACCTTGGTCAAGGGCGACCTGCGCGGCATCGTGCGCGCGCGCAAGCTGTCCAGTGCCACCGTGGCGAACATGAAGCAGAACCTGACCTTCGCATTCCTCTACAACGCACTCGGCGTCCCGATCGCCGCGGGCGTGCTGTATCCGGTGTTTGGCCTGCTGCTCAGCCCGATGGTGGCGGCGCTGGCAATGAGCCTCAGTTCAGTATCGGTGGTAGCTAATGCTCTTCGACTGGGCAAGACCCGGTTCGAATAACTGCCAGGCGGGTGTGCCGGGAACCGCGCCCATGGCATCACAATCACGTTCCCTGGAGCTCATCAAATGAAAATTGCAGCCATGGCGTCAGCGTTGCTCCTGTCACTGGCCGTCGTTACCCCGGTGGCAGCCGCCGAGCCGCCGGCAAAAGACCGCGCCGCACACGAATCTCACAAGCAGGCCACCGGAGCGCAGGATTTCGCCGCTCTGGACAAGAACAAAGACGGCTCGCTGTCGAAGGAAGAGATGGCGAAGCATCCGATGGCCGCACACTTCGGCATGATGGATACAGACAAGAATGGCAAGCTGAGCAAGAGCGAATACGAAAGCATGTAGGAGCTATGTCGACCGGCTGCGGCCATTCGACCTAGCGTGCTGCGACCAGCGCGGGGGCGAACCCGCCGCCAGGCGTGCGGAAGTTGGTGGTCTGCCTTTGGTCCAAACGCGCCGAAAACCTCAGCGGCATTCCTCGGGAGGCGTAACAGCGGATGTCGATCTTCAGCTGCCAAGCTTTCTGCCCATTCTGCGCTCGCCCGGCGGTACCAGTTGCTGCGCGATGTGGGGATTGATGGCGGCATGGGGGTTTGCGGAACCGTGGCCGGTCACACGCTTGCGCTGGGCAATACCGCACTCATGGACGACTTGGGCGCCAACCCGGCGCGCACGTCGACGTGGCCGAACGGATGCGTCGCGAGGGCACCAGCGCCATGTTCCTCGCCGTTGACGGTCGACTGGCGGGCCTGATCGCTGTCGCCGACCCGATCAAGACATCGGCCGCGACCGCCATCTACGAGCTGCACGCCGCCGGGCTGCGCAGCGACCGGCGACGGGCTCACCACCGCCCAGGCCCTGGCCACCGACCTAGGCCTGGACGAGGTGCATGGTGGCCGCAGCCGACGTCGGGAGCGCCATGGGCACAGGCACCGACGTCGCGATGTCCAGTGCCCAGATCACCCTGGTCAAGGGCGACCTGCGGGGCATCCTGCGCGCCCGGAAGATCTCCCAGGCCACCGTGGCCAACATGAAGCAGAACCTCACCTTCGCGTTCCTCTACAACGCGCTGGGGGTGCCGGTCGCGGCCGGGGTGCTCTACCCCGCATTCGGCATCTTGCTGAGCCCGATGGTCGCGGCGCTTGCGATGAGCTTGAGCTCGGTGTCAGTGGTCGCCAACGCGCTTCGCCTGGCCAGTTTGACCGCGGTGCCGGCTACACCGAGGGCGACCGCGCCGGAACAGACTCCCGGTCTGGCCAAGAGTTGATCTGGATCAGTTGCGTCAGACCGGGTAGTGGTAAGCTCAAGTCATGGCCCGTCTTCGCCACCGGAACTGGTTCAAGCGCACCGTCTTCCTCGCGATGGCGGCGCTGCTCTGGTCGCAGTTCGCGCTGGCCGGCCATGGCGAGTGCCTGGACCTCCCAGGCACGCCGGCGGCGCTGGTCGCTGCCGCCACCGACACCCAGCACGAACATGGCCACGGCTGCGATGCCGAGCTCCCCTCGGCGAGCAAGGCACTGTGCGACGCGCACTGCACCGCGGGTGACATCTCGGCGGACAGTGGGCGCATCCCTTCGATTCCCCCGCTCCTTGTCGGAGCATGGCTCTCTTGGTTCGCAGTCGCCGAGATCGGGGATGGTGCGCGGGGCGTCACGTCCACATGGGTCGATTCGCCACCCACGCCTGCCTGGCACCGACCCACCGCGCATCCCGCGGCCCTCCTGCTGATCTGATGCCCGAACGCTGACTGCGCCGCACGCCTGTGCGGTGCAGTGCTGTGCGTTCGTGCCGTGCGCGTCACGGCATGTGTTCCTGCCCCGGCTGAGCGACTGCGTCGCGTCGGCCCAAGGACACTGATATGGCATCTCCGTTCTACCTGTGGCAGGCCAGCCGCCTGCACTGCCACCCGCTGTCCTGCCAGCGGCCACCGCGGCGGCGCCTGCTCGCCTGCGTGCTCGCCGGCGCCTTGTGGGCGCTGGCGCTGCCGGTGACCGCAACCGAGCCCATCCCGGGACACAGTCTCGAGTCGATCCGGACCTGGGTGCTCGAACACAACCCCGAGCTTCGGGCCATGGGCTTGGAAACCCAGGCTGCCGAAGCGCGGATCCTGCCGGCGGGCGCCCTGCCCGACCCAATGGCCTCAGTGGGATTTCGCGGCCTCGATCCGGACAAGCCCTGGCGCACCGTCGGTGCCGAGCGTGAGGTCAACTACGCGCTGCGCCAGCGCTTCCCGCTCTGGGGCAAGCGCGACCTGATGCGGACTGCGGCCAACCAGGACGCGGTCGCGATCGGGCTCGATCGCCTCACCACTGCGCGCGACTTGCTGGCCGACGCCGAGGCGGCCTACGCACGCTACTGGCATGCCGACCAGGCCGTGGCCGTGCTTGATCGCCGCATCGCCCTGCTCCGCCAGGTGGAAGAGATGGCCGGCGTGCGCTACGCCCTGGGTCGCGCGGCGCAGCAGGATGCCATCCGCGCCCAGGTCGAGCAGACCAGCCTCCAGCGCGAGCGGATCGAACGCCTCGCGACCAAGCAGGAGGCGGCCGCCACCTTGAACGCGGTGCTGGGGCGCCGGTCCGATGCACCGCTGGCGACTCCCGACGAGGCGCCGCGCCTCGCCGTCCACAGCGCCTCGCTTGCCGAGGCACTGGATGACGCCGATGCGCATCCCGCGGTGCGCTCGCAGCAGGCCCGCGCCGAGGCGGCGCGCACGAACGTGGTACTGCAGCGTCGCAACCGCTTTCCCGACATCACCCTGGGCGTGGGTGCGATGCAGTTCGGCAACGGCATCGAGAGCACCGAGCTGATGTTCGAGGTCGAGATCCCGTTCCAGCAGCGTGCCCGCCGCGAGCGCGAACGCGAATCGCGCCTGCTCGAAGACGCAGCGCTTGCCCGCAGGGACGCCACGCTGCGGGCCGTCGAGGAACGCGGCGCTTCCGCCTGGTCGCAGTGGACCAACGCGCGCGGAAGCACTCAATGAATGGCAGGGCGCCGACCTCGCACGGGTCGATGCACTGCGTGACGAACTGTTGGGCGCCGCCGCCGTGCGCGCCATCGAAGGAGAGATCCGATGACCCGTGTCCAGACCCTGTCGCTCGCCATCGGCGTTGCACTCGCCGCCCTCGCCGTCGGCTGGATTGCCGGCCGCGCCACGAACGACTCCCCGACCGCGGGCACGTCGATCGACGGCCCGGCCGCAGAACGCAAGGTGCTCTATTACCGCAATCCCATGGGCTTGGCGGACACGTCGCCGGTGCCGAAGAAGGATTCGATGGGTATGGACTACGTCCCGGTCTATGCCGACGACGCACCGCCGGCGGCACCGGGCACGGTGGTGCTGCCGCCGGACAAGGTGCAGGCGCTGGGCGTGCGCACCGAAGCGGTCAAGCGCGGAGCCCTGTCCGCTACCGTGCGCACCAGCGGCACGGTCGAGGTCGACGAGACCCGGCAGTACGCGATCGCCCCGCGCTTCGAAGGCTGGGTGCACTTTCGGCCCGTTTTTACACGAATCCCTGCCGACCCTCAAGATGGGCCGTCCCGGCCGGCAGCCCTATGCGGTCGCGACGATGCTGCGCATCCACTTACTGCAGCAGTGGTACGCGCTCAGTGATCCGGCCATGGAAGAGGCGCTGTACGACACGGTGGTGCTGCGGCGATTCGCCCGCCTCAGCGGGCTGGACGACATTCCCGACGAGACCACGATCCTCAACTTCCGTCGGCTGCTGGAAACGCACGAACTTGC
>QFNC01000136.1 GCA_003240695.1 Pseudoxanthomonas suwonensis | reverse complement strand
CGCTGGGGCCCGGCCTTCTGGAGGTGGCTGAGCAGGTGGGTCTCGTTGGGGGAGAGGCTGGTGCCGGTGCGTCGGTGGAGCCAGCGCTGGGTCCACCGCTGGATCTCCGCCACGGTGCGCCGCAGTTCGCGTGCCACCACGGCCCGGCCGTCGTGCCCGTGGGCCCCTCCCGTCTCCCCGGCCTGCTGACTTCTCAGCCTCGGGGCCTCGTCCTCAGGGTCTGCTGTCCTCTCTCCGGCACCGTGCCCGTATGACTGTTCCACGCCGCTCCTTTCGGTCGTTGAGTTCTCAACTTGACGGTCCGCCAAGTTGGTTTATACAATCAAACTATCACCGACGACACGGAGGAGAGATCATGACCCAGATGCAGAACCAGACCCCGCAGGACGGCGCCCAGCCCCTGGACCGCGAGCGCGTGCAGGACGCCCAGAGCACCAACGCCACCCCCGGCGGCGCCGCCTTCACTGCTGCCCCGTCGATGACCAAGGTCGCCGACTTCTCGGACTACACCCAGGCGCAGGCCGCGGTGGACCTGCTGTCCGACTCCGGTTTCGAGGTGGGCTCAACCCGCATCGTGGGTCATGACCTCAAGAGCGTGGAGATCGTGCGCGGCCGCATGAACTACGGCAAGGCCGCCCTGTTCGGTGCTGGCTCCGGTGCCTGGTTCGGTCTGCTGATCGGTCTGCTGATGGCGATCTTCGTGCCGATCGGCTTCCTGAGCACGGTGCTCGGCGCCGTGGTGTTCGGCGCGATCTGGGGCGCGATCTTCGGCCTCATCGCCTTCGCCGCCCAGGGGCAGAACCGCAACTTCCACTCCCAGTCCACGATGAAGGCCAGCTCCTACACCGTGGAGGTCCCCTTCGACCGCGCACAGTCCGCACTGGAGATCCTCAACAAGGGCCGCTGATCCCTTCAGCCCTCAGCCGACAGGCAGTTCCTCACCGAGGAACTGCCTTGTCTGCATCCAGGCCCGCTGCGCCGCCTCGGCGTGATGAAGGGCGGGGTGAGGGTTGTCGAAAGCGTGACCAGCGCCCTCGTGCAGCTCGAACCGCACCTGCTGCCGGGTGCCGCCGGCGGTGACGGCCTCGCGGATCTGCCCCACCTGCTCCATCGGGATGAAGGCATCATCCGTGCCGAACACGTGCAGGCTGGGCGCGGTCACCGAGCCCGCCCTCTCCAGCAGCGTGGGCAGTGCGGAGCCGTAGTAGCTGACCAGCACAGCAGGGGCCTGGCCCTGCTCGCTCGCGGTTGCCGTGGCGGAGAACGCCAGGCCGCCGCCGTAGCAGAAGCCCATGATCCCTGCCCGGTCGGCATCGACCGCCTCGTGGGCGCGCAGGGCGTTCAGCGCCGCCACGGCGTCGGCCTCGGCGCGCTCCCACGGCAGGGCCTGGGTCAGCGCCACACCCTCACCCAGCCAGGACTCGAAGTCCTCGCCGTCGGGCAGGCCCACCACCGGGGGGTCCAGTCGGGCGAACAGCTGCGGGGCCAGCACCGCGTAGCCGAGCTCGGCCAGCTGTGCGCAGCGCTGCTCGATGTACTCGGTCAGTCCGAAGATCTCCTGCAGCACCACCAGACCGGGGACCGATCGGTCGGTGCCGCCTGGGCCGGGTGGGAGCCACAGCAGGCCCGGGATGTCGCCGTCGTCG
>QFNC01000135.1 GCA_003240695.1 Pseudoxanthomonas suwonensis | reverse complement strand
GGTGATCGGCATCGGGATCTATCACGTGGTCAAGGGCGTCACCCGCAAGTTCGAGGAGGACCTGAAGGCCACCGGCGGTGGCAACGTGGGCAAGGCCGTGGTGGTCACGGGCGTTGCCGGCTACGTCGCCAAGGGGCTCGCGCTGTTCGGCGTGGGCGTGCTGTTCGGCTGGGCCGCCATCCGTGCGGACCCCGAGAAGGCCACCGGCATGGACGGCGCCATCAAGCAGATGGCCACGCTGCCGGCGGGCACCGTGCTGCTGGCCGTGGTGGGTGCGGGCCTGATCCTCTACGGGATCTACTCGATCCTGCGGTCGCGCTACGCGTCCATGTGACGCGACGTCCTGCCCGTGCAGCGCGCCTCGGCAGCGGCGCCGCTCAGCCCACCCCTGCGTGCTCCCGGATGTGGGCCGCCACCAGGGCCGGCGCGTCCTGGATGCCGCGGAAGCCGGGGAAGCCGTTGACGTCTACCACCACCGGTCCCTGCGGTGTGGCGGTGACATCCACCCCCAGCAGGTGGCCGTCCAGCACGCGGGCCGTCTCCAGGGCCAGTTCCACCAGGTCGACCTCCGGTGTGAACGGGTCCCCGGATGTGGTGTGGGGATGTTCCAGGGTGGAGGGCTTGAGCAGGCCGCGCACCTGGCTGCCTGCCACGTAGAGCTTGCGGTCGGTGTCGTCTGCGGGAAGGCGTGGCTCCACCAGGTAGGGCCCCGCGAACGGCGGTTCGGTGGGCAGTGTCGCACCGGTGCCGGCCACCACGGTGGCGCCACGGCCGGGCCCGGCCAGGGCCTTCACCACCACGTGCTCGGTCCCCGCCATCTGGCGCACCTCGGCCCAGGCCTCCACAGTCACCGACGGGGGCACGGGCACTCCCGCCCGCTCGAGCTCGGCGTGCCAGGAGCGGCGGTAGCGCAGCAGCTGATCGGCCGGCCCCGGGTTGCACATCGGTGTGCCGCGGTCGGGGATCGCCGCCAGCAGCGGTGCCACGGAGGTGTGCAGGCCGCGATGGACCACCAGGTCCGCACCGTCCAGCTGTGCAGGGTCCAGAGCCTGGTCATGGGGGAGGTGCAGGGTCGCCGGCATCCCGTGGGCAGCGAGGTCCTCGGTGGCCTCGGCCAGCAGGGTCCCGGGCTTCGGTGGTTTGCCGAGCAGCAGGGCGATGTGCGGGGCCATGCTTCAGTCTCCCCGATACCGGGATGATCCGGGCGGGATTCGGGGAACGGCCCTCAGGCCGAGAACTCCCGCAGGGCCGGGTCCACCGGGTATCGCGGGGGCTCACCGGCCGCCAGACGCCGCACCTCCTCCAGTGCCGCTTCGCCCATGCGGTGCAGCTCGTTGCCCTGGGACCCGGCGATGTGCGGGGTGATCGACACCCAGGGCACCTCCCACAGCGGGTCATCCGGGGCGAGGTCGTCGTGCACGTCCAGCACCGCGGCGATCCTCCCGCTCACGCACTCGGTGCGCAGGGCGTCCACGTCCACCAGCGCCGGCCGGGCCGTGTTGAGGAAGGTGGCGCCGTCCGGCATCAGCGCCAGCAGCTGCTCGCTCACCATCCCCCGCGTGGAGGGCACGTCCGGGGCGTGCAGGCTCACCACGTCGCTGCGGGAGAACAGCTCCGGCAGCTCCACCTTCGTCGCCCCCAGCTGCGCG
>QFNC01000134.1 GCA_003240695.1 Pseudoxanthomonas suwonensis | reverse complement strand
GTCCCTGAGATGATCGAGCGATCACCATCCCTGCCCGGAGAGGATCCTCGTGGGACTGCTCGATCGCTTCCGCGGCCGTGCCTCGGCGCCGTCCGCATCGCCGCCTTCCGCGCCGTCGGGACCGCCTCGCTTCGCGGTGATCGACGTGGAGACGACGGGTCTCGACTCCGAGCGCGAGCGCGTCCTGGAGCTCGCGATCCTGCGGGCCGACGAGCAGGGCCGGCCGATCGACCAGTGGGTGACGCGCTTCCACCCGGGCGGCCCGGTGCGCGCCACCCACATCCACGGGATCACCGACGAGGACGTCGCGGGCGCCCCGCGCTTCGCGGACCTCGCCGTGCAGATCGGCACCGCGCTGCAGGGCCTGGTCCTCGTCGCGCACAACGCCGAGTTCGACCTCGCGTTCCTCCAGGCGGAGTTCGCCCGGGCCTCGCTGCCGATGCCGCAGGTGTCGACCTATTGCACTCTGCAGGGCAGCACCGTCTATCTCCCTCACCTGCGACGCCGAACGCTCGCCGAGTGCTGCGCGGCGCTCGGGGTGACGCATCAGCAGGCGCACTCCGCGCTCGGTGACGCCTATGCGGCGGCCGGGCTGCTCGAGCGGTATCTCGCGATGGACCGGCAGACGGGGTACGACGCCCCGCTGACCGCGTCGCGAGCGCTGCGGGGTGGGGCGGCGGCTCGACCGTCGGCGGCTCCGTCTCCACCGCCTTCCGCGCCCGCTCCTCCCCCGACGGGCAGTGCGCTGCGGCCGACGTCGTCGTCCGCGGCGATGCCGCCTCGAGCGGTGCCCGCAGCCTCAGCCGATGCGTCGGCTCCTGCACAGCTCGCCGACGAACCGGCCCCGGAGGTGGACCTCTCCCCCACCGCGATCCGTGCGTGGGCACGGGAGCAGGGCATTCCCGTCGGCGACCGTGGGCGGTTGAAGGCCGAGCTCGTGGCCAAGTACCGAGCGGCGATGGGGCTGGAGAACACTGCACCTGACACCACGGCACGGCCCGAGGCGGCACCGGCGGCTGATCCAGGATCGGGTCAGATTCTGAGCCAGAATCCGCGGGAAAGTGGTTCAGAATCACGCTCGACTGGCCGACGGCCAGCCCGCGCAGCCGTGTCGGGGGCGGAACCGTCCCGCGCAGAGGCATCCGGTGCGGAGCCCGCTGTCGCGTCGGCGGCGCCGGCCGCTTCGACGTCCCGGTCCGAGGCCCCCGCGCCGTCGGCCCGGGCGGCAGCCTCCGCGTCCGCTGAGACGTCGTCGGTCCCGCTGGTGATCACCGACGAGTTCGCCGCCGCGCTCGAGCACCTCCACGCCGGCCGCCACCTGTTCCTCACCGGCAAGGCCGGCACCGGCAAGTCGACGCTGATCAGGCACTATCTCGAGCAGACCGATCGCTCCACGATCACCGTCGCGCCCACTGGGATCGCGGCGCTGAACGTGGACGGCTACACGATCCACCGCCTGTTCTCCTTCCCGCTCGGGGTGACCGAGCAGCACGTGCGCGGCGGCTCCTACTACCCGGGACGCTTCGCGAAGGCGCTGAAAGAGCTGGACACGCTGATCATCGACGAGGCGTCGATGGTGCGGGCGGACCTCTTCGATGCGCTCACCGCGGCGCTCGAGCTGTACGGACCCCGGCCCGGCACGCCCTTCGGCGGG
>QFNC01000133.1 GCA_003240695.1 Pseudoxanthomonas suwonensis | reverse complement strand
CCCCACCGGGCAGGCGCTGCGTGAGGCTGCGGAGTACGTGGGGATCCTCCATGCTCGCGCCCTGCCCGGTGGGCAGCTGGTGCGCGAGGTGTACGAGGGATGGAAGCAGGAGATCTGCGAGGGCCTGGCCGCTGCCCACGCCGAGCAGCCGCTGGACGGCTTCTACTTCGACATCCACGGCGCGATGAGCGTGGTGGGCCTGGATGACGCCGAGGGCGATCTGATCACCGCGATCCGCGAGGTGATCGGTCCTCACGTGGTGGTGGGCACCGCGATGGACCTGCACGGCAACGTCTCCGAGACCCTGTTCGACGCCTGTGACCTGCTCACCTGCTACCGCCATGCCCCGCATATCGACGCCTGGGAGACCCGCGAGCGGGGCCTGCGGGACCTGGTCGATGCAACCGCCGCGGTGATGGACGGCGGGGCGCTGCCCCACAAGGCGCTGGTGCACGTGCCGGTGCTGCTGCCTGGGGAGAAGACCTCCACCCGCATCGAGCCGGCCCGGTCCATCTACGGCCGCATCCCTGATCTCACCGCCCGCGAGGGTGTCACCGACGTGTCGTACTGGGTGGGCTTCGCCTGGGCCGACCAGCCCCGCTGCAAGGCCGCGATCGTGGCCTTCGGGGCCGACGACGCCGCGGTCGACGCCGCGGCACTGGAGCTCGCCACCGCGGTGTGGGAGGCGCGGCACGAGTTCGCGTTCGTGGCCCCCACCGGCAGTTTCGCCGACTGCCTGGACCAGGCGATCGCGAGCGACAAGAGGCCGTTCTGGATCTCCGACTCCGGGGACAACCCCGGCGCCGGCGGGGCCGACGACACCACCTACTGCCTGGCCCAGCTGCTGGAGCGCGAGGAGATCCGGGCCGGGCAGGTGAGCTCCCTGATGGTGTCCCTGGTGGACCCGGAATCGGCCCAGGCAGCGTGGGAGATGGGCGTGGGTGGGCGCGGGGACTTACTGGTGGGCGGGCGGATCGATGCCCGTGAGCCCGGCCCGGTGCCGCTGCGCGCCGAGGTGGTGGCCCTCGACGACTCCCCCGCGACCGGGCGTGCGGCAGCCCTGCGGGTGCTGGTCCCTGCCGCGCCAGGTGCGAGCGGCAGCAGCGACGACATCGAGGGCAGCACGAGCCGGGCCAGGCAGGGCGCGGGGGCCGAGCAGTTGTCGGGCCTGACGGTGGTGGTCACTGCCCGCCGCTCCCAGTTCGCCACCGCCGACATGTTCGCCCAGCTGGGGCTGTCGATGACGGGCTTCGACGTGGTCACCGTGAAGATGGGCTACCTGGAGCCGGACCAGTACGAGGCCGCCGCCGACTGGCTGCTGGCCCTCACCCCGGGCGGTGTGGACCAGGACCTGGTGCGCCTGGGCCACTCCCGGATCGACCGGCCGATGATCCCCTTCGACGCCGAGATCCCGGCCCCGTCGGCCGCAGGGATCCGGCACGGTGGGGGCGAGCCAAGGGGCTGACGGGATGCCCATCGCTCGCTGACCTGGCCGTCGGCTCCCCGCGGCCATGAGCGGACCTGAGATCTCGAGACGGTCACGATGCGACGATCCCGCCCCCGCTCGGCGCGGGGCGCGTTCTAGGTTCAAGCCATGCCGCCGATCATCGACGACACCATCCAGTCCCTGCTCATCCCCTTCGCCGACGCCATCA
>QFNC01000132.1 GCA_003240695.1 Pseudoxanthomonas suwonensis | reverse complement strand
ACAGGGCTCGAACCTGCAACCTGCGGTTTTGGAGACCGCTGCGCTACCAATTGCGCCACTACCCTTCGCAGGAGGAGACCTCCCGCGCGACCCGGAAGCGCGCCGCGGCGATGCCGTTGCGGTTCGGGCCAGCGATCAGCATACAAGTCCCGGCCATCCGGTGCGAATCAGCCCGGGGCAGATCACACGGGCCGGCCCACCGGAACCCGGGGGGCGGTCCCCCCAGGACGCATCCGGACGCAGTGGGCCGGGCCTCCTGACGAACCGGCCCCGCCTCTGCCACGATGGGGGCGTGACCACCGACGACGATCGCACCCCCGCCCCTGCACACTCCCGGATCTCGCAGCGCATCGGATCCATCGCCCCCTCCGCCACCCTGGCCGTAGACGCCACCGCGAAGGCCCTCAAGGCCGCCGGCCGGCCCGTGATCGGCTTCGGCGCCGGGGAACCGGACTTCCCCACCCCCGCGCACATCGTGGACGCGGCCCGTGAGGCAGTCGGCGAACCCGCGAACCACCGCTACTCCCCCACCGCGGGCCTCCCGGGGCTGCGCCAGGCAGTGGCCGACAGCGCCACCGCGATGGACGGCATCGCGGTGGAGCCGTCGCAGGTGCTGATCACCAACGGCGGAAAGCAGGCCGTGTACCAGGCGTTCGCCACCCTGCTGGACCCGGGCGACGAGGTGCTGCTGCCTGCCCCGTACTGGACCACCTACCCCGAGGCGATCCGCCTGGCGGGCGGCCACGAGGTGCCGGTGCTGGCCGGTGCGGACCAGGGCTACCTGCCCACCCTGGCCCAGCTGGAGGCCGCCCGCACCGGGGCCACGCGCGCCATCCTGCTGTGCTCCCCGTCGAACCCCACCGGCTCGGTGATGAGCGCGGACCAGCTGCGCGAGATCGGGCAGTGGGCGCTCGAGCACGACCTGTGGGTGATCAGCGACGAGATCTACCAGCACCTCACCTACGACGACGTGCCCTTCACCTCCGTGCTCGGCGTGGTGCCGGAGCTCGCGGAGACCACGCTGGTGCTGGGCGGGGTGGCCAAGACCTACGCCATGACCGGGTGGCGGGTGGGATGGATGATCGGTCCGAAGGACGTCATCGCCGCGGCCACGAACCTGCAGTCCCACCTCACCTCCAACGTCAACAACGTGGCCCAGCGCGCAGCGATCGCTGCCCTCACCGGGCCGATGGAGCCGATCCGGGAGATGCGCGAAGCGTTCGACCGCAGGCGCCGCCTGATGGTGGACAAGCTCTCCCAGGTGCCCGGCTTCACGGTGCCCACACCCACCGGGGCGTTCTACGCGTTCCCGGACGTCGCCGGGGCGCTGGGACGCGAGATCCGCGGCACCCGCGTGACCACCTCGGCGGAGCTCGCAGCGGTGATCCTGCAGGAGGCCGAGGTGGCTGCGGTGCCCGGCGAGGCCTTCGGTGCCCCCGGCCACCTGCGGTTCTCCTACGCCCTGAACGACGACGACCTGGTGGAGGGCATCGACCGGGTGATCGCCCTGCTCGGCTCGTGACCGGCACCGCGGACATGGGCAGCAGCGCGGGCGGCGGCGGCCGGGACCTCGCGGCGCTGCCCAAGGCCCATCTGCACCTGCACTTCACGGGGTCGATGCGACCGCAGACCCTGTGGGAGCTGGCGGCCGAGCGCCGG
>QFNC01000131.1 GCA_003240695.1 Pseudoxanthomonas suwonensis | reverse complement strand
CGCGACGCCACTCGGCCATCGGCTATCTCAGCCCTGTAGCGTTCGAACGCTTGGCCAGTTCAGGCTAAACTCGGTGTCCATCGAACAGGCAGCAGGCCAGGCAGCGCTTACGATCGAAGGCGGGGCGGCCGCCCTTCGTGCCGTCCGCGCGCGGAACGGCCTGCTCCAGCTCGGCGCGGAACATGCCGAAATCAACCAGCGCGGCGATCTGCTCGAGGTCATCGCCCTTGGCCGACAGCTCCCGCAAACGCTCCTCCACCTCGAAGAACCCAGGCTGCCGAACCATCGCCTTCCCTCGCGCTGATCCGCGTTAGTGAATCAGCCGAACGGCATCAAGGCGAGGGGTTTCTGGAGGCGTCCAGTTTTGTCCTTAACTTTTAGTGGCAATCAACACTCAAGGAGAAACTGTCGTGGAGAGCTGCGCTGCCGCTTCCTTTCAAATACGGCGAGCGGTCCAACGTGGGTCCTGAGGCTCACAACGACTCACAAGCGTAAGAAATAGCTCGCCCTCCTGATGAACGAAGCCCAGCTTGATAAGCTTGTTGAGGCAGTCGTCGAAACTGGATGCTGGCTTTATGTACTTTCCCAACCGCATGAGCTGACTACGTGACGCAATCGCTGCAGCCTCGCACAAGATAGAAGCTTCCATCCCCTCGAGGTGCGTTTCCGTCCGCACGCCTGCTCTCGTATCTTCCACAAAAAGATCATTTACTGCCCTAGAGGCTGTTATGGACCTGCGGGCGGGTAACGATCAGGCTGTGGGGCATGACTGCCCGTAAGCCATATCCGTCCGATGTATCTGATGAAGAGTGGGCGCTGGTTGCGCCCTATCTGACGCTTTTGCCGGAGCGGGCCGGGCAACGGGAACACAGCTTGCGCGAGGTGTTCAACGGCCTGCGTTACGTGGTGAAGACCGGCGCACCCTGGCGCTGGATGCCCAATGACCTGCCGCCCTGGGCGGCGGTGTACCAGCAGACGCAGCGCTGGCTGGCGGCAGGCTGCTTCGAAGCGCTGGCCGAGGACCTCCGAACCGTGCTGCGGCTGGCTGCTGGACGAAAGGCACAGCCCAGTGCTGCCATTCTGGACAGCCGGACGCTGCGGTCCACGCCGGAAAGTGGCGAGCGGGCCGGGTACGACGGTGCCAAGCGGAAGAAGGGTTCCAAGCTGCACCTGGCGGTCGACACGTTGGGGCATCTGCTGGCGCTGCACGTGACGCCTGCCAATGCGGATGATCGGGCCGAGGTTGGGCGGCTTGCCCAGGCGGTGCAGGCCTCGACGGGTCAGAGCGTCGATCTGGCCTATGTCGACCAGGGCTACACCGGCCGGAAAGCAGCCGATGCTGCTGAAGCGCAGGGCATCGAACTGGAGGTGGTCAGGCTGCCCCAGGCCAAACGAGGTTTCGTGCTGCTGCCGCGGCGCTGGGTGGTGGAGCGCTCTTTCACCTGGGCCACCCGCTTCCGGCCTAGGCCCTGTTAGCGCCTGACCATTGACCTATCTGCTGCGGAGGCAGTGGAGAGGTGAGATGGATGGTGCTGACGGACGCGCAGTGGGCAGTGCTGGAGCCGCTGATCGAAGCCTGCCGCCCGCACCGCAAGACGCAGCATCATCACCTGCGGCGCACAATGGAGGCGATCATCTGGCGGTGCCAGAACGGTGCCAAGTGGCGCGCCGTACCCGAAGAGTACGGCCCCTGGTGGATGGCGGCGCAAACCTTCATTCGTTGGGGCAGGCATGGCGTGTGGGAACGCTTGCTGCGCCTGGTACAGGAGCAAGGCGTGCGGCTGGGCATGGTCTTCCTCGACGGCAGCAATATCCGCGCACATCAGAAGGCCGCCGGTGCGGCCAAAAAGGGGGATCTGGAGCCCGACGCGATACGCGTGAGGCTCTTGGCCGATCGCGTGGCGGCTATGGTACCAAGGCCTGCGTGATCGCCGACGGCGGCGGACGCGCCGTCGCTTTCAGCTTGGCGCCGGGCCAAGCGCACGAGTTGCCAATGGCATGCGCGCTGCTCAGCCGTTTGCCAGAGACACCGGCCTGGGTCGTGGCCGACCGTGGCTACACCAGCCATGCCTTACGCGAGCATATCTGGGCCCTTGGTGCTCGGCCTGCCATTCCGCCGCAGCGCCATGAAGCGCCGGTCGCCTGCCCAGCCTGGATCTACAACAACCGCAATCAGGTTGAGCGGCTCTGGGCGCGGCTCAAGGAATGGCGGGCTGTCGCCACACGTTACGAGAAGACCGCCCGATCTTTCCTTGGCATCCTCTGTCTCGCCGCCTCCCTCGACTGGCTCAAGAGCTAACGGACCCTA
>QFNC01000130.1 GCA_003240695.1 Pseudoxanthomonas suwonensis | reverse complement strand
GAAGATGACGACAGGCCAAAGAAGGAGGGCGCGCGAATGTCGGCGGTCGAAAAGATGCTGGGCAGGTTCGAACACCAGGAGGGTGAAAGCAGGGTCGAGGACATCTTGTCCGCAAACCCCGTTTTCAATGAGAAAACGGGCATGCTGGCGTTGCGTTTCATCTCGGCCAAAGGCCTCTCCGGCGAGTTCGCGGACGTGCTCGAACAGATCGAGTCGACGGACCCGGACCTTCACGCGTTCCGGGCGGACGCCGCCGAAGGTCCGGCGCCCTGACCGGAGAGTTTCGCCGCTTTCCGCCAGGATAAGGAACGCAACAAGGAGACCCCCATGCCCCGTCATTTCCTGGTCAGCTACGACGCCTCCGTCGACGGATCGTCCAGCGATTACGCCTCCGTCGTCGCCATCGAGCCGTCCGACGTCCCGCTCCTGGGCGTCCCGCCCCTGAGCGTCGACGGGCAGAACGTCGCCCGCTACGAGTTCGGGGACCACGTGACCGCACAATCCGTTCTGGACGCGCTCGACGGATCCGCCTGGTGCTTCCTCGGCGTGGAGACGGGGGAAGACGACCCCGGCCTCTCCCGCGCGGGCGTCCTGACCCGCTTCGCCGACGCCGTGAGCGCGGAGAACCGCTGGGCCGACGAGCGCCTGATGATCACCAGCGGCGATCCGGACGCGGACCTTCTCGCCGGGCCCGGCCGCGCCATCGACGCCGCCTGCGAGGCGCTGCGCAAGCTGGCCGAGGGCGACGAGGCGCGCCTTCCGGACAGCGGAGACGAGGACGATCTCGAGATCGCGGCGGACGCGCTCGGGGACGAGGCCCGGGCGCTCATCAGCAAGATCTTCGACGCGGCTGAGGACATGGGCGACGAGGCGCCGCTTGAGGCGGTGACGGGTCGCGAGTCCGAGTTCTGGCCGCTCCCGCAGGCGCGCGAGGCCGGGCTTCTGGAGCCGGCCGCGGCGCCGGCGCCCTGATCGAGCCGTCGTCCGTAATTTCGGCAAGGGGGTCGCCGTCACGCGGCGGCGGCCGCGCTCACCTCGTCCGGGGCAAGAGGCGGCTCGCCGCTGGGCCTGATGCGGGCGTTCTGCGCGAAACCTTTCGTCTCGCCGCCGTCGTGCGCGACGAGAACGAGCCCGGCCGGCGACGGCACGGCGGTCACGACGTCCCCCGTATTCTCGTCCTCCCAGCAGGTCCACGGCGCGACGTGATCGCCGGCCACGTTCTGCGGAAGCGCAGACGTCCCGGTCAGACCGGCCCGCGCCGCCCGCGACAGGTCGGCCGCCCAGGTCATCCTGTCAAGACGCACCTCGACCCCCTCGTCCGGGTCGATCGCGACCCCCTCGCGTAGCGCCGAGGACAGGTCTTCACCTTCGACGGCCTCGCCGTTCTCGAAGTCGACCCAGGCCATGAGGTCGATCAGCGGGTTGGCGTTCATCGCCTTCAGGGCCGCGTCGCGCGCTTCATCCGGGATCGCTTCGAGAAGGATCATCCGGCATTGCGCCGGGTCGCCGGCGGCGCGGAGGAAAAGCCGCGCGACTGCCCGGTTGGTGACGGCGGCGGTGTCAGAGATGTTCACGGTCGTTCCTCCTCCTGTTTGCCGGCTGCCCGCCATGCGCGGCCCGGACGTTCCAGGCCGCGACCGCGTCCGCGCGGCTCGTGCCGCGGTAAACGGCGCCGAGCCCGA
>QFNC01000129.1 GCA_003240695.1 Pseudoxanthomonas suwonensis | reverse complement strand
GCCATCACGAACGAGGGCGCGTCACGCGCCCTCGTTCCCGGCCGCCCGGCCCTCAGGCCGCGGGCCGATCCTCCGCCGCGCGGGCGGCCGCGACGACCTCGCGCGCCCACGCCTTGCCCGCCCGGCGGGCGGCGATGAGGGCGGTGATCTCCGCCTTCGCGGCGTGCCGCCGCGACTGGGCCGCGGAGGCGATATCCGGGTGACTGGACCCCGACATCAGGATGATGACGGACCGGCGCAGCCGCTGAAGCCTCGCGGCGTCGCGCAGGGCGGCGCGGATCAGGTCGCGCAGCGCGACGTATCGGCTCCTCCCCAGACCGTCCGGGAGGGCCGCGCCGAAGGCGGCGACGGCCTCCCGCTCGTCCCGGGCCCGGATGACCGGGGAGAGCCGGCGAAGAAGCTCCGCCGTGACGGGCTCGAGTTCGCGCCGCAGGGCGCTCTCCGCGGAGATCGCGTCGATCTGCTCGGCGGTCAGGTCGGAAAGGTTATGCTTGTCGTTCATGTCGTTCGTCCTTTTCTGAAACGGGAAATCCTCGCCGCCGGGGGTTACCCCTTCCCGGCCCGCGGCGGGGCCGCGACCTCAGGGCATGGCGCACCTCCCGCCGCGCCAGAGCGGCAGGCGACGCAGGCAAGCGGGCTCCGCCCCCTTCGGGAACGGACCCGCGCCGAGCGCGGTGAGGACGCGGGACCCGTCGAAGTCCGGAGGCTCGACGTGATCCCGATCGTGGATCAGGACGTGATTGACCCCCTCCGCCAGGAGGCGGCGCGACAGGGTGAGCAGCCGCTCCTCCCCGCCGCCGTCAAGCGTCAGCTTGGTGCCGGGCCGCAGCGCGCGATAAGCGACGGCCAGGTGGCTGTCAGGTTCGGAAAGGAGGGCGTCGACCCAGGCGTGGCCGGCCTGAGCCGCGGCCTTGCCGGGGGACATGCTGATGTCGGAGCGCAGGACGGCGTAAAGCCGGAGCGCGCTCGCGTCAGAGGTGCATTAAGCCGCAGTTCACGGACATTCTTTCATCCTCGCTTCCCCCGAAGGGGTGGTGGCGGGGCCGCGGGGATTCGAACCCGCAAACGACACGGATCTTAACTTCCTACGCCATACCATATCGGCCCCGTGATCATCATCATGAGGCGATTCGCCCCTTACGTCAAGGGGGCGGCGGGCGACGGGTCCGAGCCGAGCACGATGGCGTCCCGGACGGCTTCGAGCCGCCGCTCTGCCCAGGCGTCGGTTGATCACAGGGAACGCTGACCTTTCGGCCGGAAAGTGGCAACCCTGTTGCCGATTTCCCCGCCATGGGGCATGATGTGCGCGGAAAAGGGAGACCAGCCATGAGCGAAGTCGAAAGCGCGAAGATCATCACCGTGTCCACCGCCCATCTTCACCCGCAGACGATCGAGAGGCTCTGCGCGAGAACCGTGGAAGGCTCCCCCTCGATCGCGATCCGCGACGAGGGCCTGCTCGTCAACTCCCATATCGGCGCGGAGCTTCGACAGGGACGGGGACGTCATCGACCAGCTCCCGTCCTACGACGAGGGCGAGATGATTCCGCCCGCAGATCGCGAGTGGGGCGTCCTCGCCCGTTACGCCACGAGCGTAGACGGGGTCTGCATCTTCGAGGCGACGCCCGAGGCGACGGAGCTGGCCCGCAAGGCGCTCGCGAACCTCTGGCGGGAGCGCGCGGCCGAGCGCGGCCTGCCGGAGCCGGCCGACCTGTCCGGGTCGTGCAAGTTCGCATCGATGCTCCTGTCGGAGGTGTTCGGCCTTCAGATGAGGGGCAACTCCGATCACCAGTTTTGCGTCGGCCCGGGCGGGGAGATCGTGGACCTGAACGCGGACGAGCCGGACGTGCGGGCGCTCGCCGACCCGTATCGGCACGACTCCTCGTTCTGGATGAACCCGGACCACGCCGCATCCCTGGAGAGCTGCCGGCGACGCGTCGCGAGCTGGGCGGTCAGGCTCCGGGCGGAGATCGCCGCCGCGGAGGCGACGTTCGGCGCGGAGGGGCCGTGACCCCTCCCGCCGGCCC
>QFNC01000128.1 GCA_003240695.1 Pseudoxanthomonas suwonensis | reverse complement strand
AGGTGAGCCCGAAGTCGCTCTCGACCACCAGGCCCAGTCGCCACAGCCGGTCGGCCAGGTCGCGCACCAGGGCGTCGGTCTCCAGTTCGCCGGGGGCCGCGGATGCCTGCTCGACCGGCTGATGCTCGTCCGACGGACCGGACCGAACAGCCCCGTCCGGATCGTCGGCATCGGCGTCCTCGGCCTCGGCCGTGTCGTCCTGGTCGCCACCCTGCGGAGCCGGCTCCCCGGCGGCCTTGCGGGCCAGGGCCGCCTCGAGTGCGGCGTCGAAGTCCTCGTCGGACATCTCCGCGTCGTCTGCGGCGGGGTCGCCTGCGGTGGGGTCGTCAACAGCAAATGACGCGGAGTCGGTGGCATCGGAACGCGCCTCGGTCTGCACCTGGGCAGTGTCCGCCGTGGGCGCAGCTGTCTCTTCCACCGCGGGCACGGCCGTCTGCTCCAGTCCGGTGAGGGCCGCGACTTGCGGCACCACCTCGACGTCGGCACCCCCGCGCAGCACCCACAGCATGGCCCGCAGGTCACGGGCGCCGTCGGAGCGCAGGCGCGAGGGGTCCAGATCCTGCACGTCGATCGAGGAGACCACGGTGGTGCGGCCGCGGGCACGGGTGATCACGGTGGCCAGGGCCTTGCGGCCACCGGCCTCGGAGAGCGGCCCGAAGCGGTGCAGCAGGCGACCGTGCGGGGTGCGACCGAAGCCCACCGAAACGATCACGTCGTCCCGCACGATGCTGGAGGCGTGGGCGGCCGGCAGCACCGTGAAGAACTCCGGGGCGCCCGGGTCGAAGAAGCCTCGCAGGGCGGGGATCACGGCGACGGTCTGCATGATGCGTTCCATCAGGCGGCGGGCATGCTCGGAGGTGAAGGTGAGCACCGCGAGGGACCGCTCCGGGCGGGTGCGGGCATGCTCGATCACCAGGTCGGTGACGCGGCGCAGCTCGCCCTCGGTGCTCTCCACGTACTCCATGCCCTCGGTGACCGGGCCGCGCCCGTTCTCCACCAGCACCAGGCGATCCGGCTCCGGCACCACGGGACTGGGAACGGCGAGCACCTCCCGCATCAGGGCACGGCGGTGGGCGAAGGCACGCAGGCCCTCAGCGGCGGGCCGGCCGTCGCGCCCCAGCTCCACGACCTCGGCGATGCGCAGCATGTCGTCCAGCAGGCTGGGCTGGTCCTCGCCGCCGTACTCGAGGGGATCGCCCACGACCACGGTCTGGGAGGCCCGCACGATCGAGGGCAGCGCCGCGGCGGTGGGAAGGCGCCCGCCATCGGCCACGATCACCACGTCGAAGTGGCGGCCCCGCGGGATCACCTGGGGCACCAGGTACGGGGAGGCCAGCCAGGTGGGCCGGGAGCGGAACAGGATGTCCTCGTACTTGGCCGAGAGGTCCCGGATGGACACGGTGGAGGCGCGAGCCAGCTCGGCGATCGCGGCACGGGAGGTGTCCGGGTAGGACTTCATGGTGGCCACCCGCACCTCGTCGGCCGCGGCGTGCACGCGGGCGGCAGAGCCCGCCAGGTGCTCGGCGTCCAGGCGGCGGAACCGCTCGGCGACCTGCGAGAGGGAGGTGCCGTCGTACTGGGAGATGGTGGGTTCGGCGCCGGCGATGAACTCCAGCACGCTGCGCCACCACGCCAGGTCCAGCTCGCTGGTGACCTGGGCGGCGGGGACCCTACGGGTGCGCAGGTCCTCC
>QFNC01000127.1 GCA_003240695.1 Pseudoxanthomonas suwonensis | reverse complement strand
ACCGATGGCCATCACCCCAGCCCTGTTCACCCGGCCCGCTTTCACCCCGGCGGTGAGCATCGTGACCGGCGGCGCCTCCGGCATCGGCCGGGCCCTCACGCGGCGCTTGGTGGAGCGCGACGGCCGGGTGATCGTCGCCGACCGTGACGAGGCCGCGGCGACGGCCCTGGCCGAGTCGCTCGGTGGCCGGACCGTCGCCGTCGGCATCGACGTCACCGAGCCCGGTGCGGTGCCCGCGCTGGTGCAGAGGACCGTGCAGCGTGAGGGCCGGCTGGACCTGATGGCCAACAATGCCGGCGCACTGCTGTACGGGCCGGTGGAGGAGGTCGAGGAGCGCCACTGGGACCAGGCCCTCGCCCTGAACCTGCGTGCGGTGATCGACGGTTCGCAGGCCGCCTACGCCGTCATGGCGCCGAGGCGGGCCGGCGTCATCCTGAACACCGGGTCGCTGGCCGGGCTGATGGTCTCCCCCCGCCAGCTCCCGTACACCACCACCAAGCACGCGGTGGTGGCCTACTCCCGCGCCCTCGCCATCGAGGCACGTGCGCGGCGGGTGCGGGTGCATGTGCTGTGCCCCGGGTTCGTGGACACCAAGCTGCTGGACGAGCCCCTGGACCCGGGCGAGCACACCGGGTCCTTCCGCCGCTACGCCCACTCCCTGCAGCCGCGCCTGCTCACCGCCGACGAGGTGGCAGGCGCCGCCCTTCGAGGCATCGAGCGGGGGCGCACGATCATCCCCGTCGGGGCCTTCACCCGTGCCATCTGGGCCGTCGAACGCCTCTCCCCAGCGCTGATGGACGCAGGCTCCCGCTTCGCCACCCGCCGTGAGAACGAGAAGACGGGTCTGCGGTGATCGACCATCCGCCCCGTGGAGCGGGGTCGAACGGTGAGCGCTCTCGGGGTGCGGTGGTGATCGGTGCCGGACCGGGCGGACTGGCCGCTGTGGCGGCCCTGCGCCGGCGGGGCGTCGACGTGCTGGTGGTGGACCGTGCGCAGCAGGTGGGGGTCAGCTGGAGGGGCCACTACGACCGCCTGCACCTGCACACCCCGCGTGAGCTCTCCGGGCTGGGAGGGCTGCCGATCCCGCGGGAGTTCGGCCGCTGGGTGGCGCGGGACGACGTGGTGCGCTATCTCGAGCTGTACGCCGATCACCACTGCCTCGAGATCCGCACCGGCGCCGCCGTGGAGCGGATCGAGCATCCCGGCAGCGACTGGTTGGTGCACCTCACCGGTGGGGAGGTGCTGCGGGCGCGCGGCGTGGTGGAGGCCACCGGCTACAACAACACCCCGCGCCGGCCCACCTGGACGGGGGAGGAGGAGTTCACCGGGCAGATCCTCCACGCCTCGCAGTACCGCAACGGGGAACTGTTCGCAGGCCGCGGCGTGCTCGTGGTGGGGTTCGGCAACACAGGGGCGGAGATCGCCACCGACCTCACCGAGCACGGTGCGGGCCGGTGTGGATCAGTGTGCGCACCCCGCCGTACATCCTGAAACGCGAGCGCGGCCCCTTCCTCACCACCACGGCCGTGGGGATCCTGGTGCGACACCTGCCGGTACGGCTGGTGGACGCGCTGCAGGACCGGGTGTTCCATCGAGACCTGCAGGACCTCTCCGCCCACGGGGTGCCACGGCCCCACGGAGGGATCTACTCGCAGGTGCTGAAGGGCACCATCCCGGTGCAGGACGTGGGCAT
>QFNC01000061.1 GCA_003240695.1 Pseudoxanthomonas suwonensis | reverse complement strand
ATCAGGCCGATGTCGAGGACGGCCACCGTCCCGGCGTGACCAAGGCCGAGAACGAGGAGCTGCGCGAGGCGCGGAAGAAGATCCGCTTGCTGGAGCAGGAGAACGAGGTCCTGCGCCGCGCCGCGGCGTACCTGTTGCAGGCTAACTTGAGGCTGGGTCAGAGCCCAAAATGACCTACCCGCTGGTCCGTGACCTTGCCGTCGACGGGATCCCCGTGACGGTGACCTGCCGGGTGCTGAAGTTCTCGACCCAAGCGTTCCATGCCTGGTGCGCCGACCCGGTCAGCGAGCGGGACCTGGTCGACGCCTACGCGATGAACGCCGCGTTCGAGGTCCACCGTGACGACCCTGGGTTCGGGTACCGGTTCATCGCCGACGAGCTCGCCGCGGCCGGGCACGAGATCTCGGAGCGGCGGGTATGGAAGATCTGCTCCCAAGCACAGATCGTCTCCGCCCACGCCCGCTCTCGTGGCCGGTGGAAGAAGCCGGGCCCGCCCGTGCACGACGACCTCGTCGAGCGGGACTTCACCGCGACAGGCCCGAACCGGTTGTGGCTGACCGATATCACCGAGCACGCCACCGCCGAGGGGAAGCTGTACCTGTGCGCGGTCAAGGACGTGTGGTCGCGCCGGATCGTCGGCTACTCGATCGACGACCGGATGCCGGCCGCCCTCGCGGTTGACGCCCTCGAGATGGCCGTCGCCCGCCGCGGCCCGGGCGAGGTCACCGGCTGCGTGGTGCACGCCGATAGGGGCAGCCAGTTCCGTGCTCGGCCCTACATCACCGCCTTGCACCGGGCCGGACTGGTCGGGTCGATGAAACGGGTGGCCTCCAGCGCGGACAACGCCGCGATGGAGTCCTTCTTCGCCCTCCTGCAGAAGAACGTCCTGAACAGCCGCCGGTGGAGCAGCCGCGCTGAGCTGCGGCTGGCGATCGTCACCTGGATCGAACGGACCTACCACCGCCGACGCCGGCAGCGCGCCCTTGGAAAGACGACACCGGTCGAGTTTGAGACCATCTACTGGCCGACGAAGGCGGCCTGAACCACCACACCCGAAGTGTCAACCGAACCTTCAGCAGACCCTACGACCGGTAGGAGTGCAGCGTTGTTGCCGATTGTCGACGGCCTCGGCTGGAGACTCTGACTCCACGTCTCATGGAGTCCACTACTCCGCTCGGTCGTCCGGTCCTGATTTTCGTCGAGGCCCATTCCATCGAACACCTTGTCGACAAGTGAGCGTGATCGATCTCGATTTGATCAGCGCCGCCAGTACGTCGATGCAGCCGATGTCGCGCATTGACAGCGCCTAACCGTAGATTGTTGGCATGACGAATGGCCGTACCGATCACGCTTCCCCCACCGTCGACGCTAACGAGGATAGTTTGCACGCCTCGCTCACCTCGCACGGGTCGCTACCGTACCTATTCCTCGGGAGCGGCGTATCGCGACGCTATCTCAACCTTCCCGACTGGGAGGGCTTGCTGAGACACTTCGCGGCGGAAGCGGGCGAGGACTTTAGCTTCCATCTCGCCACGGCTAATGGCGATCTCCCCACCGCCGCGACAAGCATCGCTCGGTCTTTCCACCAATTGTGGTGGAAAGACGACGCCTATGCCGGTCAACGAGAGACGTACTCAGCGACCGTCCGCGACGAAGAGGGCGGGCTAAAGGTGGCAATCTCGGACTTCATCCGCGCGCGCGATGTCCTCACCGCAGGAGCGCCCGGCGTCGATGACCCGGCTCTCGCCACTGAGATTCAACTCCTCCGCAAGGCCGTCGTCGATGGCGTGATTACCACGAACTATGACTCACTGACCGACCAGTTGTTCCCTGCATTTCAATCGTATGTCGGGCAAGATGAGTTGCTGATCAGTGATGCTCAGTTCATCGCGGAGACCTACAAAATTCATGGAGCTGCAAACCAGCCAATGTCCCTCGTGTTGACCGAACGCGACTACCAGCGATTCTCCAACCGGAACCACTACCTCGCAGCGAAGCTCCTCACCATCTTCGCCGAGCACCCCGTGATCTTCGTTGGCTACAGCCTCAGTGACGAATACCTGAACGAGATTCTAGACAACATTGCTACGGCGGTCGGCCCAGAGCGTCTTGGAGAGCTTGGCAAGCGCATCTACTTCGTCGAGTGGAACGCAGACGCCTCGGCCTCCACGGTCATCGAGCAAACAAGCATCGAGCGCGGAGGCTCTCGACTCCCCATCACGCGAATCGAAACCCACGGCTTTCGCTGGCTGTGGGAAGTCCTAACACAGCTGGAGCGTCCGTTCCCCGCAGCAATCCTGCGCGAGCTACGCAAGCACGTCTTCGATCTCGTAACACACCCAGATCCGACACAAACACGGGAGGTGGTTCGAGCCATCCCCATAGACGCGGACGAAGCGAACGAGTACCGTGTCGTGTTCGGCGTCGGAGCGTTCTCCCAAAAGGATCTGCAGAACCTCTCAATGATCGGTCGCACTCTTAACCGCGACGACGTCGAGCAAGATTTGCTCGGCATCCGCAAGCGTTCTCTCGATCCAGAGAACGTCCTTCGCTCCGGAATTCCCGATGCGATTCGTCCAGCACCGAACGCCTATCTCCCAGTACATAAGTATCTCCAGGAGTCCGGCCGCATGACTCCCGATGGGACCATCGACTACGACGGGCTCCCCGAAGTGATTCGACAGCTCGCCGAAAGACCCTTGGAAGCGTCCGCGCAAAGCAAGTCTCGATTCGATCGCGAGGTTAAGGGTGTCCTCACCACACCACGACAAGTACTCGACTCGAGCTACCCGATGTACTTCAAGCTCGAGTGCCTGATTCTGCTCGATCCTGAGCCGTATAGCGCACATGAGCTTCGGGACGCTCTGGTCGAGCTCTACGGAACACCTGACGCGAGTTCACCGACGAACCGTGCGCTGTTTCGTCGGGTCGTTTGCGTATACGACCGCCGTAGGGCAATGGAAGAGGCTGCGACGGTCAAGGATGCCGGCAATGGCGATTGACGTCCTCCTGAACGGAACACCAACCCCATCGACGAGGCAGTGTTCACGCCGCTCCTCAACAACTCGGTCGCCAGCTCCTACCGCGCTTACGACCGAGCCCTCGAGTCATCGTCGATCGACTTCGACGACCTGCTGTTCCTCGCCAAGAGGGGCGACATCCCCTACGTGCTCTTCTTCGCCCCGCTGCCGGTGGTCGAGGCACAGGTCCAGATGAAGACGGACAAGCTCCTGAGCGGTCTGTCCAAGACGACCTTCTCGGTGAACTCCCGCGACCGGATGCATCTGGGAGATGTGGAGCTGATCGTCAAGGACCTTCTGCGCAAGCAGGAGCTGCTGAAGAAGAATGACCCGACGCTGACGCCGAACAGGATCGTCGGCCTGCTCAGCCGGCCGGGAAAGACAGTCGAGGAGGACGCGAGCAAGCTGATGGACGCCCTCGGGCTCTCGCACGATGCGATCCGCTCGACCCGGAAGAAGGCGGACGCGCTGGAGCTGACGATCGACCACCTCGAGGCGAACCAGGTGCTGGTGTCCCGTAGCGTCCAGCACTTCATGCCGCAGCGGCTCACCTCCGACAGCGGACGCACGACACGGTAGATCGGCCTGCCGGCCAACCATGAGCAGCAAGCACAACTAGAGCGGTGACGTCGAGCACCTTTCATCGCCACGGTCCGGTCAGCGCTCACCGTGCCCCGTCGCCCCCGGAACATCTGCATTGCAAATCGCCGGCCTGCCCATGCCCCTCTCGGAAAGATCCTGCAGACTGCTGACATGGCCAGTATCCATTTCGACGTCGACGCAGAGTTTGCCATCCAAGCTTCACGGCCGGCCCCCGATGTGGCGATCGGGCGCGAGGCTGGTGAGATGATCACTCACCTGCTCGGAGATGGTCGGTCCGTGATCGACCCCGCGACGACGATTTGGACGGCTGAGGCGGCGGAGGAGCTTCGGGCCAGGATCGGTGACAACCCGATCATTGGGACGGACCAGGGCCAGTGGGACAAGCTTGACCAGCAACTCGAGGGCGCATCTCGGGAGGTGGTAATGCTTGCGGCCGAACTCGTCTTTCTGCGCGAGCACGCGCTGCGGTCGGCCCGTCCCGAGACGCGCAGGGCCCATGTCGAGCGGGTGTTAGCGCACCTTGATTCACCCGTGACGATCCCGGAGCCGTTGTCGACCTGGTTGGCCCGCCCCAGCGGGACTGCGGGATTCGAACCGGGCAACTGGTACAACGGGGCGCTATGGCGGCACATCATTTGGGCGTCGACCTTCGTACGGCACTGGAATGAGCTATCGGAGCCGGAGCGCGAGGCAGCGCGGACCGATCCGTGGGAGCTGCAGCGAGTCATGCTCGCCTCCGGTGACGACCGGCCCGACATCCGTAACGCGTTGCAATTCCTTGCTCGGCCCGATGTGTTCGAGCCGATCTCATCGGCAGGGATGAAGGTGAAGATTCGCGATGGCCTGGCCGATCGGATCGGCGGGGCGACCGGCAACACCCCTGACTCCATCGACCGCGATCTGCTCAAGATCCGCGCCGCCCTGGCTCGCGAGATCGAGGAACCGTTCCACTTCTGGACGCCTGGGATCGCTGAGCTCTGGGACGCCTCCGGTATCGAGTCGGCCTCGACAGACGCTGAGACCGCGGAGTTGGCCGAGCCTCGTGCTCGGCACTACTGGCTCTACTCCCCCGGCCGGCAGGCTTCGAAGTGGGACGAGTTCTCGTCCAGCGGCGTCATGGCGATCGGCTGGGACTCGCTTGACGACCTCGCTAGCTACCCGAGTCGAGAGGCTATCCGCGAGGCACTCGACGTTGAGGGGACCGGCGGATCGATGAAGAACGCGGTCCTTGGGCTGTGGGAGTTTCAGCACGTGATCGAAGTGGGTGACATCGTCTTTGCCAAGCGGGGCCGCCGAGAGATCGTCGGGCGCGGCGAGGTCACCTCCGAGGCGCGGTTCGAGCCGAATCGCGCCTCGTACCGCCACGTCCGCTCAGTGAAGTGGACACACAACGGTTCATGGGAGCACCCAGGGGACGCCGCGACCAAGACGCTGACCGACATCACGAGCTATCACGACTACGTCGAGAAACTTGAAGACCTCGTCACCGGCGAAGAAGAGGCAGAACTGCCCACGGTGCCAACGCCCCTTCCCGCGTACGACAAGGCCGCCTTTCTCAGGGAGGTCTACCTCTCGGAGGAACGGTACGAGCGTCTGCGCTCCTTGCTGGCGCGCAAGAAGAACGTCATCCTCGCCGGCCCGCCCGGCGTGGGGAAGACCTTCACCGCGAAGCGACTGGCGTACTCGATCATGGGCATGAAGGACCCGAGCCGGGTCCAGATGGTCCAGTTCCATCAGAGCTATTCGTACGAAGACTTCATGATGGGCTACCGACCCACCGAGACCGGCGGCTTTGCTCTCGCCGAGGGGCCGTTCTACCGGTTCTGCGAGGAGGCCCGCGCCGACGACACCGACCGGCCGTACTTCTTCATCATTGACGAGATCAACCGCGGCAACATCTCCAAGATCTTCGGCGAGCTGCTCATGCTCATCGAAGCGGACAAGCGTGGACACGACTTGCGCCTTCTGTATAAAAACGAGACGTTCTCCGTCCCCGCCAACGTCCACATCATCGGCATGATGAACACCGCTGACCGCAGCCTCGCCGTGCTCGACTACGCACTGCGCCGTCGCTTCGGGTTCTTTCAGATGATGCCCGGCTTCGACTCGGACGGTTTCGTCCGCTGGCAGCAAGACACCGACAGTCCCGTACTCGATCGCCTCGTCGCGGTTGTCATCGACCTCAACAAGACGATCGCCGACGACCCGGCCCTTGGCCAGGGGTTCGTCATCGGACACAGCTTCCTGTCGAACCCGTCAGCCGGTGACACCGACGACGCGTGGCTGTTCTCCGTCGTTGAGGATGAGCTCATCCCCCTGCTCGAGGAGTACTGGTTCGACGAGCCGGCCACGGCCGAGGAGTGGGCCGGCAGGCTCCGGGCCGCGGTCGCATGACCGACCGGTCGATCGCCATCCGCAACGTGTACGTGATGATGGCGTACGCCTTCCGAGCGATTCGCAGGACAGGCACCGACCGGATCGTGTCCGAGCCTTTCGACCATCTTCACGACCTGTTCGCGGAGATCCTCGTGCGTGGCGTCGGCACCCAGGTCAAGCGCGGCCTTCACCGGGACTACCTTCTCCTCAGTGACGCACTTGCCACCGTTCGCGGCCGCATTGATATCGCTCGCACCGTCGCCACTCGCTCGACGACCCGAGGAAGGCTGGTGTGCGAGTTTGACGAGTACGAGCTTGATACGCCCCACAACCGGGCGCTGAAGTCGGTCATCGTCCTCCTCATCCGCCATGGTGACGTCGCCGCGCCGCGCAGGGATGCGCTGCGTCGGCTCCTGCCCTACCTGGACGCAGTGACGCTGATCGCGCCGACATCGATCCGCTGGAACGCACTCACCTACCATCGTGCCAACGCCACGTACCGCCTGCTGCTCGGTGCCTGTGAACTGATCGTCCGCGGGCTCCTGCCCACGCAGGAGGCCGGAACCACCAAGCTCGCCTCGTGGGTCTCGGACGATGCGATGAGCAGCCTGTACGAGCGGTTCTTGCGCGAGTACTACATCGTCCACCACCCCGAGCTCTCCCCCAGCGCACACGCCGTTGCCTGGGACTACGACGACGCCTGCGCCCTTGGAACCGAGCAACTCCCGGCCATGCGCACCGATGTCACACTTCGGAGGGGGCAACGCACCCTCATCATTGACGCGAAGTACTACGGCCAATCGATGCAGACCGGCATGTGGGGCAAGGCGACTGTCCACTCGGCCAATCTGTACCAGGTGCTGACGTACGTGAAGAACGCCGACGTCCGCCGCGACGGCTCGGTCAGTGGCCTATTGCTCTACGCACGCACCGACACACCTGAACAGCCCGACCTGGACGTCGTCATCCAGGGCAACCGAATCGGCGCTCGAACACTCGACCTCAACAGCCCGTGGGACGAACTCAGTGCTCAGCTCGAAGACATAGTCACATGGCTGCAGAACTAACACGTTGTTCCTGAGTGGACATCACGCATCGAAGCTGTCCTCCAGCGCCGTGTTCCGCCATGGAGAACCGCCTCCAAGAGAAAAGTCACGCACCATGCAGGTCGTTCAGACGGTCAAGTTCGTACGTCCGGCTCTATCGCCAAGGCCTCACGTCCTGCGCCGCCCCTAGTCAAGGCCAGCGAAGGTTGAGTTCTGGGCTCTAGCGTGACCGCGATCCCCTCGGGCCCGAGCAAGACCCCCACGTCTTCACCATGGGCTTCAGAGACAACCGCCTTGGTCGCTCTCCAGGCCGAGTGAAGCGCACGAATGCGGAAGAACTCTGCAGGAAGAAGCAGCAACTCGCGGAAGGCATCACGCTTCTCCGGCAAGTCGGCTCTCACATCTTCCCAACGTGGCCAGGGAAGACCGTCCGCGACGAGGCCTGCAATCCGTTCGACAAGCCGCCTTTCCGCCGGTTCCGGAGCCTTTCGGAGTTCCACCTCCGTGCTGCGGAACAGGTGATCACGAAACACATCCGGGAAACGAAAGGCTTGGGCGAACTCCTCGTCGAACGCTGCACTCGACCTACCTCGGACTCTCTCAGCCCACACCGTCCCCGGGTCCTCGGCCAAACGATCGATGAACTCCACGTTCAGAGCCCGCCCTGGAAGCACCTGCCGCATCGCATCCCTGAGACCGACATCGTCGCTTTCAATGAGCGCCTTGAACTGGGCTGCCAGAGTTTGTCTGGCCGCCCGGAATGAGTCCTGAATCAGGTCCAGCTCGTACAGCAGCGACTGTGGCAACGCAACGCGCTTGTTCGAGGCCACGACGTCGATGAATCCTCGTGCCTCCCGCGCCAGGTACTCGGACACCCGCAGGTCCAGCTGGTCGCCGCCGCGGTGGACCTCCGCCCAACGGCCCATCATCTCGGTCAGCCACTCGATCCTCTGCGATTGTTCGTGCGCCGCTTCCACTGCTAGGCGCTGCTGGCGCAACTCCCACCACTGTCCGACCTCAGTCGCGGCGTGCGCAGTAGAGACAATCACTTGCAAGGGGCCGCCGCCCATCACGGGGGAGAATCCCGATGGGGTGGGCGCGTCATCCTCGGGGCCCCGGCCGTCGGCCGCGGTCGGCACCCATTGGATGGTGCCGTATCCATAGATCACTCGCCACCAACTGCCGTCGGCCTTGCGTGTCAAGTGTTCTGTCACCATTGTCGCCTCCTCGTGCTTGTGAGATGGGAAACTACGGCTCCAGGACGATGCCGCCCCTCGGCTGTAGCCGACTGTAGTGACCTGCAGAGCGGCCCCTTTGGACGCTTCCGACATATGACTGCATGCGGCACTTGCTTCGCGTCTGGACGGCTTCACCCCGACACGATGAAGCGCCCTGGGTTTTGTTCCGAGGTCAGGACGCAACGGGCGCTGAGTCCTGGTGGTGAGTGTAGGCCGCCTCGACCTCGGTGGGCGTGCGGTAGTC
>QFNC01000025.1 GCA_003240695.1 Pseudoxanthomonas suwonensis | reverse complement strand
CCAGCGCCACCATCACCGTCACCGCCACCGTCGGTGCCGCCGGCGGTGCCTTCAACAATGCCGCCACCGTCGGCAGCGATACCCCCGACCCCGATCCGGGCAACAACGCCGACGATGCCCCGGCCAATGCCGGTGCCAGCGCCGACCTGTCGCTGGTCAAGACCCTGACCACGGCCGGGCCGTACATCGCCGGGCAGAGCGTCAGCTACGACATCGTGCTCAGCAACGCCGGTCCGTCCGAGGCGGTCAACGTGGTCGTCTCCGACACCCCCACCAACCTGACCATCACCGGCGTCAGCGGCGCCTGCACGGCCCTGCCCTGCACGATTCCGACCCTCGCCAGTGGCGCCAGCGCCACCATCACCGTCACCGCCACCGTCGGTGCCGCTGGCGGTGCCTTCAACAATGCCGCCACCGTCGGCAGCGATACCCCCGACCCCGATCCGGACAACAACGCCGACGATGCCCCGGGCGTTTCCACCATCCCCACCATCGATGCCGTGGATGACGACCGTAGCGACACCCCGGTGGATGGCGGCACGGGTGGAACCTTGCCGCCAGTGCTGGGCAACGACTCGCTGAACGACCAGCCGATCCCGGCCGGCGGCGTGGTGCTGACCCCGGGCACCAGCCCCAACCCGGGCATCTTGATGAACCCGGACGGCAGCATCACCGTGGCGCCCGGCACCCAGCCGGGCACCTACCAGTACCCGTACACCATCTGCGAGGCGGCGCGTCCGACCCACTGCGACAGCGCCATCGCCACCATCGTGGTCGAAGGCGATGCCGGCACCATCCGGGTCAGCAAAACCGCCAACCCGCGCGATGCCAAGGTGGGTGATCTGGTCCGCTACACCGTGACGCTGGAAAACCTGAGCAACGCGCCGATCGTCGATGCCACCCTGGTCGACGTGCCGCCTGCCGGCTTCAGCTACGTGGCCGCGTCGCTGGCGGTGGCTGACCTGGACAACGCCGGCCGCCTGGTGGGCACCGCACCGATCCGCGTGGACCAGATCGATATCGCCACCGGTGGACGCGCCACCGTGCAGTACCTGCTGCGGGTGGGCGCGGGCGTGCGTCCGGGCGCGCATGTCAACAGCGCCAGCGCACTGGACAACGGCCTGCCGGCCTCCAACACCGCCACCGCGTCGGTGCAGCTGATCGGCGATCCGCTGCTGGACGAGGCGCTGATCCTGGGCACGGTGTTCGATGACCGCGACGGCGACGGCTGGCAGGACAGCGCCGCGCTAAGGGGCCTGCAGGCGCAGGGCGGTTTCGCGCCGGGCGTCTACGTGGCCAACTCCACCACCGTGGATGCCGGCCAAGGTGCGGTGGCGCAGGCCGATGCCAGTTCGCCGCTGTTGCACGGTCTGGCCGTGGGCGATCTGCCCGGTCGCCAGTCCGAGGCCGAACCGGTCGGCGAGCGCCGCATCGTGATCAGCCAGCTGCTGCGCACGCCGCAGTTCACCGACGACTTCGTGCTGACCACTGCCCAAGGTCTGCGCCTGCACATGGATGCCGCCGGCAACACCCGTGTGGACGGCGAAGACGACCGCAGTGCGGCCATGCCGCAGGTGACCCGCACCGTCAGCCAGGTCGACGGCGGCTACCGTGTGGATTACGTCATCGCCAATGCCGGCATCGACGAGCGCGGCATCCCCGGTGTGCGCATCGCCGCGGTGGAAGGGCTGCTGGTGGAAACCGACCAGTACGGCCGCTACCACCTGGCTGGCCTGGACGGCGGCCGCTGGGAGCGCGGGCGCAATCTCATCCTGAAGGTCGATGCGGCCACGCTGCCGCCGGGCAGCCGCTTCACCACCGCCAATCCGCTGCTGCGCCGGGTCACCCCGGGGCTGCCGGTGCGCTTCGACTTCGGCGTGCAGCTGCCGTCCGGTCTGCTGCCGGGCCGTCAGGACCAGGTGGAACTGCAGCTGGGCGAAGTGCTGTTCGAGCCCGGCAGTGCCGAACTGCCGCCGCAGGCCGATGCCGTGATCGAGCGCATGGCCGAAGAAGTACGCCAGCGCGGTCGCGGCGAGGTGGTGCTGAGCGCATCCGGCGAGACCGCGGCACTGGCCTACGACCGCGCCCACGCGGTGCAGGCCGCCCTGCTGCAGCGCCTGGACCCCGCCTTGGCCCGTGACCTGACCGTGACCGTGCGCACCGACGCGGCCGACCCGGCCAGCGGTGTGGTGTCGCTGGGCCGAGGCACGCTGCTGGGCACGGTGCTGTTCGACACCGACCAGTCCGCGATCCGGCCCGAGTTCGAGCCGCTGATCGACCGCATCGCCGCCGAGATCGACGCGATGGGCAGCGGCACGGTCAGCGTGGTGGGCCATGCCGACCAGCGCGGTGCCACCGCCTACAACGACGCGCTCGGCCTGCGCCGCGCCAAGGCCGTGCACGACGCCATCGCCCAGCGGCTGCGCCCGGAGGTGCGCGCCCGCCTGCGCGTGGACATCCGCAACAACCCGACAGCCCCGGTCGGCACGAACGGTCGATGAGGGCGGTGACGACAATGAAGATGAAACTCCTGGACTGCACCCTGATCGGCATCCTGGCCGGTCTGGCTTCCGCACCCACCCTGGCCCAGCAGAGCGCCGCCGGCGGGTCGCCGGGCACCTCCGATGCCCAATGCAATGACGAGGGTTGCCGCAGCGATGCCGGCGTGCTGCTGCAGGTCCGCACCCGCGGCGAACGGCAGCCGGCCACGCAGGGCACCGATGCCGCCTCATCCTCCTCCGCGCTGCAGCCGGATCGCCGCGTCACCGTGGAACGCGATGCCGTCGCAGCCGCACCGGGAGCCGTGGTGGCCGTCGGCAAGTGGTCGCTGCAGCTGCCCGGCGGCGGGGTGATCTGGGCTACCGAGGATCCCAACCTCGGCCAGCCGCAGTTCAACGCCTCGGCGCCGTCGCTGGTGCCGTTCGACGGCAGCCGCATCGTCAAGCCGGTGCGCTTCACCGCCTACAACAACTACAGCGCCTTCATCGAGAAGGCCGAGGTGCTGGTGTTCCGTGCCAGCGACACCGACCTGGTGGCCCCGCTCGCCACGGTGCCGCTGCCGCCGGGCGCGGTCAGCGAGGTGGACTGGGACGGCAGCCTGCCGGCCGGCCTGGAAGCGCGTGCCGGCGACGAACTGGTGTACATCGTGCGCGCGCATGGCGCCGATGGCAGTTTCGATGAAACCTATCCGCATCGCCTGCATCTGGTCACCCCGGACGAAGCCGAACGCGGCGAGCGCCAGCTGCGCGACAGCCTGCAGAAGCAGCTGGGCGAATCGCTGAGCCTGGACGAAGCCCGCTCCCGCAGCGCCATCGACACCGTGTTCGGCGAGAACAGCCTGCGCGTGCAGAACATCCCCATCCACGGCTCGCGCATCCGCATCCAGGGCCGCAACCTGCCGCGACAGGCCGCCGTCAGCATCAACGGCCACAGCCATCCGGTGGACCTGGAACAGAAGCTGGTGGCCGAATACCTGGTGCCGGTGGGCAAGCACGCGTTCGACATCGGCGTGCGCGGCGGCGGGCTGGCCACGCCGGTCACCCAGCGCCTGGACATCGACGTCAGCGGCCGCTACCTGTTCGCGGTGGCCCTGGCCGATGTGACCGTGTCGGGCAATTCCGCCGGCGGCTCCATCACCGCGCTGACCGGCGATGACCGCTACGACGACAGCCTGGTGGTGGATGGCCGCCTGGCCTTCTACCTGAAGGGCAAGATCAAGGGCAAATACCTGGTCACCGCCCAGGCCGACACCCAGGAGCGCGAAATCAGCGAACTGTTCGACGGCTTCTGGGATGCCGATCCGCAGGACATCTTCCGCCGCCTCGACCCGGATGCCTACTATCCGGTGTACGGCGACGATTCCACCACCTACCGCGACGTGGACACCCAGGGCCGCCTGTACGTGCGCGTGGACTGGGACAAGAGCCAGGCGCTGTGGGGCAACTTCCACACCGGCATCACCGGCACCGAGTACGGCCAGTATTCGCGCGGGCTGTACGGCGGCGCGCTGAGCTGGCGCAGCCGCCGCAGCACCGCGCTGGGCGAACCGGGCAGCGAACTTCGCCTGTTCGGTTCCAAGGCGCAGACGGTTCCGGGCCACAGTGAATTCCTCGGCACCGGCGGCAGTCTGTACTACCTCAAGCACACCGACGTGCTGCCCGGTTCGGAGCGGGTAGTGCTGGAAGTGCGCGATCCCACCACCGGCCGGGTGGAGCAGCGCGTGCCGCTGCAACCGGGCGCTGACTACGAGATCGACGAGCTGCAGGGCCGCATCATTCTGGCGCAGGGGCTGTCGATCATCTCGCGCGACAACGTGCGCCGGCTGACCCGCGACGTGCCGCTGGACGGCCTGCTGAACGTGCTGCTGGTGGATTACGAATACGTGCCGCAGGGCTTCGATCCGGACGAGATCACCGCCGGCGTGCGCGGCAGGCACTGGTTCGGCGACCACGTCGCCTTCGGCGCCACGTATGTCGACGAAAACCGCGCCGGCGAGGACTACACCCTGGCCGGTGCCGACCTGACCCTGCAGGCCGGCCGCGGCACCTACATCAAGATGGAACACAGCCAGACCGAAGCCACGGTGGCACCGGTGTTCGTGTCCGACAACGGTGGCCTGTCGTTCACGCAGGTCAACCCGGGCACCGGCCTGCGCGAAGGTGCGGCCACCGCGCTGGAAGCCCGCGCAAACTTCAAGGAGCTGGGCTGGACCGGATCGGACTGGTCGGCCGGCACCTGGTGGCGCAAGGTGGAAGCCGGCTATTCGGTGGCCCGCTTCGACATCGGCGCCGACGTGCTGGAATACGGCGCGGAAGTGCTGGGGCAGTTCGCGCCCAACATCAACGTGTACGGCCGCTACAGCCGTGCCGAACGTGCCGGCGAAGTCCTGACCCAGGCGCAACTGACCGGCGAATGGCGCATCAGCGACGTCAGCAGCCTCGGCGCCGAGCTGCGCCGGGTGCAGGAGCGCCGGCTGCTGGGCGATGCCACCGGCACGCTGGCCGCACTGCAGTACAAGCACCGCTTCGGCACCGCGCTGGACGTGTACGGCACCGCGCAATTCACCGTGGACGACGACGGCGGCGCCTATGCCGACAACGATGCCGTCACACTGGGCGCGAAATACCGCTTCAGCGAACTGTCCAACGTGGGTGCGGAAGTGACCAGCGGCGACCGCGGCGATTCGGCACTGGTGAATGCCGAATACCGTCTGACCCAGGACCATTCGGTCTACGGCAGCTACACCTATTCCACCGACCGCAGCCCGTACGACCCGCTGTTCAACGCCCGCCGCCAGAACGGCTGGACCCTGGGCCAGCGCTGGCGGCTGTCGAACCAGGCCAGCCTGTTCAACGAAAGCCAGTACCTGAAATCGCCGAACGAGGATGGCATCGCCCACACCTTCGGCATGGATTTCTACCCGGCGCAGGGCTGGAACCTGGGCTTCACGCTGCAGCAGGCCGAACTGGACACCGCGCTGGGCGGGGTGACGCGTCGTGCGATCAGCCTGAATGGCGGTCACACCTCGCCGGACACGGTGTGGCAGAGCAAGCTGGAATGGCGCCGCGACACCGGCCTGGAACAACGCCGGCAGTGGGTGGCCACCAACCATCTGACGCACAAATTCAACGAGAGCTTCCGCATCGCCGCGCGGCTGAATTACTCCGATACCGACGACCAGCTCAATCCGCAGGCCGGTGCGCGCTTCATCGAGGGCAATGCCGGCTTCGCGTGGCGGCCGTGGGACAGCACCCGCTGGGCGCTGCTGGGCCGCTACACCTATCTATACGACGTGTCGGCGCTGCCGCAGGTCGGCGACAACGTGGCCTTCTACGACCAGCGCAGCCAGGTGCTGGCGCTGGAAGGCGTGTACCACCCCGGCCACCAGTGGGAATTCGCCGCCAAGCTGGCCCGCCGCGAGGGCGAGGTGCGCATCGGCCGCCTGGCCGGGCAGTGGGCCGATTCGGCCGCCACCTTCGCCGCCGGCCAGGTGCGTTACGAATTCGCGCAGGTGTGGCACGCACTGGGCGAAGCGCGCTGGCTGGACGTGAAGCACGGCGGCACCCGCTCCGGCGTCCTGCTGGGCGTGGACCGCGACATCGGCAGCAACTTCCGTATCGGCGCCGGCTACAACTTCACCGACTTCAGCGACGACCTGACCGATTTCGACTACGACCATCGCGGCTGGTATCTGAATTTCACCGGACGGTACTAATGCGCATCCAGTTCTTCTCTCCCCGCATCGCAGCCCTCTGCGCTGCGACGACCTGCATCCTCGGCACAGCCCTACCTGCACAGGCCTGGTCTCCGGGCAAGGATGGTGCGCTGACGGTGACCGCGGCCAACACGCTCATCAATACCTACACCCGGCTGGCCGCACCGGCCAGCAGCGGCGCGACGGTACTGCAATTGCAGTCCACGGCCGGGATCACCGTCGGCGACGTGCTGCTGGTGTACCAAGCGCAGGGGGCTTCCATCGCCACCGGCAACAGCGCCGGTTACGGCCAAGTCACGGCCCTGGGCAATGCCGGCCGTTACGAGCTGGTCAGCGTCAGCGATGTCTCCGGCAGCACCGTCATCCTTGGTCAGGCCTGCGGCCCGGCACCGCTGCGCTTTTCCTACGACGCCACGGCACAGGTGGTGCGGGTGCCGCAGTTCAGCACCCTGTCGGTGGGCGCTGCCGGCACGGTCGTGGCGCGTGCCTGGGATGGCAGCACCGGCGGCATCGCCGCCGCGCTGGTGCAGGGTGCGGCGCAGGTGGATGGCGCCATCCATGCCGATGCCGCCGGCTTCCGCGGCGGTGCCGTCGACAACCAGTCCGCGGCTGCAAGCGCCGTGACCATCACCTATGTCAGCGCCAGTGCGCTGGATTCGGCCGAGAAAGGCGAAAGCATCGCCGGCGATGCCACCCGCTATGACGCGCTCGGCGGCCGCTATGGCCGCGGCGCCCCGGCCAACGGCGGCGGCGGCGGCAATTCCCACAACAGCGGCGGCGGCGGCGGCGCCAATGGCGGGTCATTGGCTGGCTGGAACGGGCAGGGCGTGCCGGATACCACAACCGTTCCGGCCTGGACCGCGTCCTGGAACCTGGATCCGTCGTTGAGTGCCACCACCAACTCGCCTGGCGGCGGGCGTGGCGGCTATACATTCTCCAACCAAAATTTGAACGCGCTGACCACCGGGCCCAACAACACCGCCTGGGGCGGCAATGCGCGCCGCGAGCATGGCGGGTTGGGAGGGCGGCCATTGGCGAACAACCCTTCGACAGCGGGCGACACGCGCTTGTTTTTCGGCGGCGGTGGCGGTGCCGGTGACGGCAACAACACGGCCGCTGGCGCAGGTGGCAATGGCGGCGGCCTGGTGTTTGTGATCGCAGGTTCGGTGACGGGCAATGGACGCCTGAGCGCCAATGGCGCTGCCGGTTTCAATACCCGGCCTGCGCATAACGACAGTCCTGGAGGCGGCGGCGGCGGCGGTTCGGTGGTGCTGATCGCCCCGTCTGCTGGCGTTTTATCGCTGTCAGCGGCAGGTGGCACAGGCGGCAACCAATTGCTGACCAATAATGAAACAGAAGGCCCAGGCGGTGGCGGCGGCGGCGGTTTCATTGCCGCAACTGGCGGCACGCTGTCGGTGGCGGGCGGCGCCAGTGGCACCACGCTGTCATCGTCGATGACTGAATTTGTCGTCAATGGTGCCACGCGCGGCAACCTGGGCAACAGCGTGGGCGCCCCGGCAATGACCCAGGTGCCGGTGTGCACCACCAGCAATGTGACCGACCTGGTCGTTTCCAAGACCAACACCCCGGCCAGCGGCGTCGATGATCTGCCCGGCGACACCGTGACCTCCGGGATGTCCGTCACCTACAGCGTGCAGGTGACCAACCAGGGGGCAGGCAGCGTGACCGGCGCCATCATCCGCGACACGCCCGATACCGCCACGCTGGACTGTCCGGCCGCCAATGCAGTCACCTGCACCAGCACGGCATCGCCTTCGGCCTGCCCGGCCACGCCGATCACCATCGGCGACCTGGCTGCCGGAGTGGCGCTGGGCACGCTCCCGGCTGCCGCTGCCGGCAACAACACGCTCACGTTGTCCTTCACTTGCACGGTACGCTGATTCCCGGCCCTTCTCCCATGCATCGATTGCTTGCCCGCCCAGCTGGCACGTGTCGGCGCCGTGTTGCCGGCTGCCTGCTGGCCGCCGCCTGCAGTGCCCACGTGCACGCCCAGTCCTGCGCCCTGCCCGGCAGCGACGGCGATGCCGACATTGCCGGGACCGTGAATACCTACTGGTCGCCAGCGACCGGCAGCTATGGTCCCGCGGCCAACGCCATTCCCCTGGGTGGCCAGCGCGGCGCGACCGCCACCCTGCAGGAAGGCGACCTGGTACTGGTCATGCAGATGCAGTGCGCCAGCCTGAACAGCAGCGACAGCCTGCAGTACGGGGATGGCGCCGCGGGCGAACCGGTCTCCGGCTATGCCGACCCGGCTTCCGGTTGCCTGGCAGGCCAGTACCAATTCGTGCGCGCGGGTGCCGGCAGCAGCAATGGTCTGTTGTCGCTGGCAGGATCACCGCTGCAGCATGCCTACCAGCAGCAGCCGGCCACGCCTAACGGCGGGCGCCGCACCGTGCAGGTCGTGCGCGTGCCCCAATATCGGAATGCACAGCTGGTCGGCACGTTGGTGCCGCTGCCGTGGGACGGCAACACCGGCGGCATCGTGGTCATGGACGTGGCCGGCAGTCTGGCCCTGAATGGCCAGGCCATCGTCGCCGATGGCGCCGGATTCCGCGGCGGTGCCGGCCGCAGCCGCTCGGCCGTGGACGCGGTGGAACGGTTCCGCTGGGACATGGACGACCGGCACGGGGTGAAGGGCGAAGGCATCGCCGGCACACCGCGCTTCGTCAGCGACAAGCGCGATGCGGGCAGTGGCAGCGCGCCGATCACCGACCTCGGCGCCGGCTGGGGCGGCTATCCCACCGGCACGGCCAGCACCGGCGACTATGCGCGTGGCGCACCCGGCACCGCCGGTGGCGGCGGCGCGTTCTGGAATGCTGCCAGCGACAACGGCGGTGGCGGCGGCGGCGGCAATGGCGGAGCCGGCGGCCGCGGCGGTGCCGGCTGGCGCAGTACCGGCTATGCCGGCATCACCGCCGATTACGCCAATCTGCCCGACAGGAAATGGGGCTACGGCGGCGGCCGCTTCACCGGCGCCGGCGTACCACGCCTGGTGCTGGGCGGCGGCGGCGGCGCGGGCGACAACAATGCCAACAGCACACCGGGCCAGTCCAGCGGCGCGGCCGGTGGCGGCATCGTGATGGTGCGCGCCGGCAGCATCACCGGCAACGGCACTGTGACCGCCCGCGGCGCCCGTGCCGCCGACAACCCTGCCAACGACGGTGCCGGCGGTGGCGGCGGCGGCGGCGGCGTACTGGTCATCGCCACCACCTGGACTGCCAGCCTGGCCGTCGACGTGCAGGGCGGTCGCGGCGGCGACGCCTGGTTGAACGGCAGTTCCGCGCACGGACCCGGCGGCGGCGGTGGCGGCGGCGTGGTGTACACCAGCGCCCTGGCGGCCACCACCCTGCTGGGCGGCGCCCCGGGTCGCACCAACACCGTACAGACCCAGCCCGGCGGCCCGGAACATGGTGCCCGGACCGGCGACAACGGCATCGCCCAGGTGGTATCGCCCGCCAGCGATACTCCCGGCAGCCACGTCGGTCGCACCTGCCAGTCCGATCTCAGCATCGTCAAGACCAACACTCCGGGCACCAACGGCGACATCGATCAGCCTGCCGACACCCTCGTGTCCGGTGCCAGCGTCCCCTATACCATCCGCGTCAGCAACAACGGCCCCATGCAGGCCGTCGGCGCGGTGGTGCGCGACACGCCCGACGCCACCGGTCTGGACTGTCCGGCCAGCCATCCGGTCACCTGCAGCGGCAGTGGCTGTCCGGTCACGCCCAACCCGATCACGGTGGCCGATTTGGCTGCAGGCTTGGTCCTGGGTGCGCTGCCAGTCGGCCAGTCGATCACCCTGACCATGACCTGCACGGTGCGTTGATCCAGATTCCGGACGCCGGCCTGCGGCTCAGCGCACCGGCTCGTCGTATTCCTCGCCCTGCTGGGTGGTGCCCGACAGGCCGTGGATCAGCGGCACGATGTCCGGCCCGCTCGGCACCACCGGCTCGGCCTCTTCCAGATCGCCCAGATCGATCGGCGCGGCCACGTCGTCGCGGCCCTCCTTCACGCTTTCGGCCCAGAACAGCACTTGCGCCACTGCATCGAAGAATTCGTCGGTGATGTAGTCGTCCAGCGCCACCTTCTCGTTCAGCCCGCGCGCCAGCGGCACGTTCTGCAGGATCGGGATGCCCTCCTCCTCGGCCACCCGCTTGATCTGCTCGGCGAAATCGCCCTCGCCCTTGGCCACCACGACCGGCAGGTCGGTTTCCCCATGTTCGTACTGCAGGGCGACGGCGATGTGGGTGGGATTGGTCACGACGACATTCGACTGGCGGGCGGCACTGAGCATGTTCTGCTGCGACCACTCCTGATGCAACTGCCGGCGCTTGCCCTTGATCATCGGGTCGCCCTCGTTCTCCTTCACTTCCTGCTTGATGTCGCGCCGGCTCATGCGCAGCTTCTTGGTGTAGGAGAACTTCTGGTAGGCCACGTCCACCGCGGAAATAAAGAAGAACACCCCCACCGTCCACACCACGATGCGGAACAGCCCGTGCCACAGCGCCGAGCCCATCACCGCCGGGCTGGCGTGCGGCAGCAGCAGCAGCTGCGGCAGCATGGCCTTGATCACCACGTAGCCGATCCCCAGCATGGCCGCGCATTTCAGCACCGACTTGACCAGTTCCACCAGGTTGTCCATCGAGAACATCTTCTTGATGCCCTCCACCGGATTCATCTTCTTCAGGTCCGGCATCAGCTTCTTCAGCGCCAGGATCGGCCCCACCTGCAGGAACTCGATGAACACGCCCAGCATCAGCGCCAGCACCAGGAACGGCAGGGTCAGCAGCAGCAGGGTCACGAAGGCGGTCTGCACCACCATCTGGAAGGCGTGGTCGAACGGCAACTGGATCGCGCGCAGGCTTTCGCCGAACATCTCGGCGATGCGCCGGTACATGCCGCCCACCATCATCCAGCCGGCCACCACCCAGGCCAGGAGCAGCACCGTGGCGGTCAAGTCCTTGCTTTTGCTGACATTGCCTTCCTTGCGCGCGTCGCGGATCTTCTTGGCGGTCGGTTTTTCGGTCTTGTCGGCGCCTTCTTCAGCCACCCGGGCCGCCCTCGTGTACACTGCGAATGCACGCAGGCTAGCATGCCAACGCAAGCTGAATGGAGGCGACCCACCTAGGGTTTGCCCGAGGTAGCGGACCGGAACATCAGCCGGTACAGTGTGTTCCGTCCCCCTTTGCCGCCAGCTGTTCCATCATCATGAGTACCATCGGTTCCAGTCCCGGTTTCGACCGCACCAGTCTGCCCGTCTCGCTTGACGGCCGGATGGGTCTGGATGCCGTTCGCCCGCACGATGGTATGCACGATGGCGCCCAAGTCGAGGCCGAGGGTGCCCTGCATCTGGCTGACGCCCAGGCCAGTCCGGTCCAGCTGGCGGATGCCGGCGAAGTGGTCCTGAACCTCCCCGCCTGGGATGGCGTGGACGAAGGCCAGCGCCTGCTGCAAGGCGATGCCGCACTGGGCAGCGAATTGGGCCAGCTCGATCTGGCCTCGGCTGCCGACCGCGCCGCCGACGCGATCCTGTTCACGCTGGGCTGATTCGCCCGCTCACGCCTGCAACTGCTCCGCCACGCCGCAAACGGCGGGCTACACTATGGCCATGACCCTGCCGTCGTCCGATCCGGATCGCGTCCCCGCCGGCCTGCCCGATGCCTTGGCGTTGCGACAGGCCGCCGACCAGCTGGTGGCGGCCTTGGCGGCACACGACGATCCCGAATACCGCCTGACCGTGTTGAAGCGGCTGGTGCGGCGGCTGGGCGAGGATCATTACCCGCTGTTTCTGCGCCTGATCGGGGTGATTTCCGAAAGCGACGACGAGCACGCGCAGCGACTGGTGGCCGACACCTTCGGCACCGCGCTGCGGCGCATGGATCTGCCCGGTGGCGCGCTGAGTTCGTGGGGGGCCACGCTGCTGCCGCAGAGCCATGCGCCGATCGACGTGAACAGCCTGTCCGGGCATTTTTTCGGCGCGTCGCCGCGACGCCTGCTGGGACCGGTGGAATACCTGACCGTGTGGCATCTGCAGCGCACCCAGCGCACCAATCTGGGCCAGGACGCCTTCCGCCAGCACCTGGAGCGGCTGATCGCGCTGTTCAACCGCAGCGACGAGGCCCGCCTGCTGTATCCGCAGAAACTGGCTGCCGACGCGCAGAACGAGCTGGAAGGCGCCTACACCCGCGCCACCCGCGACCGTCTGGCGGCGCTGGCGGCCGTGTGGGCCGAGGGCGGCAGCCCGGCCGAGGTGGCCCAGGCGGCGTTGGACGTGTCCGAAGCTGTGAGCAGCGCCCGGGACTGGGTGGTGCACAACCTGTAGGCTCTGGTCCGTGTCCGCGAACGGTCAGGCGAACCTGCACACCATGCGATCCAGCCATCTCCCTGTCCGGCGCGCCGGCGCCGCGGCCTTGCTGCTGTTCATCGGCCTGCCGACTGGCTGTGCAGACCGCACCGCACCGCAGCCTGTGGCCACGGTCGAGGCACCAGCTGCGCGGAAGACAGCGGCCACCACGCCAGCCGACGCGGTGCTGATCCCCACCCGCCTGCTGCGGCAAGATCGCCTGGACGGCTTCGTCCAGGTCGCGGTGCCTCCAGACCTGCATCGGCAACTGCAGGCCGCCTGGCAGCAGGGCCGCACCTGCTGGCCGCTGGAAGAATTACCGTTCGGCCAGCGCATCCCCGGCTTGCTGCAAACCCTGTCCGCCGCCGGGGCGGAGCAGCGCCTGCGCCGCGGCTTCGACCAGCAGTTCGCCGGCGCCGATGCCGAACTGCACGCCGCGGCCCGCGCCCTGACCCTGTTCGGTACCGAATACCTGCAGCGCGAAGGCGACTTCTCGGCCCAGCAGCGCCAGCACTATCCGCAACTGGTGCAGGCCGTGGGCGGCTGGGCGGCCGCCACGGCGCTGGGCGATCCCGACCGCGGCAGGGCGGCCATCCAGCAGATGACCATCGCCGCCCGCCGGAGTGGCCTGCACACGCCGGCCCACTTCCGCCAACATGGTCTGGATGACAGCCTGCAGCGGCTGGGCGGGTTTTCGCGCACGCTGAAGCAGCAGTTGCTCGGCTATGGCCTGGACGTGGATGCCGCCCTGTCCGGCATGCAGACCCAGGTACAGGCGCAGCAGGCCGACCGGGCCACGCTGCGCATCCGCTATCGGCTGCACCGGCAGGCCATCGAGGCCGAGGTGGACGTGGAACGCATCGACGGCCACTGGTACGTCAGCGATTTCCTGCGCGGCACCCGGCAGGCGCTGGCTGCGCCGCCATCGTCCGCGCCGGGTGCCGGCTGTTCGGCATAATGCCACCGATGCCACAACGCCCCGACCAACCCTCTCTGTTCGGCGAAGACCCGGCCGCCGAGCCGGCCCGCTTCGACCCGCCGCCCGAAATGACGCTGGGCGAGGCGATGCAGCAGCCGGACGACGAGCGCATCGCCGCCGATGCCGACGCACCCACGCCGGCCCCGGTGGCAGCGCTGCGCCGGCGTCGCCCGCTGTGGGCGCGGCTGGCCGGTGGCGTGCTGGCACCGTGGATCCAGCTGCGCATCGAGCCGCCCACGCCCGCCGATCTGGTGGACCAGCGCCCGGTGTGCTACGTGCTGGAAGACTACGGCCTGTCCAACGCGCTGATCCTGGAACGCGCCTGCCGCGAGGCGGGGCTGCCTTCGCCGCTGCGGCCGCTGCCGGGCGACCCGCTGCGGCGCAAGCGTGCCTACGTGGCGCTGTCGCGCCGCAATGCCGGCAGCCCGCTGGGCATTCCCAGCGCCCAATCGTCGGGCAAGACCCACTCCGAATCACTGGCGCGGCTGCTGGAAGCCCACCGCAGCGATGCCGGACTGGATGTGCAGCTGGTGCCGGTGTCGATTTTCGTGGGGCGTGCGCCGGACAAGAACAGCGGCTGGTTCGCGGTGCTGTTTTCGGAAAACTGGACGCTGGTCGGCCGCTTCCGGCGCTTGCTGGCGATCCTGCTGAACGGCCGCGACACGCTGGTGCGCTTCGCCACGCCGGTGAACGTGCGCGAGGTGATCGGCGAAGGGCTGGAACCCGAACGCACCGTGCGCAAGCTGTCGCGGGTGCTGCGCACCCACTTCCACCGCATCCGCGAAGCGATCATCGGCCCGGACCTGTCCACCCGCCGATTGCTGATCGACAAGGTGCTGGCCGCGCCAGTCGTGAAGGACGCCATCGCCGACCAGGCCCGCCGCGATGGCGGCAGCGATCCGGCGCGCGCGCAGGCCCAGGCATGGAAGAAGGCCCATGCGATGGCCTACGAAATCGCCGCCGACTATTCGCATCCGGCGGTGCGCTCGGCCAGCCTGCTGCTGACCTGGGTGTGGAACCGCATCTACCGCGGCGTGCTGGTGCATCACCTGGATGCGCTGAAAGCCGCCGCCCCGGGGCGGGAAATCGTGTACGTGCCCACCCACCGCAGCCACATGGACTATCTGCTGCTGAGCTACCTGCTGTACAACCGCGGCATCGTGCCGCCGCACATCGTGGCCGGTATCAACCTGAACCTGCCGGTGGTGGGCACGCTGCTGCGCAAGGGCGGCGCCTTCTTCATCCGCCGCTCCATCCGCGGCAACGCGCTGTATTCGGCGGTGCTCAGCGAATACGTGGCACAGCTGGTGGCCGGCGGCTATGCGGTGGAATATTTCGTGGAAGGCGGCCGCTCGCGCACCGGCCGGCTGCTGCAGCCCAAGGGCGGCATGATCGCGATGACCGTGCGCAGCTACCTGCGCCAGCCCACCCGTCCGGTGCTGTTCCAACCGGTGTACGTGGGCTACGAGAAACTGATGGAAGGCGGCAGCTATCTGGACGAGCTGACCGGCAAGCCCAAGGAAAAGGAATCCATCTGGCAGGTGATCCTCGGCATCCCGCGGGTGCTGCGCAGCAACTACGGCCAGGTGGTGGTGAACTTCGGCGAGCCGATCCATCTGCACGAGGTGCTGGCCGAGACCGCGCCGGACTGGAACGGCGAGCCGCTGGACGAGGACGACAAGCCGAAGTGGCTGGCCGACACCGTCGACGTGCTGGCCCAGCGCATCAACGTGCACAACAACGCCGCCGCCGACGTGAACCCGATCAACCTGCTGGCGCTGGCGCTGCTGTCCACGCCAAAGCACAGCATGGGCGAGGGCGACCTGCTTGCGCAGATCGCCCTGTCGAAGACCCTGCTGACCGAATTGCCGTATTCGTCCCTGGTCACCGTGACCCCGCACACGCCCGAACAGATCGTGCGCCACGGCGAGGAGATCGGCATCCTGGAGCGCATTGCGCATCCGCTGGGCGACGTGCTGCGCGTGGGCGGAGACACCGCGGTGCTGCTGAGCTACTTCCGCAACAACGTGCTGCACCTGTTCACCGCCTCGGCCTGGGTCGCCTGCTGCTTCCTGCACAACCGCCGCCTGTCGCGCGAGCTGGTGCGGCAGCTGGGCCGCAACGTGTACCCGTTCCTTCAGAGCGAGCTGTTCCTGCCGTGGGATGCCGACGGCTTCGCCGAGCGCATCGACGGCACCATCGACCTGTACGTGCGCGAAGGCCTGCTGCAGGCCGGCGCCGACGGCGCCACCCTGACCCGCAACGCCGGCCAGACCGACGAGGTGTTCCGCCTGCGCGCGCTGGGCCACCCGCTGCAGCAGGCGTTCGAGCGCTACTACATTTCCATCTCGGTGCTGGCCAAGAACGGCCCCGGCACGCTGGGCTCGGTGGAACTGGAAAGCCTGTGCCACCTGGCCGCGCAGCGGCTGTCGCTGCTGTACGCGCAGGCCGCACCGGAATTCTTCGACAAGTCGCTGTTCCGCGGCTTCATCCAGAAACTGCGCGAACTGGGCCTGGTGTGGCCCAACGCCGACAACAAGCTGCTGTTCGATGAGCGCCTGAACGCGCTGGCGCAGGACGCGCAGGTGATCCTGGGCCGCGAAATGCGCCACACCATCGAGAAGATCACGCCGGAACTGGCGCAGCCGGAAGAAGACGAGAAAGACAAGCACCACGGCCAAGGAGAAGTAGGCATTTGACGCCCAAAACAATTCACTCCACGCGGACGGAATTCGATTAACCCCATGATCAAGCTAATCAAGGCCGAAATAGAAAACTTCAGGTCCATCATCGGCTCTCCGATGACCATGGATCTTGAGCAACTAACCGTAATCGTCGGGCCGAATAACTGCGGAAAATCAAACATTTTGAGGGCGCTGGAATTGTTTTTTAAAGGAACTGCAGACGGCCGACCCTACTCGCCGGAACTCGACTTTCCAAAATTGGCCACGCTGCCAGCGTCCGCACAAACAAAAATAACCCTGACCGTCACTTATGAACCAGATAAAGAGGTGAACCTGAGAAAAGCACTTGAGGATATTGAGAAAAACACAAATCAAATGCGACTTCAGGATAACGAAATACAAATCAGGCTCTCGTACTCCAAAAACGGAGTCGAATCATGGCAATTCATAGGGCAAAAAGGGACGAAAAACATACAGAAAGAATTGATCTATAAGGTCAGAGATCATTTAAGACAGGCCGTCATATTTAAGTATATCCCAGTCGGTCGCGATTCTTTAGAAAGCATAACCAGTGAAATAAGTTCAGAACTGATTAAAACAATTTTTAGCGGATGGAGCGGCGCGGTTAAAAGGCGGCAAGAAATCAACGAGGTCATTAAAGCATTGCTTTCAAAGCTCACGCCCGAATTGAAAAGTTCGTCCAATTCAGTAACAACTTCAATTAGAAATGTTTTCCCGGAAGTCGGCCAGTTTGATCTCAAGCTTCCTTTTGCAAATCTTGAGGAAATGCTTCCAAGTCTCACCCCTGTTATTTTCGATACTGCTGAAACCGGCCTGAAATCCAAGGGCGCAGGAATCCAAACGAGCAGCCTGCTATTCCTTCTTAAATACCTAGCCGACAACCATCCTCAGAGACACAATTCTAGACAAACATTCATTTGGGCAATCGAAGAGCCAGAATCATTTCTGCATCCTAGCAAGCAGCGCGCAATGGCGGAAATGATGTTTGAATTTTCAAAGGAAGTTCAGACGCTTATCACGTCACACTGTGCCCATTTTGTTCCGAGAACTAATTCTGGAGTGAATGCGTTTGTTGTAGACAAATCAGAGGGTTCCCCTCACAGCACCGTCATCATCGGATCTGAGTATGAACTAGCCCGCCAAAGCTTGGGCGTCTCCCTTCAAGATTCAATGCTCTACTATCTCCTGAATATTGTTGTTGAAGGACCCAGCGACGAAATATTGTTCAAGGGCGCCATGAACAAGTTGTCTTCATCGTTATCATTGAATCCAAACGATGTTAAATTCTTTCCCTCCGGAAATGCAACTTCGGCAACATACCTGTATGAAAGCATTGCAAATTTCGCGGGCGGAGACGTCGGTGTTGTGCTCATTATTGATGGTGACGATGCTGGAAAAAGAGCAGTCGATCAACTTACAGGCAGACGAAAGCGCGAAGGATCTTCGTTACAGTCCAACAAGGATTTTTTTCAGCTCCCCATCGACACAGAAAATCTGCTATCGGATCGCGTTAAAAGGCTGCTTCGCGATGAAAGGCCCGCCCAAGTCACTATTCATGAAGACACTAGCGGAAAAATAGTTCATTTTTCATTTAACGATGGGCATAAAAGAGCGTGCGCGGAAAGAGCCGTTTTTCTGAGCGAGCCTAGTGATTTATCGGAATTTCAATCTGTTTTTGACAGGATTTCAGCATCGATCAATGCGTAAAGACGCTCCAGAAAGCCCAAGTTCGGGATTCGGACTTAATAGGCTACGCCTTCATGAACCCCAGATTGCGCTGCTCGAAATTGGCCAGGTTCGGCAAAATCAGATTCAGGTCGGCATCGGCCACGCCGAACCAGCGCGCCAGGGTGGCGGCGTACTGGTCCACCGAGGTGGTGGGGATGATCTGGCCCCAGCCCACGTCCTCGGGGCTGCCGTTCTGCAGCTGCGGCATGCGCCCGTAAAAGCGGCCGCCGTTCACCGCGCCACCCACCACCAGGTGGTGCGAGCCCCAGCCGTGGTCGGAGCCGTCGCCGTTGGAGGACAGCGTGCGGCCGAAGTCCGAGGCGGTGAAGGTGGTCACGCCGTTGTCCACGCCCAGTTCGGTGGTGGCCCTCTGGAAGGCGGTGATGGCCTGCGCCACGGTGGACAGCAGGCCGGCGTGGCTGCTCATCTGGAAATCGTGGGTGTCGAAGCCGCCCATGCCGACGAAGTAGATCTGCCGCTTCATTCCCAGGATGTTCCGGGCGGCGATCAACTGCGCCACCATCCGCAGTTGCATGCCCAGGCCGGTATCGGGGAACACGGTGGCCAGTTCCGGCGCGGCCTCCAGCGCATCGCGCACGCTGGCCGCGGTGTCGCGGGTGCGGGTGTACGCCGCGGCATAGGCCCGTTCCATCGGGTGCTTCTGTTCGGCGGGTTTCATGATCTCGTTCATCACCGCGCGGCGTTCGGCATTCCAGGCGGTGTGCGAAAACACGTTGGGCCCACCGGTGCCTGTGACGAACTGCGTGGCAACCGCGGCGCGACCCAGCAGGCTTTCACCACCCAGGCCGGTGAGCATCGGGATGAAGCCATCCGGATTGGCGTCGTGCAGCAGGTCGGCGATGCGGCCGCCCCAGCCCAGATTGCGCAGGTCGTCGGTGCGCGAGATCTGCCAGTAGTTCTGCTGCGCATCGTGCGAGAACAGCAGCGGCGGCAACGCATGACTGCCGCTGTGGTACTGGGCCTTGGTGGTGGGCCGCATCAGCGTGCCCACGTTGGCCAGGATCGCCGCCTTGCCGCTGTTGAACAGGTCGCGCAGACCGCTGGCACCGATGGGATCGTCGTCGGTGGTGGCGTTGTACAGCGCGTAATCGGCGCCATCGGAGGCAGCGCCGCCGGCCTGCGGCAGCAGCGGCAGCAGCCGGTCGCGCGGCAGCGCCAGCGTGGCCCGCGCGGTGCGGTACCGGTTGTAGGCCGCATCGCTGTGCGGCACCACCATGTTGAAGCCGTCGTTGCCGCCATGCAGGAACACGCACACCAGTGCCTTGTAGTCGCTGAAGGCCGCAGGGCCGTAGGCGCGCGTGGCCGCGTGCATCAGCTGCAGGTTGCCGAAGGCCGAGTACAGGCCCGCGCCACCCAGACCGGCGCAGATGGCGTTGCGGAGGAATTCGCGTCGCTTCATGGCCGACTCCTTATTTCTGGATCACGTATTCGGGCGCGTTGAGCGTCAGGAACAGGGCTTCTTGGACACGGTCGCGACCGTTGTTGGCATTGGGGATCTCGGCCACGCGCTGCACCACCAGCTGTTTCAGCCGTGGCGACATCTGCCCGGACAGGAACAGCAGGTTGTAACGATCGACCAGTGCCGCCGGATCGCCTGCCAATGCAGCATCGCGCCCCAGATCCAGCAACACGTCGTCGGCATCGGCACCGGGAGTGCCCTTCCAACCGTGGAAGATCTCGTTGCCGATGGTGTTCTGGGTGATCGGCAGCATTTCGCTGGTGGCCAGCTGCAGTTCCGGCGCGGTCAGCTGCTGTTCGGTCATCTCGCCGATCGGCATGTAGCCAGGGCTGAAGAAATTGAACACAGACGGCGAACGCATCGGCAGCTGGCCGTAGTTGTCCACGTGCGGATAGCGCACCACGTAGTAGTTGGCCATGCGCCCGGAGCGGCTGCTGGCGTCCAACGCCCGCCACAGGTGGGTGAGCCGCAGCAGCGGTTCGCGCGCCTTGCCGAAATACGCCGGCTGCTGGCTCACCAGCCGCGCTTCCGGATCCAGCAGAATGGCCGTGACCACCGCGCGCAGATCGCCGCGCACGCCTGCGCCGTTGTCGTCGAACCTGGCCGCCACGCGCTGCACGTAGGCCGGGGTGGGATTGCTGGTGACCAGACGCTTGATCAGCGCCTCGGCGATGAACGGTCCCACGTTGGGATGGCGGAAGATGTTGTCCAGCGCCGCCTTCAGGTCGGCCTGGGCGTCGGCACCGGCCGGTTGCAGACCGTTGCCCAGGGTCACGCCCGGATACACCAGCAGCTGCTTGCTGTAGTCGCGCGCGTGCATCGACGCGAACGATTCCATCGGCCGGTCCAGCGCAGGATTCTTCAGCGGCCACCAGGTGTAGCACTCGAATTGTTCCTGCGAGCAGCCGCTGCGCCGCCAGCCGGTGAACACGTGGGCGAAGCCCTTCACCGTGTCCTAGCCATAGGCGGGGATGCGCTTGCCCTGGGCGTCGAGTTTCGCAGTGCCATCCGGATTCAGCAGAATCTCTCCCACGCTGAACAGTTGCATCACTTCGCGGGCGTAGTTCTCGTCCGGACGGATGTTCAGCGTGGCGTCCGGTTTCTGGTTGCCCATCATCGACAGGTACGCGCCCATCGCCGGGTGCAGAGTCACTTCCTCCAGCAGGGTGCGGTAGTTGCCAAAGGCATTGCGCGCCAGCACGTCGTAGTAGCTGGCCGCGGTGTAGCCGAAGCGTCCGACGAACAGGTCATTGTTCAGCTGCGACACCACCATGATCTCGCTCAGCGCGAACGCAACCCGCTGGCGCAGCTGGTCGCTGTGCAGCACCCCGTTGCGGCGCGGGTCGGCCACACCGCGCGCATGCAGGAACCACGCTTCCAGGCGCGCCTGGTGCCCGAATTGCAGGTCGTAGATCTCGTCTTCCGAGAAGGTGTTCAGGAAATCCATCTGGTACGACGGCGCGGCCTTGACCTGCTGGTCGATCCAGGCGGCATAGCCGATTTGCCGCAGCGCGCTGATCTCTTGCAGCGTGGGACCGAACGTGGCCTGCGTCAGGAACCGCGCCGCGTCGGCATCGGTGGCCGGGATGTCGGCTACCGGCACGGGAGTGGGCGGCGGCGGCGGCGGAGGAGGAGGAGGAGGAGGGGGAGGAGGTGGTGGTGGCGGCGGCGTGCCGGCAGGCGGCGGACTGGCGGGCGGCGGCGACACTCCACCGTCCCCACCGCCACCGCCACCGCCGCCACAGGCGGTCAATGCCAACGGCAGCACCAACGCGGCTGCCATCAGCCGTGTCAACTGGCGAAGATCGCGCCCTGCAGTCGCGTCGCTGGTCATTGCAGATCTCCCCCTTGCTGAAACCGACCCGGTCGGCTTCATGGCGCCCGATACCCCATGTTTGCCATCGTAGGCTGAATATCCATTCAGTTTAGTGCTGTTAGGCACAGTTTTCGTGATTGGCCCGTCGCCATTCGGACTAACCGCTGTCCACCGCCATCAGCGGTGCTTCGGAACTGCGATGCAGGACACGCTTGGAACTGCAGTGCCCTCCTACAATCCGACGATTCCCTTGGCACGGCGAGGCACCCGCATGATCGACACCTACCGACGCCATCTGCTGCTGACTGCTGCGGGAACCGCCACTGCCGGATTGGCGCTGCCCATTGCCGCAACCCCTGCGCGCCCATCCAGCGCCGCAGCGGCCAGCACCAACGGCTGGACCTACGTGGCGCCGGGTGAGTCGATCCAGGCCGCCATCGAAGCCGGCGCCAAGGCCATCCAGCTGGGCAGCGGCACCTATGCGATCCGCCAACCCATCATTCCCGACAACGGCTGCACCATTCGGGGCGTGGGCCAGAGCACGCGTCTTCTGGCCACTGCCAACCTGCCGGCAATGATCGCCGTGGGCGCCGGCCTGCCGGTGGACGGCGTGAATCTGTCCGACTTCGTGCTGGACTGCGACGGCAAGGCGCAAGTCGGCGTGCATTTCAACATCGTCGGCACCACCGGCAATTACCAGGGCGAACCGGATGCCGTGTGCCGGGTGGACAACCTGCTGGTCTACGATGCCGCGCTGGACGGCATGGTGTATGCCGGCACCGACACCCAGGGCTGCGTGACCACGCGGGTGCGGGTGCGACGCGCGAAACGCCACGGTTTCAACGTCCTCGGCCCGGACAATTGGTTCACCGACTGCGAAGCCACCACCAGCGGCAATGCAGGCGCGGGGTTCTACATCGGCACCGCCAACTGCTTCTTCACCGCCTGCAAGGCGTGGTACTGCCGCGGCTATGGCTTCCACATCAAGGGCACGCGCAACAAGTTGCTCGGCTGCGAGGCGCAGGACATCGCCAACCACGGCTTTTTCGTGGAATACGGCAACAACTTACTGAACAGCTGCGTGGCCGACACCTGTTCGTTCAAGGACGTGGGCGGAACGAGCAACGTCGCGGACGGCTTCTACGTGAAGTACGACGCCGCCCTGTCGCTGGTGGGCTGCCAGTCCTTCGATCGTCGTCCCGGTGGCGGGGCGGCACAGCAACGCTACGGCTTCAACGTGCCCAAGGCGATGGTGAACGAGGGGCGTCTGGTGGCCCCTACCGGCTGGAACAACGTGAGCGGGCTGGTGTTCGCGCGCTGATTCGCTGCGGCAACGTGCCATAGCGGCTCTTGCGCATTTCCGGCCCGGCGCTATCGTAGGCCGTTCCGGTTACCGACCCAGCGATGTCCACCGCCGACAACACCCTGGCACCTGCCCGCTCCGGCTGGCCGATGGCCGACAGTCCTTGGCTGCGCATTCCGCTGCTGGCCATGCGTCTGCTGTGGCGACACTGGCCGGCGCTGGTGTTCTGGTTCTTCGCCCAGCGCCTGGGCTACGATCTGCTGCGTGCCGCTGCGCTGCAGCTGGCCGAACGGTCCATCCTGCTGGCCTATGCCGCCGTGGCCGGCATGATCGTGACCACCCTGGCCTGCACCATCGCCATGTTCCTGGTGCTGCGGCCATCGCTGACGGCGGTTGCGCCGATGCAGCCGCCGGCCCCCATGCCAGGTGCCGCGACGCCGTCAGCGCGGTCGCAGTGGTCGTATGCGCTGGGCATTGCGATATTGCCATTCTTCGCCTACTACGCCACCTGGGGATTGCTGGATGGCATCCGCCAGGACTTCCTGCGCGGCTACAATTTCAGTGTCAGCTTCGATGCGCGCGAACGCTTCGTCGAGATCCTGTCGGTCAAGGGACTGTGGGTCGCCCTGCTGGTGTCCGGGGCCGTCCGGCAAGTCGCCAAATGGCGTGCCGCCAGCACCAAACGGCTGTTCTGGAACGTGCTGGCCACGGCCTGCGAGGCCTACTGGATCTTCGTCGGGGCCACGGCCATCGCCGCGTTGCTGGGCTGGGCGAAGGGCTGGTGGCACGCCACCGTGGCCTGGCAGGCGATCACCGGCTGGTGGGAAAATCCGTTCGTGTTCAACCTGTCGCTGGCACCGCTGCGCGCGCTGGTTGAACCGGTGTGGGCGGTGCTGCGCATGCTGGGCGGGGCGATGCTGCTGCCGTTGGTATGGCTGGCGCTGGCCGCGCTGGTCTACGGCATCGATCTGCGCCGGCGGCAGGCACTGGACCGCGCCGACCACGCACTGGACAGGCTCAGCGAACGCTACACCGGTCTGCACATGGTATGGCGCAAGTTGATCGGCAAGGCCAGCGCCGGCTGGAACAGCAAGGGCGTGCCGGTGGTGAACAGCGTGCGCCTGGTGATGCGCGCCGGCCTGCCCGCACTGATCACGCTGTGCACGGGCTGGCAGTTGCTCGATTATCTCGACAGCTGGGCCTGGGCATGGCTGATGCGGCAAGTCGGTCCGGTCAACCCGCACGATTGGGCGACCACGTGGTCCGCGCAGGTCTGGCAGGCACTGATCAGCGGCCCGTTCTCGCTGCGTCCCACGCTGGTCACGCAGATGCTGCGCGCCGTGCTGCTGGCCGCCACGCTGGACTGTGCCCTGGTTCGACTGAAGCGCTAGCCGGCCTGAATCGCCTGCGGCATTCAGCAGGCAGATGGCGATGCGTGCCGTGCGCTCACGCGGCATGGACAGGTGCGCGCCGGATACTGTCCATCTTCTTTCCTATTCCTCCACGAGGGTGCCCGCCATGAGTGCATACGACACGGTTTCGGACAAGGCCGCCAGGTTGATCGGCCAGATCGGCCACACCGTCAAGGGCATCGTGCCCGACGGACTGCCCAGTCGGGCCTTGAGTCTGGTGGAAACCGGTGCGGTGATCGGCGCGGTGAAAACCGGCACGCGCTACGCCGGCAAGTTCGCCCGTCGCAATCCGGCGCTGCTGGCCGCGGCGGCTGCCGGCGCCGGGCTGCTGTGGTACGCCGCCAGCCGTCGTGCCAAGCAGGCCCAGAATGGCCCGATCGACAGCACCTCCAAGCGGGTGGATGCGCAACGTCGCGACGATCAACTGGAGGACGACGGCGACAGCACGGCCGACGCCTCCACCACGGCGCATCCGCGTCGGCGTGCGCGCCCGGCCAACCGCCGCCGTGCCGTGCATTGACCGATTCCACGCCTGCTTGCTTGCCACCCGAACGCCTGCCCGGACCTGCCGGGCACCTTCTGCCTCATCCCGGGCCCGATTGCTTGATGGCCTCGATGGACTCCGATCCGTCGCGGCTAGCAGGATCGCGCAAGTTCGGAGTCGGCCACTGTCTGGTCACCACGCGACGCCACGTGAATGGGCACTTCCATCACGAAGCGGGCACCGCCGCCTTCGCGATCCTCGTACCACAACTGACTGTCCACGCTGCCCAGAATTTGCCTGGCCAATGACAGTCCCAGCCCGCTGGACAGGCCATTGGCCGGATCCTCGTCGGTCAGGCGCGTGAACGGTTTGAACAGTTCGCGTTGCCGTCCGGGTGGAATGCCCGGCCCGCGGTCTTCCACCAGCAGCTGCATGTAACCGGCCGCACCCGGACGCACCCCCAGGCTCACCACGCTGCCCGGCGCGTACTTCAGGGCATTGGTGATCAGGTTTTCCGCCACCTGGCGCAACAACTGGCCCGACACGGCAATCGGCAGGTCTGCGGCCGAGTGCTGTTGATCGGGCGTGTCCAGACGCATGCCGCGGGCTTCCATCTGAAGGGCGTAGCGCTCGTGAAGCCAGTCCACCACCTGGCGCAGGCTGGTGGCTTCGTCTGCATCCGGCACGGCCCGGCGCGGACCGGCCTGCTGGGTTTCCAGGTAGCTGCGGATGTAGCCGATGGCATCGCCGGCACTGTCGTGGATCATCTGCAGGTAGCGCGGGATCCGCTGTGGCTTGCAGCCGTCCTGCAGCAGCACTTCGCTGGCGAACAGCACGCTGGTCAGCGGATTCTTCAGGTCGTGCGCCACCAGATTGACCAGGGTCTGCTTTTCGGCGACCAACCGCTGCAGGCGGTCGTTGCTCAGCTTCAGGCGCACGTGCGCCTGCACCCGGGCCAGCAGTTCCTCGGGCATGAACGGCTTGGTGACGTAGTCGACCGCCCCGGACTCGAACGCGCGCAGCAGCAGTTCGCGGTCGTGCGCGGCCGTGAGAAAGATCACCGGCACATGGCGCAGGCGCGCATCGTGGCGGATTTCGCCGATCAGCGCGAATCCGTCCATGCCCGGCATCATCATGTCCAGCAGGATCAGGTCGGGATGCTGTGTCTTCAGCCAGTCCAGGGCCTCGGGGCCGCTGGCAGCAGCGAAGGCCTGGTAGCCATGTTTGCTCAGCAAGGCCGAGACCACCCGCAGATTGGCCGGCTGATCGTCCACGACCAGGATCGTGCCGTTGCTGGAAAGGCTTTGCACCATCGTGTGTAACGGTCCCCCCAATGAAGCCATGACAAGCCTGAATGCGGCTTGGCGGGAACGGTAGCAAATTCATGAACGATGTTGCTGTCGGCCGGATAACCGGTTCATGCACGTGCCAATCACATCAATGAACCGTTCACTCAAGAGCCACCTCCCGCCATTGTCCCGGCTGCAGGCCGTCCAATGGATACGCGCCGACGGCTACGCGCACCAGACGCAGCGTGGGCAGACCGACCGCCGCGGTCATCCGCCGCACCTGGCGATTGCGGCCTTCGCGCAGCACGATTTCCAGCCAGCTGTCGGGAACGCTGCGGCGGTCGCGAATCGGCGGGTGGCGCGGCCACAGGACCGGTGCCTGCAGAAGCCGCACCCGGGCCGGGCGCGTTGGGCCATCGTTCAACATCACCCCAGCGCGCAGCGCCTGCAGCTGCTGCGGGCTCGGCATGCCTTCCACCTGCACCCAGTAGGTCTTCGGCGCCTTGTGCCGTGGATCGGTCAGCCGATGCGCCAGCGCGCCGTCGTCGGTCAGCAGCAGCAGGCCTTCGCTGTCGCGGTCCAGCCGCCCCGCCGGATACACACCCGGCGGCAAGCCGAACGCGGCCAGCGTGGTGCGCGGCGGATCGCTGCGATCGGTGAACTGGGTCAGGACGTCGAACGGCTTGTTGAAGGCGACCAGCATCGGCGTGCGGACGGCCCGGCGTGGATCAGCCCGGTTTGCGGAAGCGCAGGGTCATGCGGTCGCTTTCGCCGATGGCCTTGAAGCTGGCCGCATCTTCCGGATCGTGGCGGTTGGTGGGCGGCAGCGTCCACACGCCATTGGGATGGTCGGCATCGTCGCGCGGATTGGCGTTGATGTCGCTGCGCTCCTCCAGCACGAAGCCGGCGCGGGTGGCCATCTGGATCACCAGCGCCTCGGTGACGTAGCCGGACTTCTGCATGGTCGATGCGGCGGTGCCGGGCCTGGCGCGGTGATCGACCACGCCCAGTACGCCGCCGGGTTTCAGCACTGCGTGGAAGGCATCGAAATAGTCCTGTGCAGTCCCGTTGCCGACCCAGTTGTGCACGTTGCGGAAGGTCAGCACCGCATCGGCCGATGCCGGCGGCCCGAACACCGGCGCCTTGGCATCGAACACCACCACGGCAGCCTTGCCGTACCGGGCAGGGTCGCCAGCGAGCAGGGCTTGGGTGCGTGCGGGATTGGTCACGGCGGCGACATAGCGACCGTGGTCGCGCAGGTAGGGCGCCAGGATCTCCGTGTACCAGCCCGCGCCGGGGGTGATTTCCACCACGGTGTGGGTGGGGGCGATGCCGAAGAACCGCAGCGTCTGCAGCGGATGGCGGGCGCCGTCGCGCGCCCGGTTGTCAGGCTTGCGCCAGGCGCCCTCCACGGCGGCCTGCAGGGCGGCATCGACAACCGGCGCTTGCGTGGAAGAGTCGGCATTGATCGATGGCGACCCCGCACTGGCACAGGCGGTCAGCAAGGCACACAGCAACGTCGGCACCACGAGACGCATCATCGGCAATCACTCCCATCGATTCGGACGCGCTAGTGTACCCGCCGCCATTGCCCGGCCCGGCATTCACTTCAGGCTGATGTATTTCTCGCGACGAATGTCCTTCATCGTCAATCCACGCTGTTTCAGTGCCTCGATGCCGGCATCCACCATATCCGGATTGCCGCACAGGTAGGCGATGTCCTGTCCGGGCACCGGCGCCAGTTCGTCCAGCTGGTTCTGCACGTAGCCATGGCGCGGCAAGGCATCGATGAAACGCGCATCGTCAGCACGCGGCATCTCGCGCGAAAAGCACGGCATGTAGACGAAGCGGTCGCCGAACCGGCGCGCCGCCGCGGCGAATTCGTCGGCAAACAGTGCCTCGTCGGGCGTGCGCACGCCATGCACCAGGCTCACCTGCAGGCCGCGCGCATCGATCTGCTGCAGCAGGTCGGGCAGCATCGAGCGGTAACTGGCCACGCCGGTTCCGGTGGCGATCAGCAGGTAACGCGCATTGGTGTCGTCGGCCTTCAGCGTGAACAGCCCCATCGGACCGCTGGCCTGCAGTGTGTCGCCGATGGCCATGCCCTGGAACAGCGCCGTGGCGGCACCGCTGGGCACCACGCTGGCCACGAATTCCACCGCTTCGCCCGGCTGCATGTGGTGGTCGTGGCGCGTGGCGCAGGAATAGCTGCGCCGGGCCATGCTGCCGTCGGCCAGCGGGAAGTGGATCTGGATGAACTGGCCGGGCGTGTAGTCCAGCGACTGGCCGTCGTCGCGCACGAACTGCAGATGCAGCACCTGCGGATTCATCAGGCTGCGCGCGACCAGACGAATCGGGAAATGGGCGATGGCCAACGGACGGAACTCCGGAAACGGTCTCGGCTGTGCCGACACGACGCGACATGGTACCGGCTGGACCGGATCGCTCGCACTGCGCGCGCGGCAGTACACTGCCTGCTTCGAACCGGAGCCGCCCCCGATGCACCTGAAGCCGTTGCTGCCCGCCATCGCGCTGCTCGCGCTGGCCACTGTCTGTTCGCGGCAGCAGCCGCAGCCGTCACAGCCGGTTGCAGAGCCAACCACCCGGGAACAGGGGCCCGCTGCGCAATCCGAGCCGGTCGCCCTCACCGCCAAGATGGGGCAGCCGGCGACAGAACCGGTCGACTCCGCACCGGCGATCGCATCGGTGCGTCCGCCCAGCGCCAAGGAAGACCAGCGCATCCGCAGCGACGGCACCGGTCTGGCGGCCGCAGCAGCCTGCCAGCTGCTTGCGCCCGGGCAGATCGAGGCGTATGCACGGCGCCGCCGCGAGGAACTGCTCTCCGCCGGCGTGGATGCGGCCGCCTACGATGCGGCCTACACCGCCGCCTTCGGCACGGTGCAAACCAAATACCCGCAAGCCACGGCCGAGGTGCAGAAGCAGGTCTGCACGCACGCCGAGACATTCGCACGCAATGTGCGCAAGGCGGAACGCAGCGTTGCCGGAACCCCCTGAGCGCCCGACCGGCACCGGGCGCCACCTATAATCGGCACATGTCCGAATCCGTTGCCGCTGCCTCCGTCGACGCACCCGCGCTCGACGTCGCCGACCTGCGCAAGACCTACGCCAATGGCGTGGAGGCGCTGAAGGGCATTTCCCTGCAGGTGGCGCCGGGCGATTTCCATGCCCTGCTGGGGCCGAACGGCGCTGGCAAGTCGACCCTGATCGGCATCGTCAGCTCGCTGGTGAACAAGACGTCCGGCAGCGTGCGGGTGTTCGGCCATGACATCGAGGCCGACCGCAGCGGGGCGATGCGCCAGCTCGGGCTGGTGCCGCAGGAAATCAACTTCAACATGTTCGAGAAGCCGCTGGACATCTGCGTGAACTACGCCGGTTTCTACGGCATCCCGCGGTCCGAGGCACTGCCGCGCGCCGAGCAGGTGCTGCGCGAGGCGCTGCTGTGGGACAAGGCCGAACAGATGAGCCGCACCCTGTCCGGCGGCATGAAGCGGCGGCTGATGATCGCGCGGGCGATGATGACCCGGCCGCGCCTGCTGATCCTGGACGAACCCACGGCGGGCGTGGACATCGAGATCCGTCGCGGCATGTGGCAGACCCTGCGCGAAATCAATGCCGCCGGCACCACCATCATCCTGACCACGCACTACCTGGAGGAAGCCGAGGCACTGTGCCGCAACCTGGCGATCATCAACCAGGGCCGGATCGTGGCCGAGGGGCCGATGAAGGCGATGCTGGCGCAGCTGGACGTGGAAGGCTTCCTGCTGGACGTGGACGGCACGCTGCCGGCGCAGCTGCCGGTGATCGACGGCGCCACCCTGACCCGCCTGGACGATCACACCCTGGAGCTGGACATGCCGCGCGCAATGGACCTGAACCGGGTGTTCGACGCGCTGGGCGCGGTGGGTATCCGCGTGCGCTCGATGCGGACCAAGAGCAACCGGCTGGAGGAGCTGTTCGTGCGGCTGATCGCGCGCCCGGAGGATGCGGCATGAGCCACCCCAACCTGACCGCGCTGCACACCATTGCCCGCCGCGAGATCGTGCGGATCCTGCGCATCTGGACGCAGACGCTGGTGCCGCCGGCCATCACCATGACTCTGTACTTCCTGATCTTCGGCGGGCTGATCGGCTCGCGCGTGGGGCAGATGGACGGCATCGACTACATGGATTTCATCGTGCCCGGGCTGGTGATGATGAGCGTGATCCAGAACAGCTACGGCAACATCAGTTCCAGCTTCTTCGGTGCCAAGTTCGGCCGCCACATCGAGGAACTGCTGGTAAGCCCGGCGCCCAGCTGGGTGATTTTGGGCGGCTACGTGGCCGGGGCCGTGCTGCGCGGCTTGATGGTCGGCGCCATCGTGCTGTTGATCGCGATGCTGTTCACCCGGGTGCAGATGCCGCATCCGCTGGTCACCTTCGGCTCGGTGCTGCTGGGCGCGGTGATCTTCTCCCTGGCCGGCTTCGTCAATGCGGTGTACGCGAAGAAGTTCGACGACATCGCCATCATCCCCACCTTCATCCTGACCCCGCTGACCTATCTGGGCGGCGTGTTCTATTCGGTGAAGCTGCTGCCGGGCTGGGCCGAGACCGCCACCCATTTCAATCCCATCTTCTACATGGTCAACGCGTTCCGCTACGGGCTGCTGGGGCAGTCCGATGTGCCGGTTCCGATGGCCTTCGCGCTGATGCTGCTGTTCGTGCTGCTGCTGGGCGGCCTGAGCCTGTGGCTGCTGCGGCGCGGGGTAGGGATGCGCAGCTGAGACCCGGCCATTCTCACACTGCCGTATACGCCATTTGCCACAGGGAGACTCCCCCATGCCCATTCGACATGCCATTCTCAGCCTCGCCGTGCTGGCCGCGATCACCGCCTGCGATGCCCAGCGCGATGCCACGCCGGCCGCGCTGGTGTCCGAACCGGTGGCCGCGCCGCAGGCAGATCCGGCTCCTGTCACCGATGCCACGTCCGCGGGATTCGACATCAGCCGGTTTCCGGTCAGTTCGGCCACGCTGGGCGCGTTTCCCTACATCAGCCTGCCTGCCGGCTACACCAATCAGGGCTATGGCCGGACCGACAAGGACTTCGCCCGGTTCCCGTTCTGGATCGATGGCAAGGCGCATTGGGTGGAAGGCCGCTTCCATGGCGAGATCTTCTATCCGGAACAGGGCAAGGATTTCTCGGCATTCGAAGTGCGTCGCAACTTCGAGACCCTGATCCAGCAGATGGGCGGGCAGAAAGTATCCGAAGGTCGCATCCCCACGAATGAAATCGAAGCCTGGGGCGATGAGATCACCCAGGGCTTCATCGACGGCCTGGGCGATGTGTACAGCGACCCGGCCAGCGTGTACCTGGTGCGCAGGCCGGAAGGCAACATCTGGCTGCATCTGGTGCTGGGCAGCACGGGTGGCGCGTACGTGATCGGTCAGGAAAAGGCCTTCGCCCAGACCGCGACCCTGTTGCCGGCCTCGGAGCTGAAGCAGCAGCTCGAAGCAGCCGGCAAGGTGGCACTGCAGGTGCATTTCGCCACCGACAAGACCGACATCCTGCCCGAATCGCAGCCACAGATCGCGCAGGTGATGCAACTGCTGAAGGACGATCCGGCGCTGAAACTGGCCGTCAACGGCCACACCGACAACAGCGGCGATGCCGCGCACAACCAGGCCCTTTCCGAAGGCCGGGCACGATCGGTGATGGCGGCGCTGACCACTGCCGGGATCGCTGCCGAGCGTCTCACCGCTGCCGGTTTTGGCGACACCCAGCCGGTGGCCGACAACACCAGCGAGGAAGGCAAGGCGCGCAACCGGCGCGTGGAGTTGGTGAAGCGTTGATCGGCGTTCGAAGCGGCACCGTGACCGGCACGGCCACGCCTGCATGGATATCGGTGATCGCAGGCATGGTTTTGGTGCTTCTGCCTGGCTGCGGTGCGGACGGCGAGCAGGATGGCACTGCCGCGGACGTGCAGCCCATGGATGTTGCGGCGGTGGGTGGCGATCAGGCGGTGCAGGCCACGCTGGTGTTCGAGCAGATCGAGAACGGGGTGAATCCGGTGATCGCCAACTACCAACACGCCGTGCAGGTCTGCACCGACGCCGGCTTTCCGCTCAAGCCGTTGCGCCAGGACCAGATCGACCGGCTCGGGACGCGCAGCTACGAGATCGCGGTGGATGCCGGGCATCGCCTCGCCCGTACCACCGCCTGGACGTGGCGTTCGCCCACCGACCATCCGAGCAGCCTGTGCCTGTTCGAGTTCGTGGAAGCCGTGCGCGAGGACTACACCGACGCCGAGGTCATGGGCGCCACGGACGAGGACGGCCTCTGGCAGCAGACGCCGTCCGACCCCTCGTTCCTGGACGTGGCGATCGATGCGGCAGCGGAGGATGCGCAGCCCGACCTCGGCGCATGGCAGCGCCAAGGCAACGCGCAGGTGGCTGGTCAGCCCTGTCAGCGTTGGCGCCATGCGAACGGTGGCGAGATCTGCATGTGGAGCGGTGGGCGGGCGCTGGGCTTTTCCGCGCAGCCCGGTGAGGTCAGTGTGACCAGTCCGGACAACGTGATGCTCGACGGCTTGCCGCTGATGCAGACGCCGGGACCGGAGCAGACGGGGAGCGGGCGCATCACCACCCTGCGGATCAGCGTGTCCGGTGGTCTGGAGCCATCCGCACTGCAACCCCGCACGCGGACTGTGCCTGTGCGCTAAGCGAGCGCCGCGTGGCCGGAAGTCATCCGCCCGGCCACAGCGGCCCGCCCAGCCACAGCCAGCGCGACATCCAGGCGCTGACCAGCGCGATCACGATGGTCAGCGGCAAGCCGATGCGCAGGAAGTCGCCGAAACGGTAACGTCCCGGACCCAGGATCAACAGGTTGCCGTGGTGGCCAATCGGGGTGAGGAAGGCGACCACCGCACCCAGCGCGGTGCAGATCACGAACGGGGTGGGCGGCAGGCCCAGCGACTGCGCCAGCGAGATGGCAATCGGCCCCAGCAGCACGGTGGTGGCGGCATCGGACATCACCTGGGTCAGGAATGCGGCCAGGGTGAACAGCACCAGCAGGATGGCCAGCGGCGGCCAGGCGGCGATCAGCTGGAACAGGCCCTTCGCCAGCAGATCGGCCGTGCCGGTCTGTTCCATGGCGATGCCCAGCGGAATCACCCCGGCGATCATCACGAAGATGCGCACGTCGATTTCGCGGTAGGCGCGGTCCACGTCCACGCAGCGGGTCACCACCATCGCCACCGCCCCCAGCAGGAAGGCCAACGGTGCCGGCAGCCACTCGGTAGCCGCCACCAGCACGGTCACCCCCAGGATCGCCAGGGCCAGCGGTGCGCGGATGCGGCGCTTGGCCTCTCCGGCAAACGGCACCAGCATCAGGAAGCCGTGGTGCTGGGCCAGCTCGGCAAAGCGTGAGGGCTTGCCCCACAGCACCAGCAGGTCGCCTTCGCGCAGGCGGGCGTCGGACAGCCGCAGCGCCATCGCACCCTCGCGCCGCCACAGGCCGACGATCACCGCGCGGAACTGGCGCGAGAAGTCCAGCTCGCGGATCGAGCGGCCGATGAACTCCGACCCCGGGGCCACCACTGCCTGCACCAGCTCGCCCTCGCTTTCGCCCTCGTCCTCCTCGATGGTGGTGCTGCCGAACCGGCTGATGGCATTCAGGTCCAACCCCGGGTCCTTGTGCAGCGTCATCAGGTCGTCGGCGGCGGCTTCCACCAGCAGGATGTCGCCAGCCAGCAGCGGACTGGTGGGTGACAGGTCCTCGCGCAACACGCCGTCGCGCAGCCAGCCCAGCAGCCGGAACTTGTCGTCCAGTGCCTTCTGCAGGTCGGCCAGTGGCCGCGTGTTCCAGCGCGATTCCTTGGTCACGATCAGTTCGGTACGATAGCGATCCAGGCGCATGTAGTCGTCGTCGCCATGCTCACCGCTGCGCTTGGGCAGCAGCCAGCGTGCCACCAGCATGTACAGCACGCCCACCACCACCAGCGCCAGACCGATCGCGGAAATGCCGAAGATGCCCAGGCTGGGCTGCCCGGCACGCGCGATCATGTCGTTGGCCAGCAGGAAGGCCGGCGCGCTCACCAGGGTCAGGGTGGTGCCCAGCGATGCCGCCAGCGACATCGGCATCAGCAGTCGCGAGGCCGGCAGCTGGTTCTGGCGGGCATGCCGCAGGATGATCGGCAGCATCATCGCGGTCACCATCACGTGATGGGTGAAGGCCGACAGTGCCGCCACCGCCGGCATCACCACGGCAATCGTGCGTGCCTCGGTGCGTCCGGCCGCACGGCCGATCAGCTGACCCAGCCGCTCGGTGATGCCGGTGGCGGCCAAGCCACCGGAAATCACGAACACCGCCGCCACGATTACCGCCGGCTCGCTGGCGAAACCGGACAGCGCCTGCTTGGGATCCAGCACCCGGGTCAGCACCAGCGCCAGCAGAATCAGCATCGCGGTCACATCCACCCGCAGCTTCTCGGTGATGAACAGGTACAGGCCGCCGGCCAGGATCAACAGGAACAGGACTTGTTCGATCGTCATCGGAAATCCATTGCAAATGAATGGCCTGTCGGGGTTTCTTCCACCATTTCTACACGCGCCCACCGGTACTGTGCGGCATAAACGCAGCCGTCACTCCCTCCCACATGTCCACCTCCCATGCCCCGCCTCCCTCAATACCGATGCAAGCACACAGTGTAAGCACGGCTGCGAGTGGCCATGAAGTGAACGATGTCGGTGCGATCGCGCCGGTGCACGACCGGGGCGATCGCATCATCCAGCTGCAGCGGGATCTGGCCGACAGCCGCACCCAGGTGGAAGCCTTGCAGCGGCAGCAGGCGGCCCTGGCACACGGCATTTCTCACGACATGCGCGCGCCGTTGCGCGCCATCGCCAGTTACGCCGGACTGCTCGACAGCCACTGCGCCGGCCAGCTGGATCCGACCGGCCATCAGTATCTTGCCCGCATCCGCGACGCGGCCGGACGGATGGGCGAACTGCTGGATGGCCTGCTGGAACTGTCCCGCATCGAGCGCTGCGTGATGCATCCCGAAGCCGTGGATGCCAGCCTGCTGGCCGAGTGGGTGGCAGCCGAGTTGAGCGATCTGCATCCCGACCAGGAGGCGCAGGTCAGCGTGCAGCCGGGCTTGCGTGCCTGGGCGGACGAGCGCCTGCTGAAGACCGCGCTGACCCAGCTGCTGGCCAATGCCTGGACCTTTTCGGCGCACGCGCCGCCGATCCGCATCCAGGTGGCGGGCGAGTCGGCCGACGGCTGGCTGCGCCTGCAGGTGCGCGACGGCGGCCGCGGCTTCGAGAGCCAGTACGCACAACGCATCTTCGAACCGTTCCAGCGCCTGCATGCCGCCGACGCCGGCAGTGGCGCCGGGCTCGGCCTGGCCATCGCCGCGCGCATCGCCGAACGGCTGGATGGACGCATCGGTGCGTATTCGGACGGACCCGGTCAGGGCAGTTGCTTCACCCTGGAACTGCCCTTGCCGCCACCGGTGCAGGACGAGCATTGATGGAACGCGACATCCAGCTGGTGGAAGACAATCCCGATGATGTGGAACTGACCCGGATCGCCTTCGAGCAGGCCAACATCCCCAATCGGCTGGTGGTGACGCGCGACGGGGCCGAAGCGCTGGACTATCTATACGCCCGCGGATCGCACACCGGCCGCGACCCGGCGCAGCTTCCCGCACTCGTGCTGCTGGACCTGAACCTGCCCAAGATCGACGGTCGCGAAGTGCTGCAGGCCATCCGCAGCGACCCGGCCACCCAGGCGTTGCCGGTGGTGGTGCTCAGCACCAGCCGCGAACCGGACGACGTGCAGTCCACGTATGCCCTGCATGCCAACAGCTACATCCAGAAGCCGCTGGATTTCCAACAGTTCCTGTGGGCGGTGAAGCAGGTGGCGCTGTACTGGCTGGTCCTGAATCTGCCAGGTAGCGGCGTGCCTGGCGGCCCACTCTGAGGGCTGCCGGGGAACCCGCGGACCTCACCCGCCGCCGTACAGTACCTCGGCGCGCTGGAACAGCACCCAGCCGGTGGCGATGAACTTGTCGCCGCCCAGCGGGCGGTTGCCGCGATGGGTATGGGTGAAGGCGGTCGGCGCCAGCAGCAGGGCACCGGTACTGGGCACGATCTTCCTCTGCTGGAACAGGAATTCGGTCTCGCCTTCGGCAAACCCGTCGTTCAGGTAAACGGTCCACAGCAAGTGACGGTGCAGGGTTTCGGCCGAGGCATCGCGCGGCTGCAGTTCGCAGTGCCAATAGGGATAGCCGCCTTCGCCATTACGGTACCACTGCAGGTTGATCGCCGACGGCCGCAGACAGGTGGTGACCAGGCCGGTCAACGCGGCATCGTCCATGGCCTGCAGATGCTCCGCCGCCAGACGCACGGGCTGCCCGGCATCGTCCTGGCTCTGCAGCATGAACGGCGACAGCAACGCCTGCGGGTAGCGGCGCAGATACTGCACCACGCACTGCATCAACGCCTGGGTCAGCGTCTGTTCCACGTCCTGCCAGTGGGGATGGCCAGCCAGGGTCAGGTCGCGGCTGTGTTTCAACTCCGGATACACGCCACCGCCCACCCGGCCCGGTTGCAGCTGCGGACTCTGTCGCATCCGCGCCACCACATCGGCACAGACCTCCGCCGGCAGCTGGCCGGGATAGCATTCGATGAAATCCGGTGCTGCCGGGCTCACGTCATTTCCCGTCTGCCGGGGCCGGTTTGCCATCCACCAGCACGAATTCGCCTTGGTCGCTGCTCCAGCGCGGCGTGTCCTGGCGCAGGCGGATGCAGGGCCGGCCGCCGCAGCTGGCGATGTCCACGTGCTGCATGGCCTGCTGCGCCTGCTGATTCACGTGGATGTCGATGGTGCGGGTCTCCACCTCGTGCAGGCGGTCGTACTGGTGCTTGATCATCAGGCCGAAGCCCGCCACCAGCAGCAGGCCGGCACCGGCCAGCACGCCCAGCGAGGTCCAGGCAGCGCGGATCGCCGGCTGCAGGGCCGCCCGCACCTGGCCGTGCTGTTCGCGGAACAGGGCGATCATGGAGCCGCGGAACTTGACTTCCTCCTGCTCGCGCCGGCGCCGCAGGTCGTGCTGGGTGTCCTGCAGCACGTGCAGCTGCGCGGCCACCTGCACCGACTGGTCCTTCAGGATATCGGCGATCTCGTGCAGCGCTTCGGTGGCCAGCATCAGCCGGGTCAGGGCGCTGTCGACCTGGCGATCGTCCATGGCGTGGGCGTGTTCGGGCAGCGACAAGGATCAGGGCACCCACACCGGCCCGCGCGCGGCCACGTCACGGTCGCGCTGGTCATCGCGGCGTGCCTCCTCGCGGCGCTGCTCGTCGCGGTAACGCTGCTCGATCTGCTCCTGCTGCATGCGCTGCAGCTCCGCCAGCATGGTCTGCTGCTGCAAGGCCAGATTGGCCTGCTGGGTGAACTGCAGCGGATCGACGGCGGCATGGCGCACGTCGGCGCTGTTGTTCGGGTTCTGCCAGGTGGCCACCAGCCGGCTGCCGTCCTGATTGGGCATCACCCCGTCGATGCCGCGCAATTGTTGCCGCGAGGCCTCCAGCGCCAGCCCGCCGGCCACCAGTTCCAGTTCCTGGCCGTTGCGGTAGCCGCCGGCCTGCGGACCCAGCTGCTGCAGCTGCTGCAGGGCCTGGGCGAACAGCGGGTGTTCGTTGGCCAGCTGCGCGACCTGCGCCGGCGTGGCGGTTTCGGTCCAGGCGGGAATGGCCGACTGGGGCGGTACGGCCATGGCCGGTTGCTCGCGATCCCAGCCCGACGCCACGGCCACGGCGGCACCGGCAGCCAGCCCCGTGGCGATGAAGCCCGGGCCGTCGCGGTCATCGCGATCGGGACGTGCCGCACGTTCGGCCTGCCCGGTGCGCGCATCGCGTGCCAGGTCGCGGCCTTCCTGCAGCAGCTCCTCGCCGTGCTCGGAATGGCGGAACGCGCGCAGGGCGGTTCGCGCGGCCACAGGGTCGCCGGCACGCAGGGCGCGGATGTAGGCATCGATATACTGGCCGGGATCGGCCACGGCCATGTCGCCGGGCATCTTCACGGCGGTGCTGGCGGACAGGGAAGGCTCGCGCTGCATGGATCACTCTCCTGGCCTCGCAGAGGCGGCGTGTCACGAACGAATGTGGCGACGGTCCTGTCCTGGGCGGACGATACCACATCCATCGCGGGTGGCGTGACATGGGCGTGCTGTCCGGCAGCCGAACGCATCCGCCGATCCGGTCGTGGGGTTGCAGGCATCGTGCTACCCTGCCCGCGATGAGCCGACGCCACGCCCCACTGTTCCTCGCGCTGCTGCTGAGTGCCTGCGCCACGCCCGTGCCGCCGCCGGTCACGGTGTCCACCCAACCCAGGTCCCAACCGGCCGCGCCGCCGCGGCTGCCGCCTGTGCCGCAGCCGCCGGAACGGCCGGTGGCACCGGCGTCGGTGACCGACCCGGCCCTGCCGCAGGCGCAGCGCGAAGCAGCCTTCATCGACTACACCGCCAGTACCTACGGCGTGGACCGGCAGTTGATCCGCGACACGCTGGCGCAGGCGGCGCATCAGCAGAAGATCATCGATGCGATGAACCGCCCGGCCGAAGCGGTGAAGCCGTGGCGCGACTACCGGCCGATCTTCCTCAACGATGGACGCATCAACGGCGGCATCGCCTTCTACCGCGAAAACAAGCCGGCGCTGGATGCGGTGGCTGCCAGCAGCGGCGTGCCCGCCGAATACATCGTGGCCATCATCGGCGTGGAAACCAGCTACGGTCGCAACATGGGCAGTTACCGGGTGCTGGATGCGTTGTATACGCTGGCGTTCGGCTATCCCAAGCGCGCACCGTTCTTCGCCGGCGAACTGGCGCAGCTGTTCGCGCTGAACAAGGCCGAGCCGCAACTGGCCATCACCGGATTGAAAGGCAGCTATGCCGGGGCGATGGGGATGGGCCAGTTCATGCCATCCAGCTACCGGCTGTGGGCGAAGGATGGCGATGGCGATGGCCGCCGCGACCTGCTGACCCACAAGCCCGACGTGTTCGCCTCCATCGCCAATTATTTCGTGGTGCACGGCTGGCAGCGCGGCGCGCCGGTGGTGGCCCGAGCCGATCGCCTGCCCGGCAGTGCCGATTTCGCCCACGACGGCGGCCCAAAGGCCTACGACCCGATCTATCCGCTGGCCGAACTGGCCCGATTGGGTTTCCGTCCGCAATCCGGGCAGCCATTGCCGGCAAGCGGCGTCGAGGGCGCCACCGTCATCACCCTGGATGGCGATGCCGGGCGCGAGGACTGGCTGGGCTACCGCAACTTCTACGTGATCACCCGCTACAACCGCTCTCCGATGTATGCCATGGCGGTGCACCAGTTGGCGCAGGCCATCCGCGCCGGAGCCGGGGCGTGATGCAGGGCCGTTGGCTGTTGCTGTCCGCCGGCTGCGTGCTGCTGGCGGCCTGTGCCAGCGGACCGAAAAAGGACGCATCCGAATCGGTGGCGCTGCCCGATGGCACGCCGGTGCGCCGTGAAGGCCTGCCGGACGGCCGTCGTTCGCCCTACGCACCGGCACGCGAGGATGTGTCCAAGCGCGGCCACTACACCGCCGGCGGCCTGTACGCGCCGCACATCCGCGACACCGTGCCGGACTACATCCCGAACGTGGATGCCATCCCCGAACCGGACGTGCGCCACGAACCGCGCTCCCGCTACGGCAACCGCTCGCCGTATTCGGTGCTGGGCAAGGCCTACACCGTGCTGGAATCGCCCGACGGCTTCCGCGAGGAAGGCCTCGCCTCGTACTACGGCAACAAGTTCCATGGCCGCCGCACCTCCAATCAGGAGGTGTACGACATGTACGCCTTCACCGCCGCACACAAGTCGCTGCCGCTGCCCAGCTTCGCCCGGGTCACCAACCTGGACAACGGCAAGTCGGTGGTGGTGCGGGTGAACGATCGCGGCCCGTTCCACGACGGCCGCGTCATCGACCTCAGCTACGCCGCCGCAGTGAAACTGGGCTACCGCGACACCGGGACCGCCCGCGTGCGGGTGGAAGGCCTGCTGCCGGGGGGCACCCTGCTGGCCGCTGCCACGCCATCGACAGCAGCCGCGGGCATCGCGGCTTCGCCGGCCGCCATGCCCACCGCCAGTGCCATGGACACGTTGATGACCGCTTTGCCGGCGCAGCCCGCCCGGCCTGCTGCCGCCACCACGGCAGCCACGCTGCCTGCAGCGGATGCGACTTCGGCGCCAACCGGCACGGACGGACGCCGCCGCTTCGAGATCGGCCCGGCATCGCGCGGCAATACCGACGATTTCGATGCCTGGATGAGCCGCCAGCAGGTGCAGATCGCCACCGGCAAGCCGCAGCGCCTCGCCAGGCCGGCCGAAGCGCCTTCGACGGCCGCAACCGCGAATCCCGCCGCCACCACTGCGGCCACGACGGCAGCTTCCGCACCGACGGCACCGCCTTCGCCGCCTGCGGCTCCCGTCGCGGCCACGACCCGCCCGTCACTGGCCGACGGCGCCGCCGCGGTAATCCTGCAGGTGGCCGCCTTCGCCAGCCAGCAGAATGCCGATCAGGCCCTGAACCGCCTGCAGCAGGCCGGCATCGCCGAGGCCCGATTGCTGGATGGCCAGGCCAACGGCCAGCCGGTCTGGCGGCTGCGCATCGGTCCGGTGGATGCAGGGCGCGCCGCGGAACTCGAACGCCGCGTTGCAGGTCTGGGATTCGGGCCGCCGCAGCGCGTGCGCGATTAGACTAGTCGGCTTTCCCTTGTTTCTCCCGTGCCGGGCACCTCCGGCACCGTCCGCTGGAGTTGTGCGTGTCGATGAAACCCCGCCTGTTGCTTGCCGCCCTTGCCATCGCCACTGCCGGCAGCGTGCTGGCGGCCGCCCAAGCCCCGCAAGCCGCCGTACCGCAACCGGCTGCCGCCACGCCGACACCAGCGCCTGCCGCGACACCCGCCGCACTCAGCGACAGTCTGCCGGTGCCGCCGGCGCCTGCCCCGGCGGTGTCCAAGGCCTGGCTGGTGATGGATTACGCCACCGGCCAGGTGCTGGCGGGCGAGAACATCGATGCCCCGCTGGAACCGGCCAGCATCACCAAGGTAATGACCAGCTACGTCATCGCCGCGGAAATGGCCGCCGGCAAGGTCAAGCCCACCGACCCGGTGATGATGAGCGAACACGCCTGGCGCACCGGCGGTGCGCGCACCGACGGCAGCTACAGCGGCTTCGAGGTGAACAAGACCGCACCCCTCATCGAAATGGAAAAAGGCATGGTGGTGCAGTCCGGCAACGATGCCGCCATCGCCCTGGCCGAGCACGTGGCCGGCAGCGAATCGGCCTTCGCCGCGCTGATGAATGCCTACGGCGCGAAAATCGGCCTGAAGAACAGCCACTTCGTCAATCCGCACGGGCTGCCGGCGGAGGGCCACATCACCACCGCACGCGATCTGGCCTGGCTGGGACGGGCGCTGATCCGCGACTACCCCGAGGCCTACGCCTACAACGCGATCAAGGAATACACCGTCAGCGGCATCACCCAGTCCAACCGCAACCGGCTGCTGTGGCGCGACGCGTCGGTGGACGGCATCAAGACCGGCCACACCTCCACTGCCGGCTACTGCCTGCTGTCCTCGGCCAAGCGCGGCGACCAGCGCCTGATCGCGGTGGTGATGGGCAGCACCGGCGAGGACCAGCGCGCGGTGGATTCGCAAGCGCTGCTGAACTGGGCCTTCCGCTTCTACGAAACCCACCAGCTGTACGCCGCCAACACCCCGGTCACCACCCAGCAGCTGTGGAAGGGCCAGGTGAACGAAGTGGCGCTGGGCGTGGCGCAGCCGCTGCTGGTCAGCGCCCAGCGCGGCAAGTACGGTGATCTGAAGGCCACCATGGACGTGCCCAAGACCCTGGTCGCGCCGATCACCAAGGGCCAGCAGATCGGCACCGCCAAGGTGATGATGGACGGCAAGCTGGTGGCGCAGGCGCCGCTGATCGCGCTGGAAGCGGTGGAAGAAGCCGGCTTCTTCAAGCGCCTGTGGCACGAACTGCTGATGTGGTGGGAATCGGTCTGAACCGGGCCTGCCGCCTGCCTTGGTAAACCCGCGCATCGGGTCCATACTCGGGGCATGAACATCCATTCCGACAATCCCGAGCACGGCTTCCAGTTTCCCGGCACCTTCGAGCTGAGCGCCATGGGCGCGGCCGACAGCGGCCTGGAGGACAGCATCCCCAAACTGCTGGAAGACGCCGGCATCACCGTGCTGCGCGAAACCGTGGCCCGGCGCGATTCCTCCGGCGGCAACTACGTGGCCATCAAGCTCAGCATCCGCGCCGACAGCCGCGAGCAGTACGAGGCCGCGCATGCGGCGCTGCGCGCCCACCCGGACGTGAAGTGGACGCTGTAGCGGCAACGCCTGCGGCGGTGCTGCGCGATCTGGGCCGCCGGCCCTACGAACCAGTGTGGCGGGGCATGCAGGCCTTTACCGATGCGCGCGGCCCCGACACGCCCGACGAACTGTGGCTGGTGGAACACGACCCGGTGTTCACCCTGGGCCAGGCGGGCAAGGACGAACACGTGCTGATGCCCGGCGACATCCCGGTGCTGCACGTGGATCGCGGCGGCCAGGTCACCTACCACGGGCCGGGGCAGATCGTCGCCTACCCGCTGCTGGACCTCAGGCGCCTGGGCATCGGCGTGCGCGAGTACGTGCACCGGCTGGAACAGGCCGTCATCGACACCTTGGCCGAGTGGAACATCGGTGGCGAACGCCGCGCCGGCGCACCCGGCGTTTACGTCAATGGCGCCAAGATCGCCGCTCTGGGCATCCGCGTGCGCCGCGGCTGCAGCTTCCACGGCCTGGCCTTCAACATCGCCATGGATACCGAACCGTTCCGGCGGATCAATCCCTGCGGCTATTCAGGTTTGCAGGTGGTGTCGATGCTGGATTTCGGAGGGCCGGCCAGTCCGGAAGCCGTGAAACCGGTACTGACGGCGCATCTGCGTGCTGCGTTGATGCCGTGCTCGAGCATGTGACGTCGGCACGTTCCCGTTTGCATTACATGGAAATACAAGGAGATCGTTCGTGAAACATGCATTGAAAATCCTGGCCCTGTCCGCAACCGTCCTGTTGTCTGCGTCCGTGCAGGGGGGGGGCAAATTGACACTCCGGAAAAGTTGACCGCCTATCTGCAGATCGACGCCACGCGAACCACCCCGCTGGATGCACTTGATGCGGGCGACAAACAGCGGTTCCTGTCCAGTCTCGTTTTCACAGCGCATGGCCTGGCCAGCTTCAATGCCAGCGCATTGAGCGAAGCCACGCCGACGCAGAAACTGCTGATCCTCGACTTGTTCGGCGCGGCTTCGGCACTGCCCGGGATGTCAGTGGGCAGAATCAAGACGTCGCTGGACCGGGAAATCGTGGAAGTCTATTCCTTTGACTCGTGCGATTGGCAGGACCCCATCAATGGCAGAAACAACAGTTGCCCGGATCCACGTTACATGGAAGGGATTTGCAAATACAGCCCGAGGACGAACACAAGAGTTTGCTTGAAGGATGGTTCGTCTGGGACTTGTGATATCACAACGTGCAAATGAAATTACAGCCGAAAAAATGGCTGGCCGGCTGTTTGTTGCCCTTGTGCGTCCTGAACACTCCGGCGGCGATTGCCGTCGGAGTGGCAGTTCGGCTCCGTCCCGTTTCGTGTGGAACGTCCTGATCATGTCGTCTTCTGAGCGAGCCAAGGATTGCGAGGCAGATGCTTCAGCCTGGCGCACAGCAGAT
>QFNC01000060.1 GCA_003240695.1 Pseudoxanthomonas suwonensis | reverse complement strand
GCGCAGGCATGGGACGACCGCATGGGCTCGGCGCGCGTGCAGGCGAAGAACTGGCGGCTCGCCTTCTTCGGGACGCTGGCCCTCTCAGGCGTTCTGGCCGGCGGTCTGGTCTGGCAATCGACGCGCGGCCATATCGTCCCCTGGGTCGTGCAGGTCGATCGGCTCGGCGAGGCCCAAGCGGTCGCGCCGGCCGAGGCCGGCTACCGTCCCACCGACCCGCAGGTCGCGTTCCATCTCGCCCGCTTCATCGAGCAGGTCCGCGCGATACCGGCCGATCCGGTCATCGTCCGTCAGAACTGGCTTCGAGCATACGATTTCACCACCGATCGCGGCGCGCTCGCGCTCAACGATTACGCGAGGGCCAACGACCCGTTCGCCAATGTCGGTCGGGGGCAGGTCGCGGTGGAAGTGTCCAGCGTCATCCGCGCCTCACCCGACAGCTTCCGCGTCGCCTGGATCGAGCGCCGTTATCAGGACGGCAGCCTTGCCGCCACCGAACGCTGGTCGGCGATCCTCACCATCGTCGTGCAGCCGCCGCGCACCCCCGACGCCCTGCGCAAGAATCCGCTCGGCGTCTTCGTCAACGCCCTCAATTGGTCGAAGGAGCTGTCGCAATGACCGGCATACTCATCCGCCGCGTGGCCACGGCCGCGCTCTTCGTCTCCGCATCCGCGCTCGCCGGCTGCGCCACCACGTCGGCCAGGCCGCCCGTGATCGCGTTGGACGATCCGCCGCGCGAGATCGCGGCGACGCCCGCGGCCGAGCCGCCCCGCGCGGTCGAGATCGTCACGATCCCCGAGCCGTTGCCGCTCCCCGGTCAATTGAAGCCGGTGACGGAGCGCGCGCGACCGCCGGAGCCCGCCGATCCGCGCCGCCGTGTCGGCGACGCCAACGATGCCGCGCGCGTCCAGCCGGTGCGCGACGGCTTCCTCAACGCCATCCAGCAATACCCGTGGACCGAAGGCGCGCTCTATCAGGTCTATACCGCGCCCGGTCAGGTGACAGACATCGCCTTGCAGCAAGGCGAGCAGCTTGTCGGGCCGGGGCCGGTCGCGGCGGGCGACACGGTGCGGTGGATCATCGGCGATACGGTGAGCGGCAGCGGAGCAGCTGCCCGCGTGCATATCTTGGTAAAGCCCACCCGACCCGACCTCGCCACCAACCTCATTATCAATACGGATCGGCGCACCTACCATCTGGAGCTGCGCGCCACCCCCGCGACCTACATGGCGTCAGTGTCCTGGACCTATCCGCACGACCAGCTCATCGCCTTGCAAGGCCGCAACGCGGCTGCTGCTGCGGCTGCACCGGTAGCGACCGGCGTGGACGTGGCGGCGCTCAACTTCCGCTATCGCATCGACGGCGATAGAGCGCCGTGGCGTCCGGCCCGCGCGTTCGACGACGGAAGGCAGGTCTTCATCGAGTTTCCCGCCGGGATCTCGCAGGGCGAGATGCCACCGCTTTTCGTGACCGGCGTGGCCGGCGACGCCGAGCTGGTCAATTACCGCGTGCAAAGCCGCTACATGGTGGTCGATCGCCTGTTCGCTGCCGCCGAGCTGCGCCTGGGCGACCGGCGCACCGAGCAGCGTGTCCGCATCGTGCGGGACGATGGACGGAGGGGGCGGCCGTGACCGACAGCCACGATCCGTCCGTCGAGGATCGGCCCGCCGCACAGTCGGCCCGCCCTGATCCGGCGGCGTTCCAGCTTCGCGGCGATCCGCCCCGCGTCATGCGGCTTTCCCGTAAAGCGCTCGCCGTCGTCGGCGTCGCCGCCGGCCTCGGCATAGGTGGTTCGCTGATCTATGCGCTACGACCGCCGAGCGATCGGGCCGCGCAGGAACTCTACAACACCGATAGCCGCGCCACGGCCGAGACTATCACGTCGGGGCCCCGCGACTATGCCCAAGCGCCCCGGCTCGGCCCGCCGCTGCCCGGCGACCTCGGCCGACCGATCGTATCGGCACAGCAGCGCGGCGAGGATGTCACCGTGCCGCCGGTCGGCACGCAGCCAGGTCCGCCCGATCCGCGCGCTCAGGCGGCGGAGGCGGCTCGGCAGCGTGCCGCTCAGGAGCGCGACGCGGCCCGCACCAGCTCGGTCTTCCTCGGCGGCAGCGGAAGCGCCGCATCACCGGACACCCCGGTTACGCCGGTTCTCGCAGCGCCGACTCCAGCGCCTGCGGCGACGGGCGATGCGTCGGCGCAAAGCGATCAAGCGGGAAGGCGCACCTTCATGGCGCAGGCGCCGAACCAGCGCACGGTCAGTGTCGAGAGGCTGACCACGCCGTCATCACCCAACATCGTGCAGGCCGGCAGCTTGATACCGGCTGCCCTCATCACCGGCATCCGCTCCGACCTTCCCGGCCAGATCACCGCGCAGGTAACGGCCAACGTCTATGACAGCCCTACGGGGCGCATCCTCCTCATCCCGCAGGGCGCGCGGCTGATCGGCGAGTATGACAGTGAGGTCGCCGCGGGTCAGACGCGCGTGCTGCTGGCCTGGGACCGGCTCATCCTGCCGGACGGACGTTCGATCGTTCTCGAGCGCCAGCCCGGCACCGATGGCGCAGGGTTTGCGGGCCTACAGGACCGCGTCAACCAGCATTGGGGCAATCTCCTGAAGGCGGCGGCCGTTTCGACGCTTTTGGGGGTCGGTGCTGAGCTGGGCGCAGACAGCGAGGACGACCTGACCCGCGCACTGCGACGCGGCTCGCAGGACACCATCAACCAGACCGGCCAGCAGATCGTGCGTCGGCAGCTCAATGTGCCGCCCACGCTCACCATCCGGCCGGGGCATCCGCTGCGCGTGGTGCTGACCCGCGACTTGGTGCTCGAACCCATCGGAGTAACGCGATGACGAAGTTGAAGCTCGGGCCGCTGGCCGACGATCGCCCCGTCAAGCTCACGGTGGAGTTGCCTGCCGCTGTTCACCGCGATCTCACGGCCTACGCCGCCGCGCTTGCGGCCGAGACCGGCGGGGATGCTATCGTTCCTGAGAAGCTCGTCTCGCCAATGCTGGCGAAGTTCATGGCGAGCGACCGAGGATTCTCGCGGCGGCGGGATACCTCGAAGAGCTGACCGCCTCGCTGCCATCAGTTACCCAGGAAGCGTCGGCGGCGATCCTGAGCATCCACCTTGATGATCGCTTCTTCGGCCGTGGCGCATTCGCCGCCACGGACCGAGCCGTCACGACATCCGGCCACCACCTGTCGAGCCTCGTCGATATGAGCGACGAAATACTGTGTGCCGCGTGCGTCGTCCGATGCCTTGGCCACCGCTGCCCCGGTGGCGGTAATCCTCGCTTGAGGGATCGGCGCAATCAGCGGTCGTAAGGCAAAGCCTCCCGCAAAACCGATGGCCAAGTTGACTAACACGATAATGATTGTCTTGCTGTGAGACATAGTAGATATCTCCAGAAAATTCTGTGTAAATTACTGTATTTTTGTCGAGAAATCAAAGGTTAGCGCGTAGCGACTCTTGATGAATCCGAGGAAACGGTGAATAGTCGGATTGATATTGTCTTCGCACCAATAGGCGGAAAAGCCAGTTAGTGCCGGCCCTTGTTCCCCGTGTATTGGCCGATACACAACATCAGGGTACAGTGCGCCGGTCGAACCTTCGCAAACGATGCTCACGCCAGAGCTAACGCCTAGCATGCTCAACACAGTCTCTCGGCTCGACCGCAATACTCGAATATCGGGCTTACTGCCGGACAACGCCAGACGGCCAAGCAGCATATCGCGAATAGCTGGGCCAGGGTCGGTGATTGGTAATAGGAAGCGCTCTTCCCGAAGATCAGTCCAGTGCACGACATCTTGGTTCGCGAGTGGATGCGACTCGGGTAATGCGACGAGCATTCGCTCGCTCCACACCGGTTCGCAGCGAAATCCGTTCTGCCCCGCAACGCCCATCAAGATTGCGATGTCAATTTCTCCAGTATTCAGTCCCGCCAGAAGTAGACTTCTGTCGGATTCAACGCACTCCACATCAACATCCGGGTGAGTTTCGCTCCAATTCAATATCGTTGCACGCAAATTGCCGGCAGAAACGGAACTGTTGTGTCCGATCATCAGGCCACCAGCACGGCCCTGACCTGCTGCACGCATCATTTTTACCAACTTATCGGCTGTGTCTACCATCGGCTTAGCGCTGCGGATGAAGGTGCTCCCAGCCAGCGTTGTTGTGACACCTGAACGCGAGCGCTCAAAAATAGACATGCCGATAGAGTGTTCCAGCTTCAGGATAGCCCGGCTCAGAGTCGATTGCTCGACATCTAGGGCACGTGCCGCACGATAGAAGGAACCGTGATCTGCTGCCGCGATAGCGTAGCGAAGTTGCCGGATATTGAACGGCAAATTAATGCCCGGACGAGGTTGAGAAGACCTGCATAACGACCACGCCTGAAACGATCAGGCCGATGCCAATGATCGCGGCCACATCCAAAGCCTGGCGGAGCACAACAACCCCCACGATGGCAGTGAGAACGATGCCGCATCCAGCCCAAATTGCATATGTTATGCCAAGAGGGATAACGCGGAGCGCTTGCGTCAAACAGTAAAATGACATCCCAAAGAATAATGCCATCAAAAGTGTCGGAATTGGCCGAGTAAACTGCTCAGATTTTGCCATGAAAGTCGAGCCGGTCACTTCGCATATAATAGCAGCCGTCAACGCAGCATAGGGAAAGAAAGGATGCATTTTTAGTTCCCTTATTAAATGACGTCGTTGAATGATGGTTCATTGCACCACGGGATTTTGATTATTGAGCTTAAGGGCGGATGTCGCGCCAGCCTGCTCCCAACGCGAGCTGCGCGGCTATCCAGCCTTGCGTTTTCTGAACTCGCCGGGCCAAGGCGGTCGACTTTGCATCCAGCGCTTCGACTTGCGCGCCCAACCGTGCACGAGCAGAAATCTGACCCGCATTTTCCCGAACTGTCGCCAATTCAGCGCTTTGCTCGGCAGAGCGCGCGGCAATTTCTGCCTCATTGGCGGCCCACCGACTTGAGTTCCAAGCCTCCAAGGCGCTATCGGACTCTTCGAGTGCGGCCAGAACCACGGCCTGCCACTGTGCAAGCGCGGCTTCCGATCTAGCATCAGCAGATTTCACCCGGCGTAGTAGCCGGGGCATATCAAACAAACCCCAGATCAGGCTCGGCCCAACCGCAAATCCTACGGCGCCATCATCGCCGAGCCGGTCAGGCCGAGCTGAAAGCGCGATATTTCCGGCTAGCGAAATACGTGGATAGAGATCTGTGACCGCAATACGCGCTTGTGCCACAGTGCCAGCAAGCCGCTGCTCGGCTGCGCCGACATCGGGTCGTCGGCGCAGCATGGCTGCCGGATCGCCGGCATCAAGCACGCTGGGAGCGATGGGTAGACTGCCTGGCGCCAGATTGGGGTCAGGCACGCGCCCGCCAAGGATCGACAGACGTCGTGCGCTATTGCGGCGTGAAGCGACAAGGTCAGGTAACTGACCTCGCGCCAGGGCAAGTGCGCCAGTTGCCGCCTCGCGATCTATGCGTGAAGCCGCACCGAGCGCTTCCGCTTTATCGACACTCAGTGAAATTGCCTCCAGCGCGGCGATGCGCTTCTGCACCAGCAGCTCTTGCTCGGCAGCGTAGCGATTCTCCACATAAGCGCGGACAACCGACGCCGCTACCGCAGCCTCTGTCTGCCGGCGCAGCCATAGAGCTTCACCTTCCTGAGCGCGTGCTGCTGCGAGGTTCGCGGAGATGCGTCCAAACAGATCGACTTCCCACCCGAGCGTGACTCCGACATTTGCCAGATTCTGGTCCGGATAGCGATCAGGCGCCCCCGGAAATGGGGGCTGGGCTAATCCCGCAACGCGCCTGCTGGAGACGCCAGCTTCAACCGATCCACCTGGCAGAGCGCTGGCCTTCGCTTCGCCAACCAGTGCCTGAGCCGCTTTGAGGTTTGCGGCAGCGGCGGCGAGATCGGCATTGCGTGCCAATGCATCGCTGACCAATGCATCGAGCACCGGATCATTAAATGCCCGCCACCAGTCCAGAACGACCGGCTCGGCGCTCTGTCCTTCTGCATTCACCGTCCAGGTCGGCATCACCGGTGGGACTGGTGTTCGCTCAGAGAGACTGACACAACCGCTTAGCGCTAGCGCAGCCGAAGCGAGTAAGACAACTTGCGATCTCATGACAAAGCCTCCTGAGGCGGCGCAGAACGGGTTCGCAAAGCCGGCAGGCGGTGGAACAACAGCGAATAGAGTGCCGGGATCAGGACCAAAGTGATAAGCGTTCCGAGCGCCAGGCCTCCGATCATCGCGGCTGCCATCGGTCGCCAAAGATCGCCACCGAAGGCGAACAGCGGCAGAAGACCGACAATGCAGGTAAGCTTGGTCATGATGATCGGGCGCAAACGGACCTCCGCTGCACGGACGATGGCATCGACATGACCGGCACCGTTGGCCCGCTCCTCGACCACTCGTTCGAGCAGTAGAACCGCATTGTTGACAATGATTCCAGCCAGCGCCAGCAGACCGAGCATGGCGGTGTAGTTCATCTCCTGACGGGCGAGGAACAGACCCAAGGTCGCCCCAATGATGACGAATGGGATCGAGGCCATGACGATCATCGTCTTCCTGACGCTGCCAAACTGCCACAGGAACAGTCCGGCCATGCCGAAGAGTGCTATCGGCAAATACTGGATCAGACCGCCATTGGCTTCGGCAGATTCTTCGATCTCACCCCCCGGGATCACCGAATGCCCGGCTGGCAGGTCGAGGCTGGCGACCGCGTCGGCGACCTTGCTGGTCAGTGCCTGGGCCGTCAGAGTGGGGTGGCGCGCACTAACCATAATTGTGGGGTATTGATTGCGGCGATTTAAAACGCTGTCCTGATCGGCCAGGTGCACTGTCGCGATGTCGCCAAGCGTAACGCCCGGCTTGACCAGCGTCGCCGAGATTGCTTCGGGCGAAAGGCGCAGCGTCGCATCGGCGCGCAATATGACCGGGGTCGTGAGTTCGCCACGGGTCAATGTTGTGACCGTTACCCCCGAGTAAGCCGCTTGCAGGGCACGCGCCGTGTCGGCCGGCGTGACGCTGGCGGCTTCCGCGCGTGCGCGATCGATATCTACGACAAGTCGCGGGATCACCGTTTCAGCATCATCTCGGACGTCGAGCGTCCCCGGCACTGTACGCAGTGCCGATTTGAGCTTCTCGGCAGCCTTGCTCAATGTGTCGCGATCGGGCCCTGTAAGAATGAACACCGCCTTGCCGGCTTCCGACATCCCCAGGGAAAAGCGCTTGGGCTCGATACGCGCCTGCGGGAAACGGGTGGTGAGATCGTCGCGCAGTTCGCGCACGACAGCATCGCTATCAGCGCCCTTGGCAAGATTGACGACGGCGTAGGCGCGGTTGCCAGCCGGCAGAGGCGGGTTGAGGCCAAGAATGAACCGCGGTCCACCGTCGCCGACATAAACCACGTTGCTGACGACTTCCGGATGCGCCTTCCGATCGCTTATCCTTGCCGAAATTTCCTGGGCCACCCTCAGGCTTTCCCGAGTGGCGCCTCCGGGGGCGATCTCGATCGGAATCTGTACCTGGGCACGGTCAGACGGACCCAGCAGCCCTTGAGGCAGGAGGCCATTGAGGACGGTCGCCCCTGCGAGGAGCGCAACCATTGCGACAACTACTGTTGCTGGACGGCCGACAATGATCAGTACTTTGCGCCCGTACCAGCGCCTGAGCCGCCCGATCCAGTCGTCCTTCTCATGCTCCTCGTGAGGGGCTTTGATGTACATCTTGCAGAGTAGTGCCACGACCGTCAGGGCGAGGAACAACGACAGGAGTAATGTGACGCCGAGAACAATAGCGAGGCTGCGCATGTATTCGGCAGTTTCACTCGACCCGGCCACCAGCGGGGTAAAGGCCAGGATGATAGCCAGAGACGAAACCAGCAGCGGCGCGGCCATAGTCTTGCCCGCATGGATAGCAGCGGATTCGGCGGCCTCGCCATCTCCGATCCGTCGCTGATAATCCTCGACTACCACGATGGCATTGTCGACGAAGATACCAAGCGCGATGATGATGGCGGCGATCGAAATCTGGTGCAATTCGATCCCAAGCACGCTCATTACCAGAAGGGTGCCGAGGACCGTCAGCGGCACGATCACACTGGTGACCAATCCAGCACGCCAGCCGAGAAACACGACGACGACACCCATGACGATGACGACCGTCTCCGCGAAGATCTTGCCGACCTTCTGCAGATTGTGGCCCACGACCTCCGCCTGATCGGTGATCGGGGAAAGGGTCATCCCGATCGGGAGGTCTGCTTGTGCGGAGGCGACTCCCGAGCGGAGCGCGTCAGCGAAATCGACGACGTTCAGGCCCGTGCGCATCGAGACGCCGAGTACGATCGCCGGTTTGCCGTCGAACACGGCAGCAGACGTCGGAGGATCCTGGGGTCGTTGTTCGATCTTGGCGATCGTGGAAAGCGGGACGGAACCTCCGCCTGGAAGGGCGACCGGTACAGCCCCGACCGCAGAGGCTGTCTTGAGCTGACCGGAGGCATCAAGCATCAGAGTGCGTCCGGACACATCGA
>QFNC01000126.1 GCA_003240695.1 Pseudoxanthomonas suwonensis | reverse complement strand
CGCCGGGGAGCCCAGCTCGGCCAGGATCGTGGCCACGGACACCGGGTGGGTGATGTACGGGTCCCCGCTCTTGCGCATCTGACCGCGGTGGGCGCGCTCGGCGACGGCGAAGGCGCGCTGGATCAGCGCGATGTCCTCCTTGGAGCGTCCCGGGGAGAAGGTCTCCAGCAGGGGCACCAGCAGCGGTGAGGTGGTGGAGACGGGGCGGGAGCCGAAGAACGAGAGACGGGAGCGGCTGCGCCGGGGCACGGCACCGGGAGCCCGGGAGGAGCTGGGCGCGGCAAGGGAGCTCGCGGGAGCGGCGCTGCTCGGAGCGGGGGTCGCGGGCGACTTCTCCGCCTCGTGCGACGGGGCACCCTCGGGTGCCGTGGTGCTTTCGGGTGCGGTGCGGTCCTGCACTGCTCACCTCCTGCCTGAGGTGGTCATTCTACGCGTGCACGGACCCTGGTCGTTCTCGTGACCAGCCTGTGTCCACAGGCAGTCACGGTGAGGCCCACAGCCCCGGGAACGGCCGGCGGTCGCTGTCAGTTGGGGATCGACCACACGGTGGTGATCGGGACGTCGGGGAGCCGGTCGCGACCCTGCAGCCCCTCCAGCTCGATCAGGAACGAGGCGCCCAGCAGCTCCACCCCGAAGGTGCGGGTGAGCTCCACCGTGGCCGCGGCCGTGCCGCCGGTGGCCAGGAGGTCGTCGACCACGAGGGTGCGGGCGCCCTCCGGCAGCGCGCCCTGCTGGATCTGCACCTCGGCGCTGCCGTACTCGAGGTCATAGCGCAGCGACGCGGGGTTGCCCGGCAGCTTGCCGGCCTTACGCACCGGGACGAAGCCGGCGCCCAGCTCATAGGCCAGGGGTGCGCCGAGGACGAAGCCGCGGGCCTCGGTGCCCACGATGTACTCGATGTCCTCGGGGAGCATGCTCACCCAGTGTTTGATGACGGTGCGTAGCGCCGTGGCGTCCCGCAGCAGCGGGGTGATGTCCCGGAACAGCACGCCGGGTTCGGGGAAGTCGGGGTACTCCGCGATGTGGGTGCCCAGCAGTGCGGCGACCTTCTCGGCGTCGGGGTGGTTCGCTTTCATGGCTGTCCTCGTCGTGGTGCGTTCCGGCGCCGACGGGGCGTGCGGCGCGGATGGGTACGGGTTCGGGGCGCGCCGGTGCGGTGGGCGGTGCTCTCGGCGGGGGTGGGCGCCTCATCCTCGGGCTCGTCATCGTCGAGCTCAGCGCTGTCAGGGGCGTCTGCATCGTCGTCGGTTGTTTCGTGCACGACGGGCTCCGGCTCGGGATCCCTGCCGTCACGAGCGGCGAGCACGCGGCGGGCGTGGGCGGCGATCAGGGGTTCGCCGCGGCGCAGGTCGACCAGGATCCCGGGGGCCAGCAGGATCGAGGAGTACGTACCGGCGATCATGCCCACGAACAGGGCCAGGGAGATGTCCTTAAGGGTGCCGGCACCCAGCACGAAGGCACCGATCGCGAGGATCGAGCCCACGGGCAGCAGCGCCACCACAGAGGTGTTGATCGACCGGACCAGGGTCTGGTTGGCGGCCCGTTCCACCTGCTCGGCGAACGTCAGTCGCTCCTGGTCCAGCAGGCCCTCGGTGTTCTCGCGCACCTTGTCGAACACCACGATGGTGTCGTACAGGGAGTAGCCGAGGATCGTCAGGAAGCCGATCACCGTGGCCGGGGTGATCTCGAAGCCCACCACCAGGTACACGGCGATCGTGAAGACCATGTCGTG
>QFNC01000059.1 GCA_003240695.1 Pseudoxanthomonas suwonensis | reverse complement strand
AGAAGCGGCTGCGTGACCTGGGCGCCGAGCCAGCCGCGGGACCTGCGGCCGATCTCGCGCAGTTCGTCACCGAAGAGACAAAGAAGTGGCGTGACGTCATTCGGGACGCCAACGTCAAGCCCTAATCGCCTCCCGAAGCTGACCCTCTTGATCGAGAACAGAGCGACCAAGGGAGGCAGAAGCGAGCACCGGCGGCATATCCCCCTTCCCTGCTTCTGGAGCAAACTTCAAGAGTGCACGATAAGCGGCGGTTAGCTCTTCGCAGCAATTGCTACCATTTCCTCAAGGTCGAGGTCGCGCTCAAGATCGTGCAGTGTTTCATCATCGATCTGCCGAGTTCGATGAAGCCGGACCAACTCGGCGCGGCCTGCCCCAATGGCAGCTAGGATAACACCGTAGTGGGCGGCGATATCCTGGTCACGTTCCTCTTCTTTTCCGGAGAACTCCGCCGCGATTGTTGCCCGCCGCCGGTAGCTGTCGAGTAGGCGCGGATGGAGAAGCAAGCCGTCGGGCGAGTAGGCCATCTGCTTGACCTGTTCAAACTGCGCTTTAAGCATGGCGACCTCCGCGGCGGCGAGGTCCAGCGGCGGCTTGCTGCGCTGGTCGGCCTCCGCACAGCCCTTGATCGAGGCGAGTTGGAACTTCACTTCCAGCCGCTGGTTGGGATCCGGACGGGGGAGGTGACGTGCTTTGAGACGCTGCTGCGCTGGCAGCATCCTGGCCGAGGAATGATCTCGCCCGCCGAGTTCATCCCAGTGGCCGAAGAAACCGGACTGATCATGCGGATGGGTGAGTGGGCCCTTCGCACGGCTTGTGAGGCGGCGGCCCGCTGGCCCGATGCGATCCGCGTGGCGGTCAATCTCTCGCCGGTCCAGTTCCGCAATCCTGGCCTCGTACAGGCGGTGGCCAACGCCCTGGAGGAAGCACGCCTGGACGCTGGGCGGCTCGAGCTGGAGATCACGGAATCGGTCTTGTTACAGGACGACCACACGAACTTCGCGGTCCTGCACGAGCTGAGCCGACTGGGCGTGCGGATCGCCCTCGATGATTTTGGCACGGGCTTCTCGTCCCTGGCCTACCTGCTCCGCTTCCCGATCGACAAGATCAAGATCGACCGCTCCTTCGTCACCGGCCTTCCGGACCGGAGAGAATCGAAAGCGGTCATCCGTGCTGTCGTCAGCATGAGCCGAAGTCTCGGCATTTCGGTCACCGCCGAGGGCGTGGAAACGGCCGGGCAACTCAAGGCCCTGCGTCACCTGGGTTGCAACGATGCCCAAGGCTACCTGCTCAGCCGTCCGGTTCCTGCCGCGGAAGTGCCGGCTCTGATTGGTCAGACCCCTTGGGCAGAAGGCTCGGCCGCTTAGTAGTTCAGCCGCATCCGAACCATTCGGGTGGGCCCCTCTCTGGGGCTGGGGAGAATGTTCGTTCAGGGTCGGCATGGCGCCGAGCACCGCGGCAGGCGCTCGGCGCTCCACAACCAAAGCTATCGGGCGTATCTGCGGATCGGTACCGGCGCACTCTGCTGCTAGGGACTATTGACAATCCGGTGTCGTCTGGTCGAGTGTTTCTTGTCACCAGGGGGGTCCCGACAAGGGGCTGAGATACTGCTCGCCATTGGCAGCGCAGTGACCCGTTGAACCTGATCCAGTTCATGCTGGCGTAGGGACGGTGCGGCTGCCATGGCTCCCCCAAAAGGGGCTTTCCCCGCCATTCCTGCGTGGGTCGGGCATCCTCCATCATTCCATGTCAGCGCTGGATCTCCGTAGCGGATGCCAGGAGCTTCGGCGCATGTCGATCCAGACCACCAGCAGGCCACCCGTTCCCGGTGCGCCAATCGTCACGACCGGCTCGCTGCCGGCGTCCACCAAGGTCTTCAAGCCAGGCATCCGGCATCCGGAACTTCGCGTTCCCATGCGCGAGATTGCCCTGCATCCCAGTGCCGGCGAGCCGCCTGTGACGGTCTATGATGCCTCGGGCCCGTATACCGACCCTGCCACCGAGATCGTGATCGAGCGCGGCCTGCCCCGACACCGCCAGGCCTGGGCCGAGGCGCGCGGCGACGTTGAGGTCTATGACGGGCGGGACGTGAAGCCCGAGGATAACGGCTTCGTCTCCCCTGACCGTCTGACCCCCACTTTCCCCGTCCGCCATCGCCCGCTGCGGGCGAAGGATGGCAAGGCGGTCACTCAGCTTGCCTATGCCCGTGCGGGCATCATCACGCCTGAAATGGAGTACGTCGCCATCCGCGAGAATCTCGGCCGCACCCAGGCTCGCGCCGCGTTGGGGCGCGACGGGGAGGATTTCGGCGCCGCCATCCCCGATCACGTCACCCCGGAATTCGTGCGGGACGAAGTGGCACGCGGCCGCGCCATCATCCCCGCCAATATCAACCACCCGGAGCTGGAGCCGATGATCATCGGTCGCAACTTTCTGGTGAAGATCAACGCCAATATCGGCAATTCCGCCGTCACTTCCTCCATGGCGGAGGAGGTGGAGAAGATGGTCTGGGCGATCCGCTGGGGCGCGGACACCGTCATGGACCTTTCGACCGGCCGCAACATCCACAACATCCGCGAATGGATCCTGCGCAACGCTCCGATCCCCATCGGCACCGTCCCGCTCTACCAGGCGCTGGAGAAGGTCGGCGGCATTGCCGAAGACCTGACCTGGGAGGTCTTTCGCGACACGCTGATCGAGCAGGCCGAGCAGGGCGTGGACTACTTCACCATCCATGCCGGCGTGCGGCTGCGCCATGTTCCGCTGACGGCGGGGCGCGTGACGGGCATTGTCTCCCGCGGTGGCTCCATCATGGCAAAGTGGTGCCTGCACCATCACCGCGAGAGCTTCCTTTACGAGCATTTCGACGAGATCTGCGACATCTGCCGCGCCTATGACGTCTCCTTCTCACTCGGCGACGGGCTTCGCCCCGGCTCCATCGCCGATGCCAACGACGCTGCGCAGTTCGCGGAGCTGGAGACGCTGGGCGAGCTGACCCAGTTGGCCTGGGCGAAGGATTGCCAGGTGATGATCGAGGGCCCGGGCCATGTGCCCATGCACAAGATCAAGGCCAACATGGACAAGCAACTCGCCACTTGCGGCGAGGCGCCCTTCTACACCCTCGGGCCGCTGACGACCGACATCGCCCCCGGCTATGACCACATCACCTCAGGCATAGGCGCAGCCATGATCGGCTGGTTCGGCTGCGCCATGCTCTGCTACGTCACGCCGAAGGAGCATCTCGGCTTGCCGGACCGCAGCGACGTGAAGACGGGCGTCATCACCTACCGGATCGCGGCCCATGCGGCGGACCTCGCCAAAGGCCATCCGGCCGCGAGGCTGCGCGACGATGCCTTGTCCCGCGCGCGCTTCGAGTTCCGCTGGGAGGACCAGTTCAACCTCTCCCTCGACCCTGATACGGCGCGGTCCTTTCATGACGAAACGCTGCCAAAGGAGGCACACAAGACTGCGCATTTCTGCTCCATGTGCGGCCCCAAATTCTGCTCCATGCGCATCTCCCATGACATCCGCGCCGAGGCGCAGAAGGAGGGCATGGCCGCTATGGCGCAGAAGTTCCGAGAGGGCGGCAAGCTCTACGTGCCGCTGGGAGAGGCGCGGTAGTGATTTCCTTCGAATTGGTGGACACCCCTGAGTAAGCTCCCTGGGAGCGAGGAAGGTGTCCGATGAGCAAGACGCGGCGGGAGTTCACGCCGGAGTTCAAGCAGGAGGCGGTCGCGCTGTTGCGCTCAAGCGGCCGCCCGCTGACGCAAGTGGCCGGCAATCTGGGAATCCAGCCGTCCATGCTGCGCAGCTGGCGGCGACGGCAGAATGGTGAGGCGCCGCGGCCGCAGCCCGTCACGGCAGGCAGCGGCTCTGTTGCTTCGCCATCTGGCCCAGCATCTTCGCCAGCGGATCAGGCTGCCGAGATCGCGCGCCTGCGGCGCGAGCTGGAACGCGCACGCCTTGAGCGTGACATTTTAAAAAAAGCCATCGGCATCTTCTCGGAAACCCCGAGATGAGGTTCCACTTCATCGCCGCCCATGCCGATACCTGGCCAATCAGGACCGCCTGTCGTGTGCTCGGCGTGTCCGTCTCAGGTTACTACGCCTGGCGGGCGCGCCCCGAGAGCGCCAGAACCGTGGCCAATCGGCAGATCCTGGCCGACATCCGGCGCCTGCACGCCAGCCATCATGGCCGCTACGGCAGCCCGCGCCTGCAGGCTGCCTTGCGTGCCGAGGGGCGCCTGGTCAGCCGCGGCCGGGTCGAGCGGCTGATGCGAGGGGCCGGGATCCGGGCGATCGCGGGCCGCCGCTGCCGGCCGACGACCACCAACAGCCGCCATGCCCTTCCGGTCGCTCCGAACCTGCTGAACCGACAGTTCTCGGTCACCCGTCCCAACAGGGTCTGGCTGGCCGACATCACCTATCTGCCCACCGGTGAGGGCTGGCTCTATCTCGCCGCCGTTCTCGACCTGGCGACGCGCAAGGTGGTCGGCTGGTCCATGCGCGACCACATGCGTGCGGAACTCGCCTGCGCCGCGCTTATCATGGCCATCCAGCGGCAGCGGCCGCCACCTGGCCCGCTGCAGCACTCGGATCGCGGCTCGCAGTATGCTGCCGAAGATTATCGCCAGCTCCTGAAGGCAGCTGGGATGCGGCAGTCCATGAGCCGCCGCGGCAATTGCCTCGACAATGCGCCGATGGAAAGCTTCTTCCACACCCTCAAGGTCGAACTCGCCCAGCAGCGTCGATGGGCCACACGGGACGAGGCCCGGCGCGACGTGTTCGCCTACATCGAAAGCTACTACAACCGGCAGCGTATCCACTCCGCCTTGGGCTACAGGACCCCCGAGCAGATGGAACGCGCCGCCGCCTGATCCCTGTCCATCAAATCAGGGGAAGATCAGTAGCTAGCCTGCACGTTGCAGTAGAACGATAGACTAGCTAGAAAGCTAGCTAGCTTTCTAATGGCAGCGGAGGATGAGATGATTGTCATGGTAGGTGGAGAAAAAGGCGGAGTTGGAAAGACGACGCTGGCAACGCACCTTGCTGTGGCACGTAAAGCGCAAGGGAGCAGTGTGGTCCTCGTCGATGCGGACAGCCAAGGAACTTCTTCAGTCTGGAGCGATGCCCGCAAAGAGCATCCAGAGGTACCTCAGGTCCCTTGCGTCTCCCTCCGAGGCGGAAAAGTGCATGTCGAGCTGAAGGAACTCGCTCGGCTCTATGATGACGTTGTGGTGGATACAGGCGGCGCAGATAGCCAGGAATTTCGATCGGCAATGCTTGCAGCTGATACCCTGCTCATGCCTCTCCGACCAGGCAGCTTTGATTTCTGGACGCTGCTGAAGATGCAGGAGGTCGTAGCCTTAGCCGAAGGCTTCAATGACTCTCTAAGGGCTGTGGTGGTGTTGTCTCAAGTGCCGCCCACTGCGGTGGATCGAGCCCGTCGTGAGGCGATTGAGGTGCTTTCTGAAATGCCGAGATTTAAGTTGCTCAACACTATGACCGTCTTTCGAGCCGCGTTCAATCATTCGGCCGGAGAGGGATTGACGGTCGACGAGATGCCGCGGCGTGACCTGAAAGCGTGCTCCGAAATTTCATTCCTTCATCAAGAGCTGTTCGCGGGAGCCTAACAATGGCGATCAAGATGCCCTCTCGTCGCCCTCAGAGCCCGGAAGACTTTGTGGCCGAGGCATCAGCGGCTCCAGCACCTACCCGCCCCGATCTTCCGTGGCTTGATCCACGTGTTAGGCCCGACCTCCGAGTCCAGCTGAATGCAAAGCTCCCTGAGCCGCTGATGCTTCAGTTGGAGTATCTTCATAAGTCGCTCGATCGACCAAAGCAGCTGATCGTGGAAGAAGCGCTGCGGGCATGGGTGCAGAAGCAGCTGCGGGCTTTGAATCTGCCAGAAAGCTAGCTAGCTCAAGCTGAGACACAAGAGCCAACAAGCAGTTAGGCGCTTTCACTGAGAATAGCTAGCTAGCTTTCTAGAGGGAAGCAGTCCCTTCAGGCGCTAGGAAGCTAGCTAGCTTCCTAGCTTTTGCAGCATAAATCAGGGGCTTGCAAGGAAAGTCTTACACAGGCTTTGATGGTGGTCCTCGACGCACTCCCGCGTGGAGCCTCAAAAGCAGAAAGGGCCGCCCCAGCAGATCCGCCAGAACGACCCCTTCATACAGCCTGTGCCGAAGCATTCTGGCTTGGTGTGGTAGCCCCAGGATAGGACGGCCCTCTGGAGACCGCAAGGAATTGCGGAACGGGAAGCTGTGCCCTGTTGGCGGCCCGGGAGAATGGGCATGCCTGATGTACGACCGCGCCCGGCGCGGGCCGGATCCGTGCGCGTTGCCGCGTGGCAGCGGCAGATCCTGGGCGATGCGGACCGGCGCCGCATCATGGAGGCCGCGCGCCGTCTGGAGCGGCTGACGCACCAGCCAGGGCTGCATGGCGGCTGTCTGCGCCGCACCGGAATCATCCTCCTCTGGACGCTGCTCTATCGCGGCCCGTCGCGGCATGGCGTCTGCGATCCCAGCCTCGAGCAGCTGGCGCGCTGGGCGGGCTGTGCCCGGTCGACCGTGCAGCTCGCCCTGCAGCGGCTCGAAGCAGCCGGCATCCTGGGCCATGTCCGGCGCGGCCTGGTGGTCGCCGGCCGCTGGTCGCAATGGACCTCAGCCTATCTGTTCGCCACGCCAGACCGCTGGGCTCCAAGCGATACCGACGCTCGGTCAGCCAAAGTCTCTCCATTGAAGAAGAAGCTCAGGAAGGCGCGAGAAGAGGAGGGACGAGGCAGCCTGCCGGTCGCCGCGTTGCAAGGCCTGGCGGCGAAATGGGGGCTGCTGCCAGAGGCGATCGGCACGGCCAATTGGGGCGACCGGCTGGCCTGACCGGCATGCTCGCGATAAGCGGACATTATCGGGGGTAATCGGCGCCGCCGCAGATAAAGGCGGGACACTTGTCTGCCCTCCTGGTCGCGCAGCGGGACGGGCCTGGCACAGCAATAGCTGGCATTCCACGGCCCGGTCGCCTACTTCCTCGTCATACACTTCGTATGCCGAGGAGCAGTCATGAGCGTGGTCACAGTGCGCAAGCAGGGCAACTCGGTCGGCATCACCTTTCCGGCCGAAACACGGATCCGCCTGGGCTTCGAGGCCGGGCAGGACCTGACCCTGGTCGAACTCGCCGATGGCATAAAGCTGGTCAAGCGCAACCTCAGGCTGGAGCGGCAGATGCAGTTGGCCCGCGAGGTGCTGCGCGAGGAGGCTGATGCGCTGCAGGAACTGGCCAGGCGGTGACGGCACCGGAATTTCTCGAGGCTGATGCCGTGGTCTTCCTGCACGATCAGGCGCTACGCGAATGGGGCGGGATGCAGGGGATCAAGGATCCAGGTCTGCTGGAAAGCGCCCTTGGCCGGCCGCTCAACAAGCTGGCCTATGCGGCAGGGCAGGAACCTGACCTGTATGACCTGGCGGCGGCCTATGCCTATGGCCTTGCCAGCAACCACGCCTTCAACGATGCCAACAAGCGCACGGCCTGGAGCTGCTGCGTCCTGTTCCTGAAGGTCAACGGCATCGCGCTCCGCCTCCCGGCGCCGGACGTGGTGGCGCAGATGCTGGCCCTGGTCGAGGGACGCCTGGACGAGAAGGGCTTCGCCGCCTGGCTCCGGCACCACGGCTCGTCGCGCTGACAGGCCCGATCCTTCACTCCACGAACAAAGCACCGCTCGTGCGACGCATCGCCGATCTTTGGTGGGTGCGGATCCCGCATGTCTTCGCCCACCGCATCGTCGGCTGGCGGGTGCCCCGGACTGCGCATGCCGGGTTCGTCCTCGATGCTCTGGAGCAGGCGTTACAGTACCGTCGCCCGGCGCGAGGCGGCCTGATCCATCATAGCGACAAGGGATCGCAATACGTCGGCATCCGCTACACCAGGCTCCTGCGGGAGGCCGGGATCGAGCCCTCCATCGGCAGCGTCAGCGACAGCTATGGATAATGCGCTGGCCGAGACTGTCATCGGCCTGTTCAAGACCGAGGTGATTCGACGCCTCGGCCCGTGGCGTTCACTGGAGGCTGTCGAATACGCTACCCTCTACTGGGTGGACTGGTACAACACCCGCCGCCTCCTCAAGCCGATCAGCAACATGCCGCCCGCCGACGCCGAAGCCCGCTACTACGCCCAGCTCGAGACAGCCGCCATGGCGGCCTGACCCAAGCTCGCCAGCCTCCGGCAAACCAGGGGCGGTTCACCGCCAGGAACCTTCTCTCACCAGGCCGAGCTCCCCTGGTTAACCCGGCGCACCTCTTAGGCAGCAGCCTGCCGTTCCACATCTACGACTGTGTCGTTCAGCTCGCGGGCGAGCGGGCCGGGCAGCCGGCGGGCGAACAAATCGGCCAGGGCCCGGTAGTACCACAGCGTTCCTGCCTGCCCGGTCTTGAACCGCGTGAACACCGACGGACCATGCGTCCGCAGATCTGTGGCAATGGCGCGGGCGTTGTGCAGCTTGTCGCAGGCCGAGACTAACATTACAGTTGCGTTTTTGAATGATACCTGAACCTATGGGTGACCATGGTTTGGAGGTCATGGATGTCGGGGGCATCGATCGAGACGACGCTGGAGCTCTGGGCATCATCGCTACGTGAAGTCAA
>QFNC01000125.1 GCA_003240695.1 Pseudoxanthomonas suwonensis | reverse complement strand
GCGCATGGTCGTCGCCCATCCGGATTTCGTCATCACGCCCCGAAAGCTCGCTCACGCGACGGGCGTCCTGGAGCGCGCCCTGGAGAACCTCGGCGGCGGCTCGACCTTCCTGTTCCGGTATTGCGTCACGGCCCCGGAGCGGGGCGCCCGCGTCACCCTGGACCTCTCGCCGTCCGCCGCGCCCTCCTGGGAGGCGGGACCGTGAGGGTTCTCTTCCGCGTTTTCGAGGACGACTTCCCGGACCGGTCGGACGCCCCGCGGGCGCACGCGCCGGACGGGCTGCTGGCGTGGTTCCGGGAGGCGGCGCGCGCGGCCCTGGCCGCGATCCCGCCCGACGGCCTGCTCCCGCCGGCCCCGGAGACGCTTCCTGCCGGTGACGCGCGGGAAGTGACCGTGTGGCTCTGCTCGCGGGAGACGATGAGCGACGTGTTCGGGCATGACGGGTGCCTGGGGCTTCATCTGGTGTCGACGCCGGACACGGACTCGTTCCGGGACGATTCCCCGTCCGCGCGCGCTCTGCGCCTGCTCGTCGTCAGCGACGAGACGGAGATCCGCGCCCGTCTCGTCGAGGAGATCGCGGCTGACGGCCCCGCCGCGCCCGGTCACGTCGGCGAATACGAGGAGGCGGAGATCGCCACCGCGTTCCATGAGATCGCGCACGCCGTCCTGTTCGCGACCAACTCCAACCTCAACTCCCCGCACGACGTCGAGGCGGCGCGGGAGCGACGGGATTGCGACTTCGACCTGTTCGACATGTCGTCCGGATACGGCATCCGCCCGCTTCCGGGAGAGGACGGTTCGCCGGTCTGGGCCGATGACCTGGATGAGGCGCGAGACATGATGGAGGCGTGGTGCGAGCGGACCGGCCGTGAGTGGGCGCGGGCGCTGCCGATCGGGCCGGACCCGGAATCACGTGAGTTCGGGCTGCGCGGCTTCTACGCCGCGGCCGGCGTGAGCGCGGAGGCGGAGATCGACCGGGCGCTTCGCGACGAGCCCGAGCCCGGCTGATGCCCGGACCCGGACACTCGGATGAGGCCCGCGCCCGGATCGGCGCGGCGCGGCTGTCGCGCGCGAGGGCGAACCGGGCGCGGGCCGTGAACGGCGTCACGCTGGCTGACCTTCAGGCGCGCGGGGAGAGCTTCTCGGGCGCGATGCGGATCATGGGCTTTTCCGACTCCATGGTGCGCATGTGGGAGCGGGACTCCGGGCTCCGGTTCCGCAGGCTGACCCGCGAGGAGAAGCGCCTGATCGACGCGGAGGCGGCGCGCGCCGATCCCGGCCGCGCCGACCGCCTTCGTGACCCGGAGGTCCGCCGCAGGGCGGTCCTCGCCTGGCGGCGCGTCCGGGACGAGGACCCGGAGCGGTGGGCCGACATCATCAGGCGCCGGGCGGAGACGTTCCGTGCCCGCATGGCGGCCGATCCGTCCATGCGGGACGCGTTCGTCGCCCGGCTGCTCGCCAACGAGGACCGGCGTCTCGCCGGGATCAGGGCGGCGGCCGCGGATCCGGCCAGGCGGGAGATGAGGGCGGCCAGGAGGGAGGCCGCCCGGCGTGAGGCCGGGCCGGACGGACGCGAGGAGCGGCGTCAGGATCGTCTGCGCGAGCTGGTCGGCGCGTTCCGCGCCCGCCGCCTGACGCCCGAGCTGGGGCGCGAGCTCATCGGGCTGATGACCGCGGAGGAGCTGATGCTGACCAGGATGGCGGGGACCCCGGAGGCGGCCCTGCCGGACCGGGGATGAGGGGTCTCCGGC
>QFNC01000024.1 GCA_003240695.1 Pseudoxanthomonas suwonensis | reverse complement strand
TGCGGCCTTTGCACAGGACCTGCACGCACACGGCGGCACGGCCGAGGCGATCAGCGCGGTGAGCATGGACATGTCCCAGGCCTTCCAGGCCGGGGCGGCGCGGCACTGTCCGCAGGCGCAGGTGAGCTTTGATCCGTTCCACGTGGTGGCCCTGGCCAGCCGGGCGCTGGGTCAGGTGCGACGGTCCGAGGCCAGGACCGAGCCGGGGGTTGAAGACCGCCCGGGCCTGGCGTTTGAAGGAAGCCCTGCGCAGCGTGTACGAGACCGGGCGCTGCCCGCAGGAAGCGGGCCATCTGCTGGATCGCTGGATCAGTTGGGCACGCCGTTGCCGGCTGCCTGCGTTCAAGCGCCTCGCGGCGACCTTGCGTGCACATCGGGACGGCATCCTCGAACACTTCCGCAGCGGCCTGAGCAACGGGTTCATCGAAGCGATGAACGCCCAGATCCAGGCCGCCAAGGCCCGGGCCAAAGGCTATGCCACCGACCAGACCCTCATCGCCATCAGCTATCTGCTGTGCGCCAGGCTGAAGCATCTGCCTCGCAATCCTTGGCTCGCTCATGGGACGACATGATCAGGACGTTCCACACGAAACGGGACGGAGCCTATTTTGAGATAGCTTCTAAAGTCATCAGGCCAACAAAAGCAGGCCCGTAGCGTGACGAACTTGCTCGGGGTCTGATGGCCGATGTCGTCAAGCGGAGCTGCGGGCCTGCAGCAATTCGCGCAATTCCTGTTTCTCCGCCTCATCCAGACTGCCCATGCGGGCCTGCAGCGCTTCACGCCGCTGCTGCCGTGCCAGATCGGTCAGTTTGTCCAGCGCATCATGGAATTCGGTTCGCCACAGGTCGGGCTGGCCGGGCAGGTCGATCACGGCGAGTTTCTGCAGCGACTCCGCAGCGGGGTCGTCAGCCAGGTGCTCCAGCAGGGCGCCCGTGCTGATGTCGGGACGTTCGCGGATCACCGGCAGCAGACGCAGCAGCAGCTCCACGCCGGCCTGCTCCAATGCCGCGAACGCAGGCGGATGCGGCACGTCGGCGGCAAGCGCGGGTTGCTGCAGCAGCAGGGTGATGGCACTGCGCACCACGCTGCGCTTCGGTGCCGGCACGCTCGTGCTTCGTCTGCGGGCTGGCGACGGGTCAGTGGTGGCCGTGGCAGGCGCTGCATTCGGCAATCCGGTCAGTTCGGCCAGGCGCTGCTGCATCAAGTCGGCAAAGGCGCCATCGGGAATGCGTGCCAGCAGTGGCCGGGTGCGTTCGGCCAGACGGCTGCGCCCTTCCAGCGTGTGCAGGTTCACGTCGGCGGCATGGGTATCGAAGAAGAACGCCGACAGCGGCGTCGCCGCCTGCAGCCGAGCCTCGAAGCCGGCCGCGCCTTCGCGACGCACCAGCGAATCGGGGTCATCCCCATCCGGCAGGAACAGGAAGAAGGCCTGGCGGCCATCGCGCATGCGTGGCAGCACCGACTCCATGGCCCGCGAGGCGGCACGCCGGCCGGCGGCATCGCCATCGAAACAGAACACCACGTCCGGCGCGTTGCGGAACAGCAGCTCGGCGTGGTCCGGCGTGGTGGCCGTGCCCAGCGTGGCCACCGCCTGGGTGATGCCGTGCTGGAACAGCGCGATCACGTCCATGTAGCCTTCCACCACGATCAGCCGCGCGATGCTGCGATTGGTCTGCCGCACGTGCCACAGGCCGTACAGTTCGCGGCCCTTGTGGAACAGCGGAGTTTCCGGGGAATTGAGGTATTTCGGGCCGTCGTCCTGGTCCAGCACGCGGCCGCCGAAGGCGATCACGCGGCCACGGCGGTCATGGATGGGAAACATCACCCGGTCGCGGAACTTGTCGTAGGCGCCGCGCTCGCCGCGCGAGAACAGGCCGGCCTTCTCCAGCAGCGCCAACCGGCGTTGATCGGTGCCCAGTGCGTCGCGCAGGGCCGAGTAGGCATCCGGTGCGTAGCCTAGCTGGAACTGGTCGCGGATCGCCGCATCCACGCCGCGGCGATCGAAATAGTCACGTGCCTTTTCGCTGTCGACCAGCCGCGCCTGAAAGAAGCGTGCCGCGGCATCCAGCACCGCGAACAGCGGCTCGGTATCGGGATTGGCATTGTTCTGGCGGGTGTCGCGCGGCACCTGCACGCCGGCCTGCTTGGCCAGCTCTTCCACCGCATCCAGGAATTCCAGGCGGTCGAACTGCATCAGAAAACCGATCGCGCTGCCGTGCGCACCGCAGCCGAAGCAGTGGTAGAACTGCTTGGTGGGCGATACCGTGAACGAGGGCGACCGCTCGTCGTGGAACGGGCAGCGCGCGCTGTACTCGCGGCCCTGCTTCTTCAGCGGCACGCGGCTGCCGACCACTTCCACGATGTCGGTGCGGGCCAGCAGGTCGTCGATGAAGCCGTCGGAAATGCGGCTCATGGCGGCGTTGTGCCGTTCGCGCGACCCAGGCCCAAGCGCTCGTCGATGGTGGCTGTGACCACCGCGCCGACGAACAGGATCGTCGCCGCGTAGTACACCCACAGCATCATCAGCACCAGCGCGCCCATCGCGCCATAGGCCGATCCGGTCTGCGCGCGCTGCAGATACCAGGCGATGGCACCGCGACCCAGCACGAACAGCACGGCGGTGAACACGCCGCCACCCAGCGCCAGGCGCCAGCGCACGCGGCGGTCGGGCAGGAAGTGGTACATGAAGGCGAACGCCAGTGCGTACACGATCAGCGATGCGACCAGCGCCACCGCCGGCTGCAGCACGTCGATGTGGCGCAGCGCGATGTCCAGCGCCGTGGTCACCGTCATCGACACCAGCAGCAGGAAACCCAGCGCCAGCAGGATGCCGAAGGAAAACAGCCGCTTCTTCAGCCAGTCCACGAAACCCGCCAGTGCGGTGGCATCGGTGCGGAAGATGCGGTTCAGCGCATCCTGCAACTGCGCGAACACGGCCGTTGCGCCGATCAGCAGCAGGGCGATGCTCCACCAGCCGGCAATCGATCCGGTGTCGGGCGCCTGGCGGGCATTGGCGATGACCGTCTGTGCCACGTCGCGCGCCTCCGGGCCCATCAGCAGGCCGATCTGCCCCAGCGTGGCCGCCTGTGCCTCGGCATTCGATGCCGTCAGCCACAGCAGCAACAGCAGCAGCGGCGCCATCGACAGCGCGGCGTAGAAGGCCAGCGCGGCCGCCTGCGTGATCACGTCCGCATCCAGGAAACGGCGCAGCAACGCCATGGCCAGATTGCCCGCCGTGGCCTTGCGGATGGTCTGCCTGGGCCCGGGCGGCGGCGGCGCGCCATCGGCCTGCGTCAGCGATTGCGGACGCGTGGGGTCCAGCTCCTCGACCAGCGAAGGCGCGTGTGTCTGCTCGGAGCCTCGGGCGGTCATGGCAGCAGTGTGGCCGAAATGGCGTGCAGGCCGCGGCTACAGCGTCGCCTGTGCCGCCAGCGCGTGCAGGGCATCGCCATCCAGGCGCTGTACCGTCCAGGCATCCATGCCGACCGCGCCCAGCCTGCGGTAGAAGTCGATGGCAGACGTGTTCCAGTCCAGCACCGACCACTCGAAGCGGGCACAACCGCGCTGCACGGCCAGGTGCGCCAGCTGCCGCATCAACGCCAGGCCCACGCCGTGGCCACGGCTGTCCGGGCGCACGAACAGGTCTTCCAGATACAGTCCGCGCCGGCCCTGCCAGGTGCTGAAACCGTGGAAAAACAGGGCGAAGCCGGCCGGCACGTCATCGCGTTCGGCGATCAGCACCTCGGCCGCCGGACGCTGGCCGAACAACTGTTCGGTCAGCAGCGCCTCGGTCGCGATCACCGCGTCCGGCTCGCGCTCGAAGGTGGCCAGTTCGCGGATCAGGGCGAGGATCAGCGGCACATCTGCCACCGTGGCCGGCCGGATCTGGATCACGGCATTCGACATGGCTGCACTCAGGCCAGGCGCTGCTTGACCAGCCTGCTGACCAGTCCCATGTCGGCCTGGCCGGCCAGTGCGGGCTTCAGCACCGCCATCAGCTTGCCCATGTCGGCGGCCCCGGTCGCGCCGGTGTCGGCGATGGCACGGTCGATGGCGGCCAGGATCGTGGCTTCGTCCAGCTTCTCCGGCAGGTAGCGTTCGATCACCCCGATCTCGGTGCGCTCGATCGCGGCCAGGTCCTCGCGGCTGGCCGCTTCGAACTGGCTGACCGAATCCTTGCGCTGCTTCACCATCTTCTCCAGCACGGCCAGCACCTGGGCATCGTCCAGCTGGATGCGCTCGTCCACTTCCTTCTGCTTGATGGCGGCGTTGATCAGCCGGATCACTGCCAGCGTGTCCTTCTCGCCGGATTTCATCGCGGCTTTCATGTCCTCGGTCAGGCGGGCTTTCAGGCTCATGGCGGTGCTCCGAAGGGTTGAAGATGGCGAGACGACGCGAACCGATGGCATCCGTCCGTTCTGCTGCCTGTGCAAACGCGAAAAGCCGGGCGGCGCCGGCTTTGCGTGTCACGCGATGCGGCGCCGCAGCGCCGGATGGCTCAGTACAGGCGCTGGCGCTTGGTGGCGTCGCGCGAGCTGCGGCGGGCCTGGCGCTTCACGGCGGCAGCAGCCTTGCGCTTGCGTTCCTGCGTGGGCTTTTCGTAGAACTCGCGCTTGCGGGTTTCGGCCAGCACCCCGGCCTTTTCGCAGGTGCGCTTGAAACGGCGCAGGGCAAACTCGAACGGTTCGTTTTCGCGGACTTTGACGCTGGGCATGCGATTCTCGTGAAGGCACAGGGCTGCCCGAAGCGGCAGCGAGCCGCGCATGATACCGGCTGCGGGGCGGTGAGTGCAAGCCGACGCCGCCCGCGACCTTAGGCGCGACAGGAGGCTGGGCGAAGACGGGTTGGGGGTGCAGGGCTGCCGCGCCGGGCTGCGCTGCGTATTGCCGAAGGCGAGTGAATGCAGAGCAGCTGCGCGGCGTCGTTCAGGATCAGGCGCCATGCAGATCCCATGTCGCTTGTGCCCGCCTGCATGCCGGACATCGGGCTACCGGTTCGGGCGTTGCCGGGCCTGCCGGTATTGCTGCCTGTCGCCAGCACGCTGCCCGTCGGGATCGACATTGACGCATACCCGGCCACCACAGATGGCGACATCGGACGCGTAATACGCCTGCAGCACGGGAATCGCGTTTTCGTAGCGGCCCAGTTCGTCCTTCACTGTCCGCAGTTCGCGGCGGTAATACCCCAGCACGGCCCAAGCCACCGCTGCCAGCAGCAACGCCAGCACGGCCAGGCCGGCATACCACGTCCACAGCGTGCGGCCCGCACCCTGCAACTGGCGCGCGAATGCTGCGGTGGCGCGATCCACCTCGGCCGTGGCCGGTGCCACCGCCACCTTGGCCTGCTCGGCAATGTGGCTGGAGGCGCCGCTCACGATGCCTTCCACCCGCCGCTGCAGCTGCTGCACCTCGCTTTGCATCGCCGCCATGCGCCGGTGCACGGCCGCATTCAACTGCGCGTCGCGCTGCTCGAACTTGGCCAGCAGTCCCGCTTGCAGTTTCACCGTGTTCTGCAGCGAAGCCAGCAAAGCGGGCAACTGGTCTGCGTCCGGTACCGTGTTGACCGATGCGTTCATCGCGCGTAGCCCTCCTGCTGCTGGCGTTCCTGCGCCTGCCGGTCCTGCGCCTGCTGCCGTTCCTGCTGCTCTTGCCAGGACAGCAGATCGTGGCCCCAGCGCTCGAACGCCCGCACCATTTCCGACCGTGCGATCTGCGCCGCAGCCTGCGAGATGGCCGCATCGTCGGCGGCATACAGCGCGGCGGCCAGCCGGTCGAGATCGGGGTCGCCGGTGCTGCCGAATCGGGTGCCGGCAGGCTGCTTCTGCGCCTGCGGGTCGGATGCCGGTTCCTGTTGGCTCGAATCCGGCAGCCGATCCGTCTGCGATGCACGTTCGGCTTGCGGTTCCGGCAAGGCAGCTTGCTGCTCGTCGCGCCCCTGCTCACGTTCCTGTTGCTCGCGCCGGGCCTGTTCCGCCTGTGCTTCCTGATCCATCCGCGCCTGATGCAGCCGTAGTTGTTCCAGCTGGGCCTGCAGCGAGCGTTGTGCCTGCTCGGTTGCTTGGTCGGCAGGCTGGGCAGTGGCGGTAGCGGTAGCGGTGGCGGCAGTTTGCGTCGTAGCCTGTGTTGGCTGCTTCTGTAGTTGACTGCGTGCCCATTCGATGTCCGCATCGGTGGTCCACGCGACGGGGCGTACAGCACCATCTTGACCCGTGGCCAAGTGTGCGATGGATGACTGCACGGTGTGCCGGCCTTCGGGCACGTTCGGGTCCAGCGCCAACGAACTGTTGTGCTGGCCCAGTCCGTGCTGCTCGCGGGTGATGCTGATCGCCAGCTGCGCCGCCGCCAGCGTCTCCAGGTTCGGCTGCACGCCGTGGCCGCGGTACTGGTTGGCCAGCGTGGTCAGGTCGCGCTGCTCGGGCGTGGGTTCCTGCCACGCCGGCTATGCGGCCATGGTCTGGCCGTGCTGTTGCAGGCGCGGCTGCAGCGCGGCGCGGGTGGCCGTCAGTTCGTGGGCGATGTTGCCGGTGGCGACGGCATCGTCGCTGCGCCACTGGCCATCCTGCCCAAGCCGATACTGTTCCCCGTTGGATGCCCGCAGCCGGTCCGGGTCCAGCGCGGCATCCACGGCCGGTGACCGCTGCACGCCCTGCACGGTCTCCCAGCCATTCAGGTGATGGGCCACGTTGTAGCGGGCTGCGATGGGTGCCGGGCCGTTGGCGATGTTGGCCGAGATGATGGCGTTGGACTGCGCGTCCAGCCGTGCGGCCAGTGCCGGCGGCGCGGGGACCGGCGTGTTGCCGACGATGCTCAGTCCGCGCTCGGCGAACACCGGCGGCGCGCGATGTTCCCAATGGCCGTTGTCGGGATGGCGGCTCCAGCGCACGGTCGGGGCATGCGGCGAACCATGCGCCGGTGCATCGATGCTGTAGGGGTCCAGTGGCTTGGGCACCCGCGACAGGGCGATCTCCACCGCCGTGTTGCTGGCCTTGAAATCCAGATGGCGGCTGGTATCGGGATCGGCCGCGAAGGTGTGCTTGTGGACCACATCCACGCCGTCGTCGCGCAGGTCGGCCGGGATGGAACGCACCCATTCGGTGCCGTTGTGTTTCCAGGCCATGTTGCGTGCATCGGTCTGGTTGCGGATTGCCTCGCGGTCCACGGCCTCCATCGCCTTGTCGGACATGGTATAGCCGATGATGCCGCCGGCCACTGCACCGGCCACGGCACCGACATGTCGGCCGCCGCGGGCCACACTCATTTCCGCACCCAGCTTGCCGAAGGAATAGGCAGCCAGCCAGGCGTTGGTGTTGTTGGCGGCATAATCGCGCAACTCGTGCTTGGCACCGAGCAGGTTGTCCTGCTGCAGCAGGGTTTTCACCCGCTCGGCGGTATTCAATGCATCCACCGTGCTGGCCACGATGCCGGCGGCACGCAGGGTGTGGCCGACGGAGAGGTCGCCGGCGAGCAACTGCGGAGAAATGAAGCCGGACTGGCCGCGCGGGATGCGCAGCGGTCTTGCCGCTTCGGTGCCGAAGGTATTCTCGAATTGGGCGATGCCATGTTCAGACAGGGTGAGGCGACCACCGGCGTGGGCCTGCGTGATAGCGTTTGCAAAGCCCGTGCGTGCGCCTGCTTCGTCTCCCCCGCGAATCAGGTTGGCGGTTGACTTCGACATTTCGTCGAATGTGGCAACCACTCGCGCCTCCGAGTGGACGATGGCTCGCCAGCCCAGCTCCTCGTTCTGCATCGTGCTGATAGCGCGGATGGCATCTGCATTGCGCACGGCGAATTGCGCTTGATTGTCGAAGAACGAGCGCACATCGGCGCGAATGTCGTTTGGCTTGAGGCCGTGCGGCGCGTTGACGTAGAGCAGCCCATCAGAAAGCCCTAAGCGTAAACTATCTTGAAGCATTTCGATCTTTTGCGAAAGCCTTCGGCCTGCGTCAAGATCGCCGTGTTGATCGAACGCGATGTAATCGACAGATTGCTGGTACAAGTTGAGCTTGGATCGAATGCCAAGTTGGTATTCAGAAATGTGTCGCCCGCCGTGCGATGAAATTCCAAGTTTGGATGCAAAGCCGATTTCAGTTGGTAGATTTAATAAATTTCGCTCGGAATGGATATCAAACAGGCCGGCATAACCAAGCTCTTTGAGCAACCCCGCATGCTTCTTCACGGTTTGCTGCTCTAAAACATGATGCCGTCTGAAGATGGTTTCTGGGTCAGACATGTCAATACTCTCCTAAAAGCCTACCGATCAGATATCCGTGAAATCCGATGCATCCATAATCAAAAGACCGTTGTTGTCTGCGGGATTAAATATTCTAGCCTCAGTCAGTGCGGTCACGGCAACCTTATCCATGAAGACGATGAACATCGCTGCTGAATAAGGCACCCGAAACACATGAGCATCGCCGACGATTTGCTTTCGAAATGCCAGCTTCACTGTTCCGCTAAAGTCGTAAGCCTTGCCCAGGACATATTCTTCGCCCGTTTCGATCTTAAGGATAGAGTTTTCTTCATCTACGGCATCCAGAACGCGCACCACATCGCAAAGATAGTATGGCGGACCTGGAGTTCCGTCCTGCAACCGGAAATCCGTCTTTGCAAACGCGAAAGCATCAGGATCGACAGACTCGAATACGTTCTTCAGGCGTTCGGAGATCAGCCAATACCCACTGAAGCTGCCTTCAAGGTCGCGAGGAAAGTCGCCTTCCTTCGGATCATAAACGAGGCGCGGCATCTCTTTCAGCGGCGGTATGCCCCCCTCCCAAGGCCTCAAGCTGCGCCTGGGCGGCGTCAGCAACTGTTTCAGGTTTTCGAACACGACACCGTGCCCTTGCCCGGGCTGCCGTGTGTCGAGCGTCAAGGCAAAGAACTCACCCTTCTTCGGTTTGTTGTCGTCTGGCACTCCGCGCTTCGGTTCCCCTGACATCACTATCCCCTCCTGCAGCAAGCCATGGCATCACATGGCCGAGCATACATCAATCTTTCCGCCTGCAGCCATGGTGACGAGCGATTTTTGCCCAGCGGAAATGTCCCGACCCCATTGGTTGCCGTTATGGCACCAGCCATGTTGCGCGCGTCGATCCGGTTGCGAATTTGCTTCGCATCGACTGTTTCCGTGGCCTGGTCGGACATCGTGTAACCGATGACGCCACCTGCCACCGCACCGGCAATCGCACCGGGCACGGCACCGGCAATCGCACCGGGCACGGCACCGACATGCCGGCCGCCGCAGGCCACGCTCAATTCCGCGCCCAGCTTGGCGAAGGAATAAGCGGCGAGCCGGGTATTGCTGTTGTTGGCAACATGCCTGACGGCCCGAAGCACCGGTGCGTGTCATGCGCGAATGCGGGGGATGTGACCAGACGACTTGCCGCAGAGCGCATCAGGCCCCATGCTGGCCGCATGAAAGTGCTCGGTATCGAAACCAGTTGCGATGAAACCGGCGTGGCCGTGTACGACATGCAGGCCGGGCTGCGCGCGCATGCCGTGTACAGCCAGATCGACCTGCATGCGGCCTATGGCGGCGTGGTGCCCGAACTGGCCAGCCGCGACCATGTGCGCAAGCTGGTGCCTCTGATTCGCCAGACACTGGCCGAAGCCGGCGTGCAGGTATCCGACATCGACGGTGTGGCCTACACGGCCGGACCGGGTCTGGTGGGTGCGTTGCTGGTAGGTGCGGGGGTGGGGCGGGCGCTGGCCTGGGCGCTGGGCGTGCCCGCCATCGGCGTGCACCACATGGAGGGCCATCTGCTGGCGCCGCTGCTGGAAACCGATCCGCCGCAGCCGCCGTTCGTTGCGCTGCTGGTGTCCGGTGGGCACACCCAGCTGGTGGCGGTGGAGGGCATCGGTCGCTATCGGCTGCTGGGCGAAACGCTGGACGATGCCGCTGGCGAAGCCTTCGACAAGACTGCCAAGCTGATGGGATTGCCCTATCCCGGCGGACCGCAGCTGGCGCGGCTGGCGGAACAGGGACAGCCGGATGCGTTCCGCTTTTCCCGGCCAATGACGGACCGCCCCGGGCTGGATTTCAGCTTCAGCGGTTTGAAGACCCAGGTGCTGCTGGCCTGGCGCGACAGCGACCAGCAGTCCGGCACCCGCGCCGACATCGCCCGCGGTTTCGAGGATGCGGTGGTGGACACGCTGGCGATCAAGTGCGCACGCGCGCTGGATACCGCCGCCTGCAGCACGCTGGTGGTGGCTGGTGGCGTGGGCGCGAACCGACGCCTGCGCGAGCGGCTGCAGGCGATGGCGCAGCAACGCGGCGGCCGGGTGTGTTTTCCGCGCCCGGAACTGTGCACCGACAATGGCGCGATGATCGCCTTTGCCGGCGCCCTGCGTCTGGCCAGTGGCCAGCACGACGATGCCGCAGTGCAGGTGCAGCCGCGCTGGGACATGGCCGGGTTGCCGGCCGTGGATGTCGTGGCGTCCGGATAGCCATCCCCGCGTTCATCACGATGGATGTCTAACCTGACCGGATGCAGGATCATCTGGAACGCGCCAGCACGGCGTTGGCGCCCTACCCATGGGCGTGGGCGGTATTGGCCGGCATCGGGCTGCTGCTGGCCGCCTGGCTGGTCAACTACGTCACCCGGCACGTGCTGTTGCGCGGTCTGCGGCGCCTGCTGTCCGCCACGCCACTCACGGCTGCGATGCCCGATGGACAGGTGCGCATGACCGTGATCCCGCGGCTGGCCAACGTGGTGCCGGCGGCGGTGCTGTATGCCGGTGTCGGCGTGGTGCCGGACCTGCCGGACAAGGTCGTGGACGTGACGCGCGCGATCTGCCAGGCCTCCATCGTGGTGACGGTGGCACTGGCCGTCTCGCGGGCGCTCAATCTGGTGAACCAGGCCTACGAAAAACGGCCGAACGCACGCAACCGGCCGATCAAGGGCTATATCCAGGTCGCCAAGATCGTGATGTTCGTGCTGGTGGCCATTTCGGTGGTGGCCACGCTGATCGGCGCCCGGTTCCTGCATGTCATCACCGGGCTGGGAGCGATGACGGCGGTGCTGATGCTGATTTTTCAGGACACCATCCTGTCGCTGGTGGCCAGCGTGCAGATCAGCAACGACGGCCGGGTGCGGGTGGGCGACTGGATCGAGATGCCCGGCCAGAATGCCGACGGCGACGTGATCGACATCGCCCTGCACACCGTGACGGTGCAGAACTGGGACATGACCGTCACCACCATTCCCACCAAGAAACTGATCAGCGATTCGTTCAAGAACTGGCGCAACATGAGCGAGCGGGGTGCGCGCCGGATCAAGCGGGCGCTGCACCTGGATCAGGGCAGCGTGCATTTCCTGGACGCGGAGCAGCTCGAGCGCCTGCGCCGCATCCGCCTGCTGCGCGATTACCTGGGCGAGAAGGAAGCGGAACTGCGCGACTGGAATGCCGCGCTGGCCGAGGATGCCGGTGATGTGGCCAATACCCGGCGGTTCACCAATCTGGGTACCTTTCGCGTGTACGTGCAACGCTACCTGCGTGCGCATGCCGGCCTGCGCCAGGACATGACCCTGCTGGTGCGCCAGTTGCAGCCCGGCGCCGAAGGCATTCCGCTGGAAGTCTACTGCTTCAGCGCGGACACCCGCTGGGCCGCCTACGAAAATCTGCAATCGGACATCTTCGATCATCTGCTGGCGATCCTGCCCGAATTCGGTTTGCGCGTATTCCAGTCGCCATCCGGCGCCGAGATCGCGACGGCGCTGGGCGCGACGCAGGGGACGCCGCGTGCCATTGCATCCGCTGATTCGCTATCCTGAATGCCCCCTTCGATCGAAAAAGGCACGGCGATGCGGCAGGCGCTGATGATGATGATGATGGCAGGCATCGTGTTCGCACTGATCGGTGCCGGGCCGGTCAGTGCGGCCGACACGTCCTTTGCACGATGGGTGCCCGGCGGCTGGAAGCTGCTGCATCAGGCGCAGGGCGATCTGGACGGCAAAGGCGGCAGCGATGCGGTGCTCGTACTGGAGCAGACCGACCCGGCCAGGCGCGTGCCCAATGAGATCCTCGGGCCGGCCGAGCTCAATCTCAATCCGCGCCGGCTGCTGGTGCTGGTGGATGGCGGAAAGGGGCTTGCCAAGGCGATCGAGCAGGATGGTGTGCTGCCCAGTGAACACGATGCCGAAGCTCCCTGCCTGGAGGATCCGCTGCATGATGACGCCGTGTTGATCCGCAAACGCACCCTGCACCTGACCGAGCACAGCTGGACCAGTTGTGGCAGCTACGGCACGTCGCGGGAGACCATGATCTTCCGCTTGGAACCGGACGGCAAGCGCCTGCGCCTGATCGGCCTGGAATACAGCGACATGATGCGCAACTCCGGCGAGGCATCGGAAACCAGCGTGAATTACCTCACCGGCCGGCGCAAGCGCGTGACCGGCCTGAACGAATTCGAGCCGGACGAAAACAGGCCGAAGACGACCTGGTCGCGGATCTCCCGCAAAACGCCGCTGTACCTGGACGAAATGGTGGGAGACTGCGGCGCCGAGCACCACGTTCCGGCCTGGTGCAGCGACCTGCAATGATCGATAGTCGGCAATCCTGATACGGAGACGATACGTGGATCGGGTTTTCATCGAGGCCTTGGCCATCGAATGCGTGATCGGCATCTACGACTGGGAACGCACCATCCGGCAGACGGTGGTGCTGGACATCGAGATGGCTTTCGACAACCGCAAGCCGGCGCAGACCGATGCCATTACCGACACGCTCGACTACAAGGCGGTCAGCAAGCGCCTGATCGCCTTCGTGCAGCAGTCGCAGTACGGACTGGTGGAAACGCTGGCCGAGGAATGCGCACGCATCATCCGCGAGGAATTCGGCGTGGCCTGGCTGCGTTTGAAGCTGAGCAAGCCCGGCGCGGTCACCGGATCGAAGGCGGTCGGGGTGATCATCGAGCGCGGCGTGCGGCCGGATTGAAGCGATGTCGATGATGCATCGCGCCTGCCTCAGCCTGGGCAGCAACATCGCGCCCGAGCAGCATCTGGCCCGGGCCATCGCCGAACTGCGTGCCGCCTTCGGGCCCGTGATCCTGTCGCCGGTTTACCGCACGGCGGCGGTCGGGTTCGATGGGGCGGATTTTCTCAATGGCGCAGCGATCGTGCACACCGACTGGTCGCCGCAGGACTTGAACGACTGGATGCATGCGCTGGAAGACCGCCACGGCCGCGACCGCAGCGGGCCGCGCTTCGGCGATCGTCCGCTGGACATCGACATCGTGCTGTTCGATGACCTGGTGCTGGAAGGGCCGGGCAATCTGCGCATTCCGCGCCCCGAACTACAGCACGCCTTCGTGCTGAAACCGCTGGCCGACATCGCGGCGGAGATGATCGTGCCCGGAACAGGCCGCACGGTCGGACAGCTGTGGCAGGCGCATCCGCAGCACGATGCTGCATTGGAGGTCGTGGTGCTGCCGCCGCTGTAATCGACGGACTCAGGCCAACACGCTGCGTCCGCCATCGATCCGGATGATCTCTCCGGTCACGTAACCGGCGCCGCCCAGCAGCCAGCCGACCGCATCGGCGATGTCCTCAGGGCTGCCGGTGCGGGCCTGCGGCACCCGTTGCAGAATCGCTTGGCACTCGGCATCGGATTTGCCGTTTTCGGGCCACAGGATCGCGCCCGGGGCCACGGCGTTCACGCGTACCTGCGGCGCCAGTTCCACGGCCAAGGCGCGCGTCATCTGTTCCAGCGCGGCCTTGCTCATGGTGTAAGCCGCGTGCTGCGGGAGGGCGCGCGTGGCGTACACATCGCTGATGTTGACGATGCCCCCAGCGCTGGCGCGCAGATGCGGCGCGGCGGCCTGGGCCAGGAAGAACGGCGCACGCACGTTGCTGTCGAACAGCGTTTGCCAGTGCTGCGGCGTGGTGCTGCCGAATGGGGTGGGGAAGAAGGTCGACGCATTGTTGACAAGCGCATCCAGCCGCCCGAAGCGGCCGACGGTCTGCGCGATCAGCTCGGGCAGGCGATCGAAATCGGCCAGATCGGCATGCACGGCGTCGGCACTGTCCGCACGCAACGCGTTCAATGTCGCTGCCAATGCGGTGGCGTCGCTTCGCGACTGGCCGTAGTGGATCAGCACGCGGTAGCCATCGGCATGCATGCGGCGGGCGATGGCCGCACCGATGCGGCGGGCGGCGCCGGTGACCAGTGCAACGGGGGCGGAAGAGGACATGCGCGCATGCTCGCACAGGCGCGACGCACGGCTGCTTCACATTCCTGCGTATGCTTGTGCGCGACATCCGTTGCGAGATCCCTGTGAGCACATTGCCGCCCCCCGATACCGATGCCCAGGCGCACAGCCGGCAGCTGGCCGAGCACATCCGCCGCGAGATCGCTGCGGCCGGCGGTGCGGTGCCGTTCTCGCGCTTCATGGAACTGGCGCTGTACGCACCGGGACTGGGCTACTACAGCGCAGGGGCGCGCAAGTTCGGCAAGGAGGGCGATTTCGTCACCGCACCGGAACTGGGGCCGCTGTTCGCGGCCTGCGTGGCCGATGCGCTGGCACCGGTGCTGCGCCAGATCGGCCCGCAGGCCGTGTTCGTGGAAGTGGGCGGCGGCACCGGCGCATTCGCGGAAGTGGCGTTGAAACGGCTGCTGGGCGTGGATGCGCTGCCGCAGCGCTACTGCATCCTGGAGCCCAGTGCCGACCTGCGCCAGCGCCAGCAGCAGCGTCTGCGGGAACAGCTGCATCCGTTGCTGTTCGAACTGGTGGAGTGGATCGACCGTCCGCTGGAAGAAGCCTGGGACGGGGTGCTGTTTGCCAACGAGGTGATCGATGCGCTGCCCACGCCGCGCTTCGTGCTGCGCGATGAAGAAGTGTTCGAGGAAGGCGTGCAGCTGGATGCCGATGGCGGATTCGCTTTCGCCGAACTGCCGGCCGATGCGCTGACGGCGGCTGCGGTTCGGCATGTCGAACGGCAACTGGATGCGCCCTTCGCCGACGGCTATCGCTCGGAAATCCTGCCCCATCTGCCGTATTGGATCCAGGCGGTGATGGGGAATCTGCAGGCCGGCGCACTGCTGTTCGTCGATTATGGTCATCCGCGCCGCGAATATTATCTCCCCGAGCGCGACACCGGCACGTTGCGCGCGTATCGCCGTCACCACGTGGTGGCCGACGTGCTGGCATGGCCGGGGTTGCAGGACATCACCGCGTCGGTGGACTTCACCGCGCTGGCCGAAGCCGGCACCCAGGCGGGATTCGACCTGGCCGGCTACTGCACCCAGGCCAGTTTCCTGCTGGGCAACGGCTTGCCGGACCGGCTCGTCGAAGCCGAGGCGCGCGCCGCCGGCGAGGCCGCACGCCTGCGCTTGCGCAACGAGGTGAAAATGCTGACATTGCCCAGCGAAATGGGCGAGCGCTTCCAGGTGATGGGATTTTCCCGCGACGTGGAATTCGGCCCGGCCTTTCTGGTCGGCGATCTCGTCTGGCGGTTGTAATGGCGATGATGGCGCGCTCGCTGAAGCCGTTCCAGCGCCCCGGTCTGTGGTCCGGCCTGTGGGTGGCGGCCATTGCCGGCGTGGTGGTGCTGTCGCTGGTGCCGCCGCCCGATCTGGGCAAGCTGCCGGAACACAGCGACAAGCTGGAACACGTGCTGGCCTATGCCGTGTTGGCCGCAGGCGCGGTGCAGTTGTACGCACGCCGGCTGGCGCTGTTTTCCGCCTGCGTGTGTCTGGCGCTGATGGGCATCGCGCTGGAACACGCCCAGGGTGCGTTGACCACCACCCGGATGAGGGATGCCCGCGACGCCTGGGCCAACGGAATCGGTGTGATGATCGGGCTGTCCACGCTATTCACCCCGTGGCGGGATGCGCTATTGCGGTTCGATCGGCGCGGCGAGTGACCGTTTGGCGGCATTGATCGCGGCAATGCGCGCCTTGCGCAGCGCAGCGCCGATGGCCGGGCCGCGCAGATGCTGCAGATTCGGCAGATCATCGGCACGCACGTCCATCGCTGCGGCATGCAGCGCAAGCAGCAGGCGGCCCGACGGATAATCGACATCCTGCAATCCGGCGCGGCCACGCTTGTCGGCCTCGCAGGCAATGGCCAGCTGCGCGATGCGCTGCGGCTTGCGCAGGCCGTCGCAGCGTTCGATCAGGTCCAGCACCTTGCTGCCGGTCATTTCCGCCACGCGATGCACGTTGAGATGTTCGCGGCACACGATTTCGGCCAATTGACGATGCTCGGTCGGCACTTTCAGGCGCTGCGCCAACTGCCGCAGCGGTTCCAGCCCGCGCCATTCATGCTGGATGTGGCGCGGCAACAGGTCCGCAGGCGTGAGCGCCTTGCCCAGATCGTGGGTGAGGGCACAAAAGCCGATCAGGTCATCGCCCGGGGCCAGGCACGCGGCCATGTCGCAGACCAGTTCCACATGCACGCCGGTGTCCACTTCCGGATGGTACTCGGCCCGTTGCGGCACGCCGTACAGCGCATCCACTTCGGGCAGCACGCGACGCAGTGCATCGGCGGTGCGCAGGGTCTGCAGAAAGGCCGATGGTGCCGGGCTGCGCAGCGCCTTTGCCAGTTCCTGCCAAACCCGCTCCGGCACCAGTTCGGCCAGTTCGCCGCTGTCGGCCATGCGCCGCATCAAGGCCAGCGTGTCCTCAGCCACGGTGAATCCGAGTGGCGCCAACCGGGCCATGAACCGCGCCGCGCGCAGCACCCGCAACGGGTCTTCGACAAAGGCATCGCCCACGTGCCGCAGCACCCGCCTGGCGATGTCGCCGCGGCCGTCGAACGGATCGCACCAGCGACCATCCGGTGCCTGCGCAATGGCATTGATGGTGAAGTCGCGGCGTGCCAGATCGTCTTCCAGGGTGACATCGGGCGCGGCGTGGACCGTGAACCCGGTATAGCCGCGCCCGGACTTGCGCTCGGTGCGTGCCAGTGCGTATTCGTCGTGCGTGCGCGGATGCAGGAATACCGGAAAGTCGCGGCCCACTTGCCGGAATCCGCGTTCCAGCAATTGCTGCGGCGTGGCACCGACCACCACGTGGTCGCGGTCGCCCCCCGGCAAACCAAGCAGCGCATCGCGCACCGCGCCGCCGACCAGCCAGGTGTCCAGCGCCACGGTGGCGGGATCGCCGCTCACCGATGTCAACGCGGCGAGTGTTCGGCCAGCAGCGCCACCAGTTGCGAACTGGCTTTGCCGTTGCCCAAGGTCAGTTCGATCGGCTCCGGCTGGCCGCTCAGCCACAGCCGCAGTACGGCATCCAGTTCGAAATGGCCGGCGGTTTCCAGGCTGTGCATCGCGATGCTGCGGTAGGGAATGCTGCGGTATTCGGTTTTCCTGCCGGTCGGACCCTGCCGGTTCACCAGCACGATGCGGCGGTCGGTGAACACGATCACGTCGCGCACGAACGCGAAGGCACGCAGCACGGTTTCGTCCGGCGCCAGCATCGGTGCCAGCTCGGTGGCGACATCGGTGCGGTCGGTTTCGCCGGCATGGCCGAACAGGGTGTCGATCAGGCCCATGGAAAATCCTCGATTGGATGGAATGGGGAAGCGGATATCACGAGATGCTGCTCAGCCCGCTGCGGCCGGATCCGCGGGACAGGCAAACGCCTTGCGCGGACCGTCCACGCGGCCTTCCAGCCGATCGCTCAGGCGCAGGGCGTCGCCGTTCAGGCGCCAATCGTAGATCACGCTGAAGGCCAGCACGCGCGCCACGTAATCGCGGGTTTCCTTGTAACTGATGGTTTCGATCCAGAAGTCCGCATCCATGGCCGGGCGCTGGCCGATCCACCGATTCAGCGGTGCCGGTCCGGCGTTGTAACCGGCGATCACGCGGTAGGGTTTCTGCTGGTACTGGTCCATCAACTGGCGCAGGTAGGCGGTGCCGAGGATGATGTTGGTGTCGGAGTCGTACAGACTGTCGCCGCCCTGCCAGGCCATGCCGATGCGTTTTGCCACTTCGGCACCGGTGGTAGGCAGAATCTGCATCAATCCACGCGCATCGGCCGACGAGCGCGCTTTCGGGTCGAAGATGCTTTCCGCGCGGATTTCGGCTGCCACCCAGGCCGGATCCAGGCGATTGCGCTGCGCTTCGCGGCGCAGCACGGCATCGTGATGGAGAGGAAAGCGCAACGCGTACAGGCGCAGTTCGTCGGCATGCCGCTGGCCATCCACGTTCACCAGCCCGAACACGCCGCGATCGAACCAGCCGCTGCCCTGCGCCAATGCCACCGCGTGCTGACGCTGCTGCGGGGTGAGACGTTTCACCAGGGCCTTCCATTCCTGTTCGGCCCAGCCGCGCCGGTCGATGCGGCGCAGTGCCAGTGCCCGTTGCACGCCGGCATCGACCAGCACCGAGCGGCGCATGGCCGGATCGGCATCAACCGGTTGCGGACACAACGCATACGGCTGCTGCAGGCGATCCGCGGCCAGGAAGCCGTGGAATTCGGCGGCCTGCGCGGCCTGCCGGTACAGCGGCATTGCCTGATCGCGCTGTCCGGCGATCTCCAGCAGCCGGGCATGGAAATAGCGCCAGCGCGAATCCGCGGCCTGTTCCGCCGGCATGGCCTGGATCGCGGCCAATGCGCCGGGCCAGTCGCTGCGGCTCATCGCTTCGCGCACGCGCCATTCGTGCAGGCGCTCGTCGTAGGCGGAGGCCGGCACCGCAGCCAGGCGACGCGCGGATTCGGGCTTGTACGACGCCACCGTCCACAGCGCTACCGCATGCAGTACCCGGCCACGATCGGCCTCGCTGAACTGCAGCGCCCGGGCGATGCCGGGCAACAGACGCTCGGCAGCATCCGGGCTGGTGCGGGCCAGTCGTGCCAGCGCATGTGAAGCGACGAGACGGCTGCGGTCGCTGACTGGCCACTGCGCCGCCGTGGCGTCCGGTTTGCCAATCCAGGCGGCATATCGATGAGCCAGCGCGGCTTCCTCCTTTGGCAGGCCGTTGGCCGCGGAACGCATCACACCCGCCTGGCCTTCCTCGGCGGCGCGTTCGATCCGCTGCCAGCGTAATGCGGGTGTCAGTGCACCGCGTTGCGCCAGCCGTGCGAACACGGCATTGCAGGCATCGGGGGACGAGCGGCCGTTGTCGCGCCACAGCGCTTGTGCATCGGCATCCCACTGCGCATCCACGGTACCGACGCTGGCGCGTGCCGTCAGTTCACTGCAGCGCAGGGCGGGATCGTCGCTATCGACCGGCCACGCCTCGCGGAAGCCGGTCCAGTCGCCGCGGCGTGCCAGTGTGGTCAGCCACAGCGACCGGAACGTCTCCCCCGGCGGCTGGCCGGCATAGCGCGACAGGAATTCGCCGGCCTGCCGTGGCGTGAGCGTGTCGATGTTGCGGCGCAAGGCGGCGTATTCCACCCAGCCATAGGCCGGATGGGTGCTGATGCCGGGGAAGGCTGTGGCGTTGAATGTGCCGGCCTCTGCGGCGGCCAAGGCGCGGGCCAGCAGTGCATCGCTGGCGCCGTCGTGGACGGAGGGCGCGCTGGCGTCGGTCGCCTCGGGCTGCGGCGGTGGTGCCACGGTGTCCGAACGCGGCGCGCAGGCGCTCGCCAGCAGGCAGCACAGTGGCAACAGCAGGTGGCGAAGCGGTATCGGCATGGCGGGGACTATAGCCGAGCCGCCGCGCCGGCCGGATGACCGCCGCAGCATGCACGGCTTCGTACACTGTGCCGAAGCGGCATCATCACGCATATCAATAGAGGTGAACGACGCGCATGCTGGACAGCCTGTGGATGTTTCCCGTGCTGGGCGCGGTGGCCGGCATCCTGGCCGGACTGCTGGGCATTGGCGGCGGGCTGGTGCTGGTGGCGGCGCTGGCTTGGATATTGCCTCATCACGGCGTGCCAGTGCAGGCGGCGATGCATGCAGCGCTGGCCAGCGCGTTGGCCAGCATCGTGCTGACGGCGCTGTCGTCGGCGGCGTCGCACCATCGGCGTGGCAGCGTGCTGTGGCGCACGGTGGCGTGGATGGTGCCGGGCCTGCTGCTGGGTGGCTGGCTGGGCAGTGTCGTGGCGGTGGCGCTGGATGGCGCGGTGCTGCGCTGGCTGGTGGCCGGGTACTGTTTTCTGGCCGCGATGCAGATGCTGTTCGGCAAGCCGCGGGCGGACGATGCCGAACAGCCGCGGATCGAACCGGAGGGGCCGGGATTCACGCTGGCGGGCAGCCTGATCGGTGCGATGTCGGCGGTGGTGGGCATCGGCGGCGGCAGCATGACCGTACCCTTGCTGGTGTGGCGGGGCGTGCGGCCGGTGCAGGCGGTGGGCACCTCGTCGGCCTGCGGGGTGGCCATCGGGCTGGCCAGCGCCGCCGGTTACATGGCGAATGCGCCGGCCGGTGCCTTGCCGGAACAGGCCATCGGTTACGTGTACCTGCCGGCGGCGATCGCTGTGGCACTCGCTTCGATCGTGGCCGCGCCGTGGGGCGTGCGGCTGGCGCATGCCGTGAGCGGGGCTGCGTTGAAGCGCATTTTCGTGGCCTTTCTGATGCTGGTGGCGGCCAGTCTGGTATGGCCATCGCTGGCAGCGTGACGGTGGTGCTTGCCAGTTTGTTGCCGATTGGTTACAACGCGGCTGCACTGCGCGTGAGGGGGACGCGGATTGCATGGATCGTCGATTCGTACCGCCACCCGTTCGCAGGAGAACACCACCCATGATCGTGATGCCACGCCAGCCGCTTGCGCTGGCCGTTCTGCTGGCCCTTCCCGTGCTGGCCCATGCCCAGCAACCCGCCGCCGCCGATGAAGCGCGCACGCTGGACACCGTGCAGGTCACCGGCACCCGTATCAGGAAGGCCGAACTGGAAAACCACGTGCCTGTGCAGGTACTGACCCGCGAGGACATCGCGCGCACCGGGCAGACCTCCATCGGCGACATCGTGCAGAACCTGACCGGTTCGGCGTCGTCGTTCAACGGCAAGCGCAACGCCTCGGGCAACGACGGCTTTCCTTCCGACGGCAGCGGCGTGGGTGCCGGCGCCACCACTGTGGACCTGCGCGGGCTGGGCGCCAAGCGCGTGCTGGTGCTGGTGGACGGCATGCGCTGGGTGAACGAGTCCTCCGCCTCCGGCGTGGGCGCGGCAGTGGACTTGAACACCATTCCGCTGGCCATCGTGGAACGCATCGAAGTGCTGGAGGACGGCGCCTCGTCGCTGTACGGCTCCGATGCCATTGCCGGCGTGGTCAACATCATCACCCGGCGCAGTTTCGATGGCGCGCAGATATCGGTGAACTACGGCCAATACGCACCCGGCGACGGCGAAACCGCCGGCCTCGACCTGGCCTGGGGCGGCGAAGCCGGCCGTGCCGCATGGTTCCTGGGCGGCAGCGTGTTCGACCAGAAGGCGGTGTCCTCCAGCGACCGCGCCCGCACCCGCGAGCCGGTATTCGGCACCGGCAACGCGCTGGGCAGCTCGCGCGTGCCCGGCGGGCGCTTCCGCTTCACCGATCCGTCCGGCAATGCCTACGACCTCACCACAAATGCAGGGCTGACCAATCCGGCCTACACGCCGGGCCTGCCCGACTGCGGCTCCGGCACCCCGCGCACCGACGGGTTCCACTGCTTCGGTGCCGACGACGCCTTCAATTACGCGCCCTACAACCTGGTGCTGAGCCCCTCGCGCCGTGCCGGTCTGTTCGGCCAGGTGCGGGTGGATGTGTCCGACAACCTGCGCTGGTATGCACGCGCGTTGGCCAACCGCCGCGAATCACGCAACCGCGCCGCACCGGAACCGATCGATCTGGGACCGGGCGCCGGGTCGGTCTATACCGCCGAGGTGGTGATTCCCGGCAGCAATCCGTACAACCCGTTCGGATTCACCCTGGATTCCAGCAACATCCAGACCATCCGCCGTCGCCCCACCGAAGGCGGGCCGCGCCTGTTCGATCAGCAGGTGGACACGCTGTACGCCGGCACCGGATTGGAAGGCACCTTCGGCACCGATGCGCGCTGGGCCTGGGACGTCAACCTGGGCTGGGCCCGCAACCGCGCCGAGCAGGAAAACCGCGGCAGCTACAACAGCCTGCGCATCGCCCAGGCACTGGACCCGGCCGTGTGCGCCACCGTCAGCGGCTGCGTGCCGCTGGACATCTTCGGCTTCGACACCATCACGCCGGAGATGCTGGGCTGGATCAGCCCGGTGTTCCGCGACCGCAGCGAACAGACCCTGACCCAGGCTACCGCCAACCTCACTGGTGACCTGTTCCCCCTGCCGGCCGGTCCGGTCGGTTTCGCCACCGGCCTGGAATACCGCAAGTACGAGGGCGAATACCATCCCGACCCGGCCACCGTGCGTGGCGAGTACAACGGCGTGCCCTCGCTGCCCACCGCCGGCGAATACGACGTGAGCGAAGTGTTCGTGGAATTCAGCATCCCCGTGTTCCGCGATTCGGCCTTCGGCAAGGCCTTCGACATCAGCCTGGCCGGGCGCTATTCCGATTATTCCACCTTCGGTGGCGAATTCACCCCGAAAATCGGCTTCCGCTGGCAGCTTGCCGACGAATTCCTGCTGCGCAGCACCTATGCCGAAGGCTTCCGCGCACCGTCGATCGGCGAGCTGTACGGCGCCGCCAGCCGTTTCGATGCCAATCTGGTCGATCCCTGTCTGACCCAGCGCGGCGTGCCGGCCACCGGCAATGCAGCCAACTGCGCGGCGCTGGGCGTCACCCCCAACTCCCCCCAGTTCGATCCGCAGATTGGCGTGGAAACCGGCGGCAATCGCGCCCTGCTGCCGGAAACCTCGCGCAGTTTCTCGGCCGGTGCGGTATGGACGCCGTCGTTGCTGGAAGACACGGCACTGTCGCGGCGCGTGGATCTGGAAGTCACCTTCTACCGCCACCAGATCGATGGCGCGATCCAGGCTATCGACCCGCAGAGCCAGCTGGACCTGTGCGTGGCGACCCTCGACCCGGCCTACTGCAACGGGATCGTGCGCAACGGCTCCACCAGCCAGATCGAATCCTTCGCCAATTACCTGGGCAATCTGGCCAGCATCCGCACCAGCGGCTGGGACTTCGACGTGACATGGGCGCTGCCGGACACCGCCGCCGGCCGTTTCACCCTGACCTGGATGAACAGCTGGGTGAAGGACTACCACGCGCAAAGCGTGGACGGCACCGTGCAGCCGCTGCGGCCGGGCTGGGTGGTCAGCGATCCGGTGACCCGCGCGATTCCCGAATGGGCGTCCAGCGCAGTGCTGGCGTGGGAACACGGCCCGTGGTCGGCGTCGTGGACCGCGCGCCACATCGATGCGATGGTTGAATCCTGCGGCGATGCGGCCGATTTCCCGATCTGCCGCAACGATCCCGCCACCGGCCTGAACCGGTTGGGCGCCACCACTTTCCACGACCTGCAGCTGGGCTACAGCATGGACGTGCTGAAAGGCCTGCAACTGCAGGTGGGCGGCCGCAACGTGTTCGGCAAGGACCCGCCGGTGTGCCTGTCGTGCAACCTCAACAGCTTCGACGGTTCCACCTACGACCTGCCCGGCGGCGGCTACTGGTACGTGCGCGCCGATCTGCGGTTCTGATCGACGTCAGAGCTGCCGGCAGTGCACCGAAGGGTGCCTGCCGGCGGTGCTGCGGTGCATGACAGGCCCATGGAGTACGGTGCCGTCATGCCTTGCGCAATGCTGTCGACCTGACGTCGAACCGGCTGGCTCAGTCGCAGGCACCAGGTGCCAATCGTCGATACGCACATTTGCCGGAATCGGTCGCAGAACCAGTTCCTTGGCTGCCAGCATAGTGCAATGCGACTGGGCTGATATCGAGCGGAGCGATTCAGGCCCGGCACCGCAGTGTGTCCTGCCGAAGGGGGGGATTACAGGTGGGTGAATCCGTTTGGTGCCTTCTGCGGCATCGGCTCGCCACAGTGATACATGTCGAGATAAACGGTGGTCGACCTGTCGCCACACTGCAGGCGGTACGCATCCACCATGTGGAAATCGGTATCGTTCGGCCCGAGCGGCTCGTATGTCATCTGCCTGACCAGCCGCCTTTCAACTTCATCCCTGCTCGCGTTTTCCGGCGGCTCGTTCCGCAGGCCGACGCTTCCGATCCTGTCGAATGCCGGGTGTTGGCCGTCGGGGCAGACGAGCAGCGACAGGTACTCCTGCTGACCTTGCGGCTTGCACACGTTGATCGCGTTCTGGATGGTCAGCCCGAAATCAGCGGCGGCGCCATCCGGATGCGTGCGTTCGGTTGCCACGGGCGCCGCAGAACAGCCCGCGACGGCCAAGAAAATCGAACTGCGAGTCAGTGCTCGAATTAGCATGGATGCTTCTTCCTTTTTCCTGGCGCCTAGGATGTGCGTTGGCATGTCTTCCGGCAAATGCTATCACGCATTCGAGGGTGGCGAAGCCGGTTCGGATTGAACCAATGCCTGGAATTCCGGGAAAGACTGAACAGCCCGGCCGGCGTTTCCAATCGACGCCGGTCAATCGCGTGCCCGATGGATTCTGCCGGGCATCGCCTCGTGCAAGGGACATCCGGATCGATCAGGGATTCTCGCTGACACGTGATTTCTCCAAGGCGACGCCTTTCTTGACGCGCCTGCGCAGGTACCACGCAAGTATGATCCATGGAACCAGGATGTAGACGGGAATGAAATGGGTCACGATCCCGTACGCGAGCATGGGATTGATGATGCCGAGCAGGAAAATTCCCAGGGCGTAGCCGCGCACCAGGCCGCCCATGTCCAGCCCGTAACGGAAGCAGTCCACGGGAAAACCTTCGCTCGTCGTCCTGCAGCCGTCGGTCAGGAAATCCGAAACAAGGAAGAACGCCAGGTTGCCCAGAAGCGGGAATCCGAATATCACGAGAACCAGGATGACCGGAACGAGGGGAATGCACACGATCCTGGAGAGCCTTTTCCATTTCTCCAGGGGCCACTGGTCCAATCGCGATCGGAAATCAAGATTCATGCCGTTTGCAACGATGCCGCGTTCGGTGGACTTTATCACAGCGGCCAGGGGTATCGCATCCATCTGCGCATCCCCTGTCATGGCGGCATCGGCCCGTCCGGCGAGTTCGGATACGATGGCCTCACCGGCCCAAAGACGGCCGTTGTCTTGGAAGCGATGGAAGAGCCGCCCATTAGGCCCGAAGGGCCCGTCGAATCCCCGGCGCGCAGTGCCCTGCGGCCTGACTCGATCGCCATCAGGACGCGGACATCGTGCTTGCGTTCCGCCGCTTAGAGGCGACGGATGATCTCTGCTTTGATGTCTTCTGGAATCATGGCGTCAATAACTGGACGTAGCAATTAGGCGTCCTAATCTGGTGTGCGACGCAGTATCGAAGAATGGGCGTGCGAAGCGAGGATCGGCTTTGACTTGGGTCAGTTGCCTTGGTGTTTCAAAAATAAATGGCCAACAATAAAGCCGCCAACGAAGGCGAATAGGCCAAATAATGCAAGCGTGTCCGGACTGTCTTCGAGCGCATTCTGGATGTCGGGTATGCCGGGTGGCGACATCAGGAACGCGAAGAAAAACAATGTTATCAGGGCAGCAACGGCTCCAGAGATGATCGCTCCGGAAAACGGGGACAATCTTGTTCTCAGAATGCCTACGACAATTCCAGACAGTGCGGCTGGAATCGCGCCAAATAGAAAGGAGAATGCCGCGACACCGATCGGGATAAAAAGCACCATTGCCGCCATCAAGAAACTCTTGTGGATTGTCAGCCGAATTGCGAAAGGAAGGGCTATGGTCATAGTCACAAGAAACGAGCCAATTGGAGGGCCTGCGATGGCGAATAGCAAGGCGCCTTTGACCGGATTGCTGGAAAGCATCTTGGAAAGTCGCATACGTCCTCGCTGATTACACCCGCAGCGCCGCCTCCGGCACCTGCAGCCGCACCGACAGCGCCAGATGGTCCGATTTCGCCGCCGCCAGCGCCTGCAGGCCTTCGCAGGGCAGGGTGTCGGTGGCCAGGATGTGGTCGATGGCCCGCTGCGGCCGCCACGACGGGAACGTCAGTACCGGGGGGCAGCTGGGCGGCTGCAGGCGTGTCTGGCGAAACAGCACCGCCATCTCCGGTTGTTCCAGGGTGCAGTTGAAGTCGCCCATCAGCACCGCGTGCGGGTGATCCTGCAGCACCTCGGCGATGAAGCTCAACTGCGCAAGGCGCGATTGCGCTCCCAGCGCCAGATGCGCGATGGCGATGGTCAAGCCCGCGTCGCCACGCCCGAAACGCGCCACCAGCAGGCCGCGTCCGGCCAGGCGTCCGGGCAGCGGATGGTCGGCCACGTCCAGCGGTTCCAGCCGGCTCAGCAGGCCGTTGGCGCTGGAGGCGACGCCGCCGACGCTGCGGTTGGGCTGGTGGCTCCAGAAATTGAAGCCGCCGCGTTCGGCCAGGTAGTGGGTCTGGTTGGTGAAGCCGGAGCGCAGGCTGCCGGGGTCGGCCTCGTTCAGGCCGACGATGTCGTGCTCGCCGGCCAGCTGGGCGATGGCATCCAGCGCGCCGCGCTTGTTGCCGGCCGGCAGCACGTGCGACCAGCTGCGCGACACGTAATCGGCATAGCCGCGCGTGCTGGACCCCGCCTGGATGTTGGCGCTGAGCAGCCGCAGGGTGCGCGTCTCTGCTGCCATGGCGTATCGGGGGGGATGCTTTACTGCGCCGGGGCCGGCTCCGAGGCCGTCGCCGGAGCAGCTGCAGGGGACGCAGTGGCGGCGGCGGTGGCACCGGCCGCACGTTCCTGCGCGATCAGCTGGTTGGCGATGCGCACTTGGTCGTCGCGGGTCTTGCCCAGCACGTGGTACTTGCCGTTCACCACCAGTGTGGGTGTGCCATCGATCTTGCTTTGCAGCATGAACTGCTGGCTGCGCTTCAGCTTGTTCAGTACGGCGAAACTCTGCATCACGCTTTCGAACTGGGCGCTGTCAACACCGTAGTGGCCCATGAAGGCGGCGATTTCGTCGGCCGTGCCTTGCTTGAAGCTGTGATCGACGTGGATGGCGCGGTACAGCGCATCGTGCGTGCGGTCAAGCACGCCCAGGGACTCGGCCGCGTAGTACGCGCTGGCGTAGGCATCGCCCGGGCCGCCGAACACGGCCGGCACGTACTGCACGCTCACGTCGTCGGGCAGCGACTTGGCCCAGGCGCGCATCAACGGCTCGAAAGCGAAGCAGTGCGAGCAGGTGTAGGCAAACACTTCCGCCAGTTCGATCTTGCCCGGCACCGGCTGGAACGGCTGGCCGCCCGGAATCAGCAGGTAATCGGTGCCGGCCACCGGCGGCGGACTTTGCGCGGCCAACGCGGCCAGTTCGGTGACCTTGCCGGCGGCTTCGGTGGCCAGTGCCTGATCGTCGGCGGTGGGCGCGCTGGCGGCGGCCGGCACGAAACCGCCTTCACTGGATGTGCTGCCGGCGGAGCCCGGCGCACCGGGAGCCGGGCTGTCGTTGCAGGCGGCCAGGGCAAGGATCAGCAGAATCGGGGCGGCGAATCTCTTCATGGGGCGGAGTCCTGATTGCGGAGTTCGATGGAATGGGGATGGTGGAATGGCAGGTGGATCACGGTGTGCGGGCGGCTTGGCGCTCGCGGGCGACCAGCGCGTCGACCACGCGCAGGGTCGCCTCGACGCTGGATTGGCCGAGCACGCGGTAGCGCCCGTTCACGATCAGCGTGGGCGTGCCGTCGATGCCGCTGCGCATGGCGAACTGCCGCGCGGCCATCAGCCGCTGCGACAAGGCACGTTGGTTCAGCACACGCAGCGTGTCCGCGCGGCGCAGGCCATGCCGGGCGAGGAAATCGGCCATCTCGTCGGCACTGGGATTGCCCGGCAGCGACTGGTCCTGATGCAGCGCCTTGAACACGGCCAGATGGGTTTTTTCCAGGGCCTTGGCGTCGCTGGTCACCAGAAAGCCGCGCGACAGCATGTCGTCGCGATCGCTGGCCAACGGCACGTAGACCAGCTGCACGTCCTTGGCCTGGCGGCGCTTCCAAGCCTCCAGCTGCGGGGCGAAATGGGCGCAATGCGGACAGCGGTAGCTGAACACCTCGGCCACTTCGATCCGGCCGGGGTTGGCTGCGTAGGGATGTCCATCGGCGATGGTGACGTACTCCCGCCCTTCCTGCAGCGGCAGCAATGGTGTGGGCGCGGATTTGCCGGCAGCTGCGGCGACCGGCATCAGCACGACGGCCAGCAGCAACATGCACAACAGGCGGAACGAAGCCTTCATCGACACGATGCCTTTTGCGGAAGCGGCGCAACCCGCCAAGCCCCTCAGCATACCGGTTTGCCGAGATGGCAACCCTGCGCGCCGGTGAACGAGCATGCCCTCAGCGCGTGGCAGCCGGGTCGGCAGGGGTTGTGGCTGGCGCGACCGCCGGTGCGGTGCCGACTGTGGCATCAGCAGGCGCCGTCGCATCCGCAGGCGGCGGCGCTGCAGCCGCATCGGCGGCCGGCGGAGCGGACGGCGTGGCCACCGTGGGCGTGACGGGAGTCGGGGCTGGCGGCGGCGGCAGGGAACCCAGCGCCGCGACCTGCTCCGGCGTGGCCTCGTCGGCGCGGTCGTGCAGGCCGCGCAGGAAGCTGGCCAGCGAGGCGATTTCGGCGTCGGTCAGCGACTTGGCGATCTGGGCCATGATCTCGAAATGCCTGGCGTTGGCCTTTTCATAGGTGCTGGTGCCGGCGCGGTAATTGTTCAGGCGCGCGGTCACGTAACCGGAATCCTGGCCGCCGATCATCGGGTAGGCCGGACCGGGGTTGCCCGCGCCGGAGGGGCCGTGGCAGCCCAGGCAGGCCGGGATGTCGCGCTTAACGTCGCCACGCAGGTACAGCTGCTGGCCGGCTTCGTAGAATTTCATGCCGTTGTAGGGGCTGGCCTCGTCGGCGATCACGGTGTCGTCCGCCACGCCGCTGGTGGTCGGCTGATTGGCGTAGTGTGCGCCCAGGTCGCGCATGTCCTGCGGGCTGAGATTGATGGCGAAAGGACGCATCAGCGCTGCCAGGCCGGCGCTGCGTTCGCCACTCTTGAACAGCGCCAGCTGCTCGGCGATGTAGCGCTCGCCTTGCCCCCCGATATTGGGATAGTTGGGTTGCAGCGCCTTGCCATCCAGACCGTGGCAGGCCGCACAGGCCGCCGCCAGGGTGGCGCCGCGCTTGGCATCGCCCCACTGCGGCGGTTGTGCCGGCGCGGTGTCCAGCGGCGCGGTCTGCACCGGCGCTGTGTCGGGCAGCGGGGTGACCGTGGATTGGGCGAAGGCCACCGCCGCCACTGCGGTGACGGTCAGGCCGACCAGGCCGAAAACGCGCGCGTGACGCATGCACTGCACTCCAGGACGAACGGTTGGCGCACCTGCCGCAGACCGGCAGGCACGGTGACCGGGAATTATCGGCGCCGGCGGCGTGCCGGTCAAACCCCGGCCGATCCATGCCAAGCTATCCCGATGACTGCCGCAGCACCTGCCCGAAACCCGCTGGCCCAGGCCGACTACCTGCTGGCCGCACACACCGCCCGCCAGCTGCCCGCCGATGGGGGGCATGAAGTGGCCTTTGCCGGCCGCTCCAACGCCGGCAAGTCCAGCGCGCTGAATGCCATCTGCGGGCAGAAGGCGCTGGCGCGGGTGTCGAAAACACCGGGCCGCACCCAACAGCTGGTCTACTTCCAGGTCCCGCCGCAGACCGACCGCTACCTGGTCGATCTGCCCGGTTACGGCTATGCCAAGGTGCCGCAGGAGCTGCAGCAGCACTGGCAGGACTTCATCCAGAGCTATTTCGAAACCCGTCAGGCGCTGCGCGGCCTGGTGGTGGTGATGGACATCCGTCACCCGCTGAAGGACTACGACCTGCAGATGCTGGGCTATGCCGTGCAGCGCGACCTGCCGGCGCACGCCTTGCTGACCAAGGCCGACAAGCTGTCGCGCGGCGCGGCGGCCAACGCGCTGCAGGCCGTGCGACGCGAGCTGCAGCAGCGCTTCGGGGATACGGTCGGGGTGCAGACGTTCTCCGCGCCGTCGCGGCAGGGGGTGGAACAGGCGCGGGCGGTGATCGGCGGGTGGTTGGGCATCGCCTGACCGACGGCGGCCAGACGCTGCACCGTTGCAGTACCATCCGTGCCCGGCAGGACGAATTCCCGCCTGCTCCGCCCGCTTTTCGCCATGCCACATCCCAATGTCCGGCTACCGCCGCCGACGCTCTTCCTAACCTTTTTGCTGCTGTCCTGGCTGCTGCACCACGCGGGCGCCGGTCTGCACCTGACGCAGGCGTCGCACTGGCAGCGGCATCTGCTGGTGGCCGGCTGGCTGGTGGTGCTGGCCGGCAGCGCGCTGTCGGTCTGGTCGATCGCCGCGTTCAGGATCGCGCGCACCGCGATCATGCCGATGTATCCGGCGTCGCGGCTGGTCACCACCGGTCCTTACCGGTATTCGCGCAATCCGATGTACGTGAGCCTGATGCTGGTGTATGCCGGGCTGGCGTTGATCTATAACAGCGCCTGGCCGGCGCTGTTCCTGCCGCTGGTCTGGATCGCCATCCACTGGGTGATCCGCCGCGAGGAACGCGCCCTGGAGCAGAGCTTCGGCACGCACTATGCGGCCTATGCGCGGACCGTCGGCCGCTGGATCTAGGCGGCGGCTGTCGCGGCAGGATGCATCGGACTACAATCGACCGACGGCAGGGATGTCGAACGCGTCCCGGTGATGCCGTATCCACCACCAACAGACGAGACAGGGGAGACATCAGGATGAAGACGAAAACGACACGGGCACTGGGCATGGCGGCCGTGCTGGCTGCCGGCATCGCTACCGGCGCGCCCGCGCACGCGGCAGGCAAGGCAGCGCTTGCGGACGGCTATCTGTGCTGCAACATGCGCACCGACGGCAGCTGGATTTCCGATTCCAATTACCAGGAAACCGGCAAGACCATGATCCCGTTCGGGTCGCCGGTGAAATTCCGCAGCTTCGGCCGCAACCGGGTCAACATCGAGGTGCTGGGCAAGAAGCAGTCGATCGGCAACGACTATAGCCGCGACCTGTCGATCGAGGAGTTCGGCAAGCGCTACATCGTGACCGAGGATCCGCGCGCGAAAATCGCCAAGGCACCGGCCCGCATCCGCAACGCGATCGAACAGGCCAAGGTCGCGCGTGGCATGACCCGGGAACAGGTGCTGATGGCGCTGGGCTATCCCATCACCAGCGAAACCCCCGATCTGCAGGACAAGTACTGGCGCTTCTGGCTGTGGAGCTTCGATCCGTTCACGGTGGTGTTCGGCAGCGACGGCAAGGTGAAGGACATCGAAGGCAAGCCGGAGCTGCTGCGCAAGGTGGTGGCTGAGTAATCGGGCAGGGCAGGCTGACCGGAATCCGGACAGCCTTGTGCATTGAACGCACTGCTCAACCCGACATCCGCCCGGGCACCTGCACCACGCGCAGCTCGTCCGTGTCCAGTTGCAGCGCGGTGAGTTTCCCGCCCCACACCGCGCCGGTGTCGATGGCATGCACGCCGTGGCCGATGAACAGGCCCAGCGTGCTCCAGTGGCCGCACACGATCTTCTGTTCGCGTGCGGCATGGCCGGGCACCGCATACCACGGGTACAGCCCCGGCGGCTGCGTGCCCGGCGCGCCTTTCTGGTCGAAGGCGATGCGGCCGCGCGGAGTGCAGTAGCGCATGCGGGTCATGATGTTGATGATGGCACGGTCGCGGTCGTTGCCGCGCAGCTGCGGCCCCCAGGCGGGCTGGTCGCCGTACATGTTCTTCAGCAGCTTGCGGTAGCCGTCGCCGTGCAGGCGCTGCTCCACCTCGCGCGCGTGCCGTTCGGCCATGGCGCAGGTCCATTGCGGCGCCAGCCCGGCGTGCACCATCATCCAACCGAGTTGTTCGTCGCGATGCACCAGCTTGCAGCCACGCAGCCAGTCCAGCAGTTCGCGGGCGTCGTCGGCCAGCACGATGCGCTGCAGGTCGGGATTGACCCGCTGCTGCTCGGCGCGGGTGCGCTCGCCGATGGCCAGCAGCGACAGGTCGTGGTTGCCCAGCACCACCGTGCTGTAGTCGCGCAGGCGGTGCACCAGGCGCAGGGTTTCCAGCGACTGGCCGCCGCGGTTGACCAGGTCGCCACAGAACCACAGCCGATCCCGCGCCGGATCGAAGCGGATCGCGTCCAACAGCCGCTGGGTGACGTCGTAGCAGCCCTGCAGGTCACCGATGGCCCAGACACTCATTCCGCCAAGCCTTTCATCAATGCAGGGTGCGCGGCACCGACAGGGTGAAAGGCGGGATGGGCGCCTCGAACACGGTGCCGTCATCGCCTGCCAGCTCGTAGCGGCCTTCCATGGTGCCCACTGCGGTGGCCAGCACCGCGCCGGAGGTGTAGGTGAAGTCTTCGCCCGGTTCCAGCCGCGGCTGTTCGCCGACCACGCCTTCGCCGCGCACCTCCTCCACCCGGCCATTGGCGTCGGTGATGATCCAGTGCCGGTTCAGCAGCTGCGCGGGCTGGTTGCCCAGGTTGCGGATGCGGATGGTGTAGGCGAACACGTAGCGGTCGTCCTGCGGATCGGACTGGTCTTCCAGGAATTCGGTGGCCACGCTGATTTCCAGCGTGTAGTCGGCGGTGTCGCGTTCTTCGGGCGTGTGCATGGTGACAGTGTAGCCAGCATGCGTGAACGCTGCCGCGATAGAGATGGATCAGGACAACGTGTTCGCCAGGTGCACGAAATCCGTCACCGGCAGTTGCTCGGCGCGGGCCTGCGGGTCGATGCCGGCCGCGTGCAGCGCATCGGCATCGCACACGGCCTGCAGCGCATTGCGCAGGGTCTTGCGGCGCTGGCCGAAGGCCGCACGCACCACGGCGGCAAACCGCGCGGGATCGTGGATGCCGATGCTGGCCGGATGGCGCGGCACCAGCCGCACCACGGCCGAATCCACCTTCGGCGGCGGCCGGAACGCGCCCGGTGGTACAGTGAACAGCGCGGTGACGGTGCAGTAGGCCTGCAGCATCACGCTGAGCCGACCATACACCTTGCTGCCCGGGCCGGCGGCCATGCGGTCCACCACTTCCTTCTGCAGCATGAAATGCATGTCCTGCACCACCGCGGCGTGATCCAGCACGTGAAACAGGATCGGCGAGGACAGGTTGTAGGGCAGGTTGCCGACCAACCGCAGTTGGCGGCCGGCAGCCAATTCGGTGAAGTCGACATCCAGCACATTGGCGTGAATCAGGGTCAATGCGCCGTGTGGCTGCGCCGCCGTGGTCAGTGGCTGCAGCAGGTCGCGGTCGAACTCGATGGCGGTCAGCGCGCCGTGGCGCTGCAGCAGCGGAAAGGTGATCGCGCCCTGCCCGGGACCGATTTCCACCAGCACGTCGCCCGGATGAGGATTGACCGCCAGCACGATCCGCTCCACGAAGCCGCGTTCGTGCAGGAAATGCTGGCCCAGGCTTTTCTTGGCCGGTTCGTGGAAGGCGTGATTCATCGGCGCGGACTCATCGCAGGCGAGTGCCGGGTGCGATGTCGCCATCGGGCACGCACAGCTGCACGGCCCCGTCGGCATCGTGGAAACCGGTGATCAGGCACTGCGAGCGCAGCGGGCCAATCTGCTTGGGCGGAACATTCACCACGCCCACCACCAGCCGGTCGATCAGCGATTCGGGCGTGTAGTGCTCGGTGATCTGCGCGCTGGACTTCAGCACGCCGACATCCGGCCCGAAATCCACCTGCAGGATGTAGGCGGGCTTGCGCGCCTGCGGGAACGGTTCGGCCGCAACCACGCGGCCCACGCGCAGGTCCACGCGCTCGAAATCGTCCCAGTCGATGGTGGTGGCTGTCATTGCAGTGTCTCCATGCGGTGGCGGGCCATGCCCGCGCAGGTGGCGATTGCCGCGAACAGGCTGGATGGATCGGCGCCGCCGCTGCCGGCCAGGTCCAGCGCGGTGCCGTGGTCCACCGCCACGCGCGGATAGGGCAGGCCCAGGGTGATGTTCACCGCCTGCTCGAAGCCGGCATGCTTCAACACCGGCAGACCCTGATCGTGGTACATGGCCAGCACCGCGTCGCACTGCGCAAGGCGCGCGGGCAGGAAGGCGGTATCGGCCGGCAGCGGGCCATCCAGCAGCCAGCCTTCGCTGCGCAGTGTTTCCAGCACCGGGGTGATGATGCGAATTTCTTCCCAGCCCAGCACGCCCTGTTCGCCGGCATGCGGATTCAGCCCCAGGACTGCGACGCGCGGGTTTTCGATGCCGAATTGCTGCCGCAGTGCGCGGTGCAGGATGCGCAGCGTACCGGTGAGTCCATCCACGCCGATGGCATCGGCCACGGCGCGCAGCGGCAGGTGGGTGGTGGCCAGCGCCACCCGCATGCTCGGGTTGGCCAGCAGCATCACCACCGCGCAGCCAGCCTGTCCGGCCAGCAGTTCGGTGGTGCCGGAATAGGCGATGCCGGCGGCGTTGATGCTGGCCTTGTGCGTGGGCCCGGTGACCAGGCCGTGCACCGTGCCGGCCAGACAATCGCGGCCGGCGGCCTGCAACGCCGCGATCACGGCCGGCGCGTTGGCAGGATCGGGATGGCCGAATTGCGTCGGCGCCGGTCCGGCATGGCGCACGCAGGGCAGATCGGGCGGAAGCGGCAGCTGCAGGCGTTCGGCGGCCTGCTGCAGCACGGCGGAATCGCCATACACGATCAGCTCGGCATCGAACCCAGGCCGCCGGAGCAGTGCCCGCACGCACAGTTCCGGCCCCACGCCGGCCGGTTCACCCGGAACCAGCGCCAGCCGCGGCCGGGTCACCTCAGCCGCCGCTGGCGGTGTCGCCGGTGCGGATGTCCACGTACGCTTCGCCGCGCATTTCGCGCAGGAAGCGCATCCATTCGTCTTCCAGCTTGCGCTGGCCGATGCTTTCGCGCACCTGCGTGCGACGGTTGCCGTCGGCTGCAGCCGCCTGCCGGGTGGCCTGGCGCTGCACGATGTGCCAGCCGGCAGTGGTCTTGAACGGCTGCGACAGCTGTCCGTCCTGCAGGCCGGCCACGTGGCTGCCGAATTCGGCGCCGTACTGGTCCTGAGTGAACCAACCCAGATCGCCGCCTCGGCTGGCGGTGTTGGTGTCCTGCGAGGCGTCCTTCGCCAGTTCGGCGAAGTCCGCGCCGCCGGCCAGCCGGGCGTGCAGGGTGTCGATGCGGGCCTTGGCCTCGGCATCGTCCGTGCCGTCGCCGGTGCGGATCAGGATGTGGCGACCCTGGTACTGGGTAACGGTAGCGGGTGCTGCAGCGTCGGCCTGGCGGGTCTCCACCAGCCGCAGCAGCTGGAAGCCGCTGGGGCCGCGGGTCGGACCGATCATCTGGCCCGGCTGCAGGGTGCTGATGACACCGGCGAATGCGGTAGGAATCTCGTTCATGCCGCGCCAGCCCAGGTCGCCGCCGTCCAGCGCGTTCTGGCTGTCGGAATAGCGGGCCGCCGCGGCCGCGAAGTCCATCTCGCCCTTGTCGATCAGCTCCTTGATGCCGTCGATCTTCTTCTGTCCGGTGGCGATCTGGTCGGGCGTGGGGTTTTCCGGCAATGCCACCAGGATGTGGGCCAGCCGGTACTGCAGGCCGCCGCCGGCCGGTTGCGTGGACAGTGCGGCATCCACTTCGGCCTCGCTGACGTTGATGCGGCTCTGGGCGAAACTCTGCCGCAGGCGCTGCACGATCAGTTCGTCGCGCACGGAATTGCGGAAATCGGCCAGCGTGGTGCCATCCTGCGCCAGCTGCGCGCGAAGCTGATCGATGCCCATGTTGTTTTGCGCGGCGACCTGCGACACGGCGGAGTCCAGCTCCTGGTCGCTGATGCGGATGCCGGATTCGTTGGCGCGCGCCACCTGCAGGCGCAGCACGATCAGCCGCTCCAGCACTTGCCGCTCCAGCACCGCATCTGGCGGCAGCTGCTGCTGGCGGCCGGCGTACTGGCCACGGATGTTGGCCAGGGCGCGATCCAGTTCGCTGCGCAGGATCACGTCCTCGTTCACCACCGCGGCGATGCGGTCGACCGGTTGCAGGGTCTGCGCCTGCAGCGGGGCAATGGCCAGCCAGGCGAAGGCCAGCAGGGTCGCGGCCTTGGCCGGCAGGGAAGCGGATCGGGTCATGGGGTCTCGGGAGTCAGTTCGTCGCCGTTGCGGACTTCGGCAGGCGGGAGCAGGTACAGGTCTTCGCGATTGTAGCCGAGGATCGCGCGGCGCAGGCGGCTTTCCGTGTCCGGACCGGCCGAACCCAGGCCCTTCAGCTCGATTTCCAGCTGGATGGCGTTGTTCAGCTCGCCGCCGCGGTTGCGCAGGTAGCGGCGGCCCACCAGCCGCGCGGCCAGGCAGCAGCTTTCCCATTGCACGCCGGCAATGCCTTCCAGCAGGGAATGGTCCTGGATGGAGTAGTAGTAGCGCCCCACCAGGCTCCAGGTGGGGTTGATCGGATACAGGAACGACAGGTCGGCCTGCTCCATCAGCCCGCGCCGGTAGCGGTAGTTGAGGTTGACGATCCCGTCCTCGCCGATCAGGTAGCGGGTGCGGAAGCTGGCCAGGTCGTGGCGGCGGTATTTCGGATCCCACTGGTAGGACGCGCCCAGCGTCCAGCGGTCGTTGATGGCGTAGTTCACGTCGCTGACCCAGGCCGAGCTGCCTTTTTCCACCGGACGTTCGCAGCCGGGCACCGGATTCTGCGGGTCTGGGCATGGGACCGCGGCGACCCGGCTGTCGCTGAAGTAGCGGATCTGGCCCAGATTCACGGTGAGTTTTTCCAGTCCGTCGGACTGGCGGATGAAACGGCTGGACACGGCCAAGGTCAGCTGGTTGGCATCGGACTGGCGATCGGCGCCGGAATAGCGGTTGTCGCGGAACAGCTGTCCCCAGCTGAACGTGAGCGGCTGGGTATCGAAGATGGGGTAGTGGCTCTGGTCGCGGTGCGGCGCGTTCAGATAGAACAGTCGCGGCTCCAGCGTGTTCAGGTAGCGATCGCCGCCGAAGCTGGTGTCGCGGTCGAAGAACAGCCCGGCATCCAGCGAGGCGATCGGCAGGCTGCGGGTCAGCGTGGTATCGCCGCCCAGCCGCTGCGCCAGGGCATCCTCCAGTCGGTAGGTGGTGTAGCGCCAGGCCAGGGTCGGCTTGATGAACCAGCTGGCGCCTTCCAGCGGCATGCTGACGAAGGGCTTGATGTCCACCCGGCTGCCACCCGGGCGGCTGTCGCTGTCGATGTGCGAGAAGCGGGTGCCTTCGGCATTCACGCCGACCCGGAAGCGCTCGCCCAGCGGCTGTTCCCAGTTCAGGTACAGCCGCGGCAGGCGGTCGTAGGGCATGTGGAAGTCGCGCAGGGTGTAGTCGGCCAATTGCCAGTGGTCGGCCATGATGCCGGCATCCCACCAGCGTCCGCGGCCGTACACGCCGATGTCGCTGGAGATGGAGTAATTGCTGATGCCGTTCAGCGAGTTGCTGAAGTCCTCGACGAAGCGGGTGTCGCTGATCCAGTTCAGGTTGGCGCGGGCCTGCCAGTTCGGGCCCAGGTTCTGTTGCGCATTGAAGCGGAAGCTGCCGCGGTTCTTCTTGCGCCAGTTCTCCTCGGGCACGCCCTCGGCGATTTCCTCGTCGCGCTCGCGCTCGGTCAGGTCGTCGGAGGGCAGCAGGTTGATGTCCAGCTCGCCTGTTCCGCCGGGAATCAGGTAGCGGAATTCGTTGCCGAGCATCAGGCCGCGGTCGCTCATCAGCCGCGGGGTCAGGGTGTAGTCGTAGTTGGGAGCCAGGTTGAAGTAGATCGGCTGGCGCCAGTCGAAGCCGTTGCGATTGGACATCGAAATGGACGGATACAGCAGGCCGGTCTTGCGCCGCTCGTCGATGGGGAATTGCAGCCACGGCACGTACAGCACCGGCACCTTGCCCACCCGCAGGGTGGCATTGCGGGCCACGCCGAAGCCTTTTTCGGTGTCCACGTCGATGCGGCCCGCGCGCAGTTCCCACATCCGCTGGTTGGGCGGGCAGGTGGAATAGGTGGAGCCGTACAGGCTGCCCTGGCTGCCCTGCAGTTCGATGTGCTCGGCGCCGCCGTTGCCGCGCCGGGTGACCAGCTGGTAGCGCACGTTCTTCACGTTGTGGCTGTCCAGGTTCTGGTCGCCTTCGGCGCGGTCGGCCACCATGCGCATGCCGGCGTCCTGGTAGCGCACGGTACCGTCGGCTACGTACTTGCCGGTTTCGCTGTCGTACTGCAGGTTGTCGGTGCCCAGGAACTGGTCGCCGCGGGTCAGGGCCACGTTGCCGCTGAAATTGGTGATCGCGCCCACCGTGCTGGTGATGGCGTCGCCTTCGATGTCGGTGGGCTGGGTGTCGCGCGCCGGCCCGGGCTGCATGCCGGGCAGGGCGGTCTGCATCTGCGCCTCGGTGAACGGGGGGACCGCATCGTCGACGGGGCACAGGCCCCAGTCGTCGGGACTGGCATCCTGTGCGTAGGCGGACAGGGACAGGGCGATGCCCAGGGGCAATGGCAGCAGACGGAAGGCGAGGCGCACGGGCGATGATCCGATCAAAACCGGCGTAGCTTGCCGCATCGCCTGCGCGGCGGCAACGCGCGGCATGCCACACTGGCGCCCGGCATTGCCTGGCAGACCGATCATGACGACCGACGATTTCCCCCGTGATGACGCGCACTGGCGCGCGCAACTGACCCCCGAGCAGTACGCCGTGTGCCGCTGTTCGGCCACCGAACCGCCGTTCACCGGCCGTTACTGGAACCACAAGGCGGCCGGCACCTATCACTGCGTGGCCTGCGGGGCTGCGCTGTTCGCCTCGGCCAGCAAGTTCGAGTCCGGCACTGGCTGGCCCAGCTATTTCGAACCGGTCGCATCCGGTGCCGTGGCCGAGCGCGAGGACCGCAGCCACGGCATGCACCGCATCGAGGCGCTGTGCGCGCGCTGCCGGTCGCATCTGGGGCACGTGTTTCCGGACGGTCCGCCACCCACCGGACTGCGCTACTGCATCAATTCCGCGGCCCTGCAGTTCGAACCCGGCGCCGCGAATCCCGTTCAGAATTCGGAATAGGGATTGTCCAGCGCGGTCACATGCGCCAGTGCACAGGAACCCAGCACATCCAGCGCATAACCGCCTTCCAGCGTCGACACCACCCGGCCCTGCGCATGGCGCCGGGCGATGGCGACCAGTTCGGCGGTGACCCATGCGAAATCGTCGGCCTGCAGCAGCAGCTGCGCCAGCGGATCCTCGTGATGGCCATCGAAACCGGCGGAAATGAACAGCAGTTCGGGCCGGAAATCATCGATGCGCGGCAGCAACTGTCGTTGCCAGGTGCTGCGGAACTGGGCCGAGCCGCTCAGCGGCGGCAGTGGCGCATTCACCGTGTTGCCGATGCCGGTCTCTTCCGCGTAACCGCTGTCCGGATACAGCGGCAATTGGTGCGAACTGGCGAACAGCACGCGCGGATCGCGCAGGAAGATGGCCTGGGTGCCGTTGCCATGATGCGCATCGAAGTCGGCGATCGCGATCCGTTTCATGCCACCGACGGCCATCGCATGGGCCGCGGCCACGGCAATGCTGTTGAACAGGCAGAAGCCCATCGCGGTGTCGGTAGTGGCATGGTGGCCGGGTGGGCGCACTGCGCAGAAGGCGCGCCGGTCGCGGCCCTGCAGCACCCAGTCGGTGGCAGCCAAGGTTGCGCCCGCGGCCCGGCGTGCGGCCAGCGCCGACCCGGGCGACAGGGCGGTGTCGGCGTCCAGCCAGTGGATTGCGTCGATGTCGCGATCCAGCACGGCCGCCACGAGTTCTGGTGCATGCACGCGCAGCAGCGCCTCGCGCGGGGCCAGCGGCGCCTGCTGCCAGTCGGCCTGCGGGCAGCCGCTGCGCAGGGCCTGCAGTACCACGTGCAGACGCTCCGGAGTTTCCACGTGCTCCACGCCGGTGTCGTGCGCCAGACAATCCGGATGGGTATAGATGCGCAGGGTCATGCCTTGCGGCGGTCGTGCTGCCACAGCACGTCGCCATGGCCATCGGCCTTGGCCAGCACCCGGGCCAGCACGAACAGCAGATCGGACAGGCGATTCAGATAGCGGATCGCCTGCGGTCGCACCGTTTCGGCGCGCGCCAAGGTGACCGTGCGGCGCTCGGCGCGGCGCACGATGGTACGGGCCAGATGGCAGCGCGCGGCCGCTTCGCCGCCGCCGGGCAGGATGAATTCGCGCAGCGGCGGCAGATCGGCGTTGAACGCATCCAGATGCCGCTCCAGCGCGGTGACATCGGCATCGTCGATGGCCGCATGGCCGGGAATGCACAACTCACCGCCCAGATCGAACAATTGATGCTGCACCGACACCAGCAGGCTGCGCACGGCTTCGGGCACCTCGCCGGCCAGCACCAGACCGATGGCCGAATTGGCTTCGTCCACCGTGCCGTAGGCTTCCACCCGCGCGGAATCCTTGTCGATGCGGCTGCCATCGCCCAGCCCGGTGCTGCCGTCGTCGCCGGTGCGGGTGTAGATCTTCGACAGGCGGTTGCCCATGCCGATGCGACTGCAGCTACCGCGTGCCGTCAGACGGTGCGGGCCTGCAAGGCCGGCAATCGGCGCCGCAGCAGCGCGAAGCCGCCGAACAGCAGCGCCGCGTACACCAGCGTGCTCAGCAACGTCCACTGGAAGAAGGGGAGCGCGGCCACGTAGCACGGCAGCAGACCGGCACTGCAGGCCGGGTAGTACGGTACGTGGAAGGCGGTCAGCCACACCGCGAAATTGCTGATGGCGAAGAACAGCACGCTGCCGCCCAGCGACGCGCCCAGCACCCGGCCACCCGAGGCCTTGCCGCGCAGGCCGAAGCCCAGCAGCACCGACAGCGCCACGCTGGCGTAATTGGCCAGCACGCTGGGCAGGTAGTCGGCCTGGGACAGGTAATCGAACCAGAAGCCGCCCTGCACCGCGGCCAGCACGATGTCCGATAGCAGCATCGCCAGCAGTGGCACCGCCACCGCCCAGGCGCGCGAGCCGAACATCGCGCCGCCGAACAGGGCAATGGCGATCATCGGCGAGAAATTCGGCGGATGCGGCAGCAGCCGGCTGAGTGCGGCAGCCACGATCATCGCGGCCAGCAACCACGGGCCGGCGGCGAAGCCGGAAGCGGAGGAAGGGACGGCGGGCAGCGAGCGCTTCATGGCGATGACATGGCGTGGAGAACAAGCCGGTAGCATACCGCAATGACCGTCACCGACCTTCCAACCGAACCGGCCGCCCGCCACGACGTGCTGATCGTCGGCGGTGGCCTGGTCGGCGCCAGCCTGGCCATCGCCCTGGCCCGCGCCGCGAGGCCACCGTGAATGCGCTGCAGGCGCTGCAGGTGATGCCGCTGCTGCAGCTGCCGGCCGCGCCGATCCGGCGCATCCACGCCTCGCGCCGCGGCGACGTCGGCCGGGTGTGGCTGGACGCGCGCGACTACGGCCGCGACCAGTTCGGCCAGGTGGTGGTTGCCAGCGATTTCGGCCAGGCGCTGGAAACCCGCCTGCAGACCCTGCCGCAGCTGCAACGCTACCGTCCGGCGCGGTTCATCGGGCTGGCCGATGCGCCGGCCGGCTGGCGCGGCGTGCGGATCCAGACCGATGGCGATGAACGCCTGCTGTACACCCGTCTGCTGGTCGCCGCCGACGGCATGCACAGCAGCGTGCGCACCGCACTGGGCATTGCCGCCGACGCCCACGATTACGGCCAGACGCTGTTCGTCGCCCGCCTGCGCAGCGAGCGCGCCCCTGATGGCACCGCTTACGAACGCCTGACCGACGACGGCCCCACCGCACTCTTGCCACGCGGCGATCGCCACTACGGCGTGGTGCATGCCGTGCCGACCGCTCAGGCCGACGCAGTGTCTGCGCTGGAAGATGCCGCGTTCCTCGAGCGCGTGCAGGACGCGTTCGGATGGCGCGCCGGGCGCTTCACCGCGGTCGGACCGCGCAGCCGCTACCCGGCCTTGCGTCTGCAGGCGCGGTCGCTGATCGCGCCGCGTGCGGTGGTGATCGGCAATGCCGCGCAGTCGCTGCACCCGGTCGGTGCGCAGGGCTTCAACCTGGGACTGCGCGATGCCCTGACCTTGGCCGAATTGCTGCAACAGTCGGGCATCGCCGGCATCGACGACGGCCTCCTGCAACGCTACGTACAGCGCCGGCAGGCCGATCGCGAGCGCACCTTGGCATTCTCCGATGGCTTGGCCCGACTCACGGCCAATCCGCTGCCGTTGCTGTCCGGTCTGCGCAGCCTGGGCATGGCCGCCATCGACCGCAGCGCCTTGCTGCAATCCTGGCTGGTGGGCGGCGCGATGGGCTATCGCGGCGACGTGCCGGCACTGTGCCGGGAGTCCGCAGCATGAGCCGCCGTCTGCAGCATGACGTGCTGGTGATCGGCGGGGGCGTGGTCGGCAGCGCCTGCGCCCTGGCCCTGGCCGACGCGGGACTGGATGTGGCACTGGTCGAAGCGAAGCCGCCGCCGCGCTGGACCGCCGAGCCGCGCGACCTGCGCGTGTTCGCCTTCTCCCATGACAATGCCGCGTTGCTGCAGGCGCTGGGAGCGTGGGTGGACATCCGCGACACCCGCGCGCACCCGTACCGGCGCATGCAGGTGTGGGATGCCGGCGGCGGCGGCGACCTGGTGTTCGACGCCGACACGCTGGGTCGGCGCGAGCTGGGTTGGATCATCGAAAACAGCCTGCTGGCCGATCGTCTGTGGCGGCGGCTGGATGCGGCCGGCGTGGCCGTGCATTGTCCGGCCAGCCTGAGCCAGCTGGAGCAGACGGACGACGCCGTGCGCGTGCAGCTGGACGATGGCCAGCGCCTGTCCGCGCGCCTGCTGGTGGCCGCCGATGGCGCCGCATCGCCAGTGCGCGAACAGGTCGGCATTGGCGTGGACACGCATGCCTATCACCAGCGTGGCGTGGTGGCCTACATCCGCTGCGAGCAACCGCACCGCGACACCGCCTGGCAGCGATTCCTGCCCGGCGGCCCGCTGGCGGTGCTGCCGTGTTCCGAAGCCGATGGTGCGGCGGATGGCAGCCATCTGGCGTCGATCGTGTGGAGCCTTCCCGATGCCGACGCCGAACGCCTGCTGGCTAGCGACGATGCGACCTTCAATACCGCGCTGACCCGCGCCTTCGATGCGCGCCTGGGTGCGATGCAGCTGGTCTCGTCGCGCGCCGCGTTCCCGTTGCGGCGGCAACTGGCCGCCACCCAATGCAGCGGCCGGGTGCTGCTGGTCGGCGATGCCGCACACGTGGTGCATCCACTGGCCGGGCAGGGCGTGAACCTGGGCCTGCGCGACGTCGCCGCGTTGCGCGACAGCGTGCTGCAGGCGCGACAGCAGCGGGCCGCTTTCGATCAGCCTCACCGGCTACAGCGCTGGGCGCGTCGGCGGCGCAGCGAGAATGCCGTCGCGGCGCACGCCTTCGACGGCATCAACCGCGTTTTTTCGAATGACCATCCCGCTGCGGTGCTGCTGCGCGGCCCCGCACTGGCCATGGCCGGGCGGCTGCCGCCGCTGGCTGCGGCATTGTGGCGACGGGCCAGTGGGCTGTGAAGGCGGAGTTCGGCATCACACCCAGCCCTTCCGACGTGCCGTTTCGGCTTTCTGCACTTTGCGAACGGCCGCCTCGTTGTCCCGGTCCAGTGTCGCGGCATCGCGATGGCGCGCGAAATACGGACCCAGCCAGCCGGCCTCGTGCGTGAACGCCATGGTCCAGGCCAGATTGGGCGGGAAGACGTAATAATCGAACAGCGATGCCGACTCAGGCAGGCGGTCTGTGAGAAACGCGATCTTGCGATCGTTGCACAGCACGACGAATTCGGTGCCGACTTGTGCCTTGTAGCGGTTGAGTGCCGCATTCCCCTCGATGCTCGGGTAGCGGCCGCCGCTGAACACGTGCCAGAGAAACGATTCGTTGCTTGCGCCTTTCCGCCCCTTGCAGAAGACCGCAATCCAATCGGCAGTCAACTGTGCGGCTTCGGTTTCGGTATACAAGCGGATGATCTTGCCTGGCGAAACGGTCAGCGGTTTCTTGCGCGACATGACACTTCAGGCTCCAAACAGCTGAACATAAAGCTGCTCAATGGTTCCGATTCTGGTGAAGTGTGAGTTCGGAACAATGCGGATATTCGGGCGTTCTGCCTTGATGCCCTGTGCATCACCCTTGTTGTGCTTTGCGACTTTGTGGCAGGCCAAAGATGGCAATGGAGTTCCAGGGGCTCCACCAAAGAACAGGAATGGATCCAGGCCAAGGCTTTCCTTCTCGAAGTTAATCAGGACAACACAACCGGAAGGCTTGCTGCCCAGGGAGACGTGAACCTTCTGGGATATGGTGCTTGAGCCGGTGAATGTCGTTTTCAGTTGTATGTGGCGAATAATGCCATTTGCCTCCGCAACTACGTCATACCCAGAGCGATCAACTTCTGGCTTCGAAATTTCCAGTATGCAGCTTCCGGATTTCCAGGAAAGCTTTAACAGCTCTCCTATGAACAGATGTTCGAGCAAGCGCTCGCGATAGGAGGAATTCTCGACATGTTGGTTCATTGTTGCCGAGGCTGCCTACAACCACCCCGCCAACTCATCCCGGCTAAGCCGCCCATCCCCATCCCGATCCAGTGACGGCAGCTGCGCGCTGAGCACCGCGTGCGTCTGCAGCTCAGCGGGGCTCAACGCGCCATCGCGATCGACGTCCCAGGCATCGAAATTCAGCGGAACCGCACCCGATGCAGGCGATACAGCCGGCAACGCCGGAGCCGGGCGTGTCGGCAGTGCCAACGTGGCGTCCTGCGCGTCCAGGGCGGCTTCGGCGGCCACGTCGGCGGCCATGCTGGCGGAGGCGGCGGCGCGATCCGCAGCATTGCGGGCCTGCACCGATTCGACCGCGGCTGCGCGCGGTTGCGCGGTCCCACCCTGGGTGGCCGAATGCGCAGCTCCCGCTTGGGTTGCTGCGCCGGCGGCGGCGTTGGCGGCCTTCTGCGCGTTGATGGCGGCCTCGTGCGCCACGCGGGCCTTGTGCGCTGCGTCCTGTGCGCCTTCGGCGGTCAAGGCCCCTTCGTCGCGCACGTCGGCGGCGGCTTCGGCGGCCTGGCGCGCATCGGCGGCGGCGCGGCGTGCCTCCTGGGCGTGATCGACCGCTTCGGCAGAGGCTTCCTTGGTGGTCGCCGACGACTGGGGGTCTTTCGACTGCGCTGCGGCAGTCGCGCCAATGCCCAGGGTCAGGATCAGGGCAAGCGATGCGGCGGTGCGGACGGGGATCGACATGGGCAACCTCGACGAATGGGAAAGGAATGCAGCCATCCGCTGGCACCGATCGCCACCATACCGAAGCGGCATCAAGCCCGGGTCAACACCGCCATCGATGAGCTGAATGCACGCGATGGCGAGTTACGCTCGGGCGGCGAACACGGTGATTTCCTCGCGGTCGTGATACAGCTGCCGGGCGTGCAAGAACCAGTCGTCGGCCCCGCTGGCGTGGATGTGCTGCAGGCAGCGCCGGGTTTCCTGCCAGCGCTTCTTCATCGGCAGTTTCAGGTTGAAGATGGCGTGCCGGCACCAGCCGTGCGCGAACCACTGCGCCATGCGCTCGGCCACGCGGATCGGCTGTTCCACCATGTCGCAGACCATCCAGTCCAATGGCTGCGGCGGCTGCCAGCGGAAGCCGTCAGCGCGCACGTGTCGCACCAGCCCGCTGGCCAGCAGCCCGGCATCCAGCGGGCCGTTGTCGATGGCGGTGACCCGCAGCCCGTGCCGGGTCAGCACCCAGGTCCAGCCACCGGGCGCGGCCCCCAGATCGGCCGCCTGCATGCCCGCACGCAAGCAGCGTTGCCGCTGGCCGTCGTCCAGCAACACCAGCAGGGCTTCCTCGAGTTTCAATGCCGAGCGCGATGGCGCCTGGGCATGCATCTTCAGGCGGGGAATGCCCATCGGCCACGCGCTGGCACTTGCAGGCTCGGATTGGCTGAGCAGGGCGTGGTCGCCGGCCAGCAGGGTCAGATGCAGCCGCGATGCAGCGGTCTCGTCGCGGGCAGTCAGCAGGCCGTCGCGCCGCAAGGCGCCGCGCAATGCATTCTCCAGCCCGCGAGTGAGTGCCGACAACGGCTTGCCGGCATCCGAATCGGGATGCTCCACCCACACCTGGCCGAACGGCCGCTGCGGCGGATGGGCCTGCAGCCAGTCGCGGATCGGGCCGATGCGGTCGGTGGTGGGCAAATGACGCAATTCGGCCAGCAGCGACAGGCGCTGCCGGGCGAAGATCAGGTGTTTGCTGTCATCTATCAGGCGCTGCGCCGATTCGTTGCCGCAATGGAACTGCACGAAACCGGCATCGCGGGCTGCCTGCACATGCCCATCCACGATGCCCAGCGCGGCTGCCCGGTCGGTGAGTTCCGCGGCCAGGTCGGATTCAAAGCTCGCGCGGCAGTAGCACAGCAACCCGGAGCGCGGAACGACCTCAGTAATGCGCGCCTCCGCCACTGCCGTAGCTGCGCAGCACGGCGCAGGCGGCCTCGCGCTGCAGATCGCGCAGCACCGTGATGCCGCGTCGCTCCAGCTCGCCGACCCAGTCGGCGGGCAGCGGGCCTTCGTCGAACGTGGTCAATGCTTCCACGTCCTCGGCGCGGGCACCGATCAGCAGGCGGTCGATGCCGGCCCAGACCGTCGCCCCGAAGCATTGGCAGCACGGCTGCGCCGAGGTGGCCAGCACGAACGGACCGCAGGGCAGATCGTCCGCATCGCGGTTCAGGCGGGCGCGCTGAAGTCGTTGCTGCGCCAGTGCGTAGGCCATGATCTCCGCATGCGCCATCGAGCAGGACATCGGCATGACCCGGTTCACGCCGATCGACACCAGGCGATGATCCGGCCCGAACACCGCCGCACCGAATGGCCCGCCGCTGCCGGCTTCGACATTGCGCCGCGACAGCTCCACCGCCAGCGCCACCTTGTCGGCATCGTCGGCCAGAATGCGACCCTCGAGTTCCGGCATCCAGGCCTGCGCCCAGGCCGGCAGGGTGAGATGCACCTGTCCCAACAGCATCAGTCCTCCAGCATCGCTTCGCGCACCCGGCCACCGGCCGCGGCGCACTGGCCGTTCACGCAGCTGCAGCGGTCGATGGCGGGAAAGCCGCACACGCCCATCATGCCTTCCTTCGCGCAGCGTGCCTTCACCCCTTCCGGGTCGGTGGGGCTGTTCACGTTCACGCAGGCCGGGTAGTAGCCGCAGCAGTTGCCGACGTCCTTCACCGTGCAGTCGGTGTCGGTCCTGCAGCTGCGATCCACCACCACTTCGCCGGATGCCGACTTGGGCGTGCCGATGCGCGGGGTGTCGGTGGCACTCGGAGCCGGCGTGGCGGGTTGCGTGATCGCCGGTGCCGGCTTGGCCGGCGACGTGGCCGATTGCGGCGCAGGTGCGGCGCATGCGGCCATCAGCAGCAGTGCGCACAGCATCGTCATGAAGCGGGTGATGGATGTCATCTCGTCACTCCTTGCTGGCCCAGGTGTCGCGCAGCGTCACACTGCGGTTGAAAACGGCACGTGACGGCGCATGGTCGCGCCGGTCGGCCACGAAGTAGCCGGTGCGCTCGAACTGGAAGCGGGTTTCGGGTTGCGCCGATGCCGCGGCAGCCTCCACGTATCCTTGCACGGTCCGGCGCGAATCGGGATTCAGATGGTCGCGATAGGTCCTTCCGTCGCTGTCATCGTCCGGATCGGGCACGCTGAACAGCCGGTCGTACAGGCGGAACTCGGCCGGCACGCCGGTCGCGGCATCGACCCAGTGGATGGTGCCCTTGACCTTGCGGTTGGCGCCCTCCATGCCGGGGCGCGATTCCGGATCCAGCCAGCCGCGCAGTTCGACGATGTGGCCGGCCTCGTCCTTCACCACCTCATCCACGCGGGCGATGCCCGCACCCCGCAGGCGCACCTCGCCACCCGGCACCAGTCGCTTCCAGCCTTTCGGCGGTACTTCGGCGAAGTCCTCCCGATCGATCCAGAGCACGTTGGAGAAGGCCACTTCGCGCGAACCGGCTGCTTCATTCTTCGGATGGTTGGCGAAGGTCAGCCTTTCGCGGTGCCCGTCCGGCAGGTTGGTCAGCACGAACTTCAGCGGATCGAGCACCGCCATCCGCCGCTCGGCGCGAGCATCCAGATCCTCGCGCAGCGTGTTTTCCAGCACCGTGGTGTCGATGGTGCTGTTCTGCTTGGACAGGCCCAAGCGCGAGACGAACAGCTTCAGGGCCTCGGGCGTGTAGCCACGGCGGCGGATGCCCTGCAGCGTCGGCATGCGCGGGTCGTCCCAGCCATCGACCAGGCCTTCGTTGACCAGCGCCATCAGCTTGCGCTTGGACATCACCGTGTAGTCCAGGTTGAGCCTGGAGAATTCGATCTGCCGCGGCTTGGCGGCCTCGTTCGGCAGGCCTTTTTCGATCAGCGGTGCCAGCAGTTCCGGATTGTTGTGCAACGCGACGTTGTCCACCGCCCAGTCGTACAGCGGGCGGTGGTCCTCGAACTCCAGCGTGCACAGCGAATGGGTGATGCCCTCGATGGCGTCGCTCAGCGCGTGCGCGTAGTCGTACATCGGGTAGATCGGCCACTCGGTGCCGGTGTTCTGGTGCCCGACGTGCTTGATCCGGTAGATGGCCGGATCGCGCATGTTCATGTTGGGGCTGGCCATGTCGATCTTCGCCCGCAGCGTGCGCGTGCCGTCGGCGAACTCGCCCGCGCGCATGCGGCGGAACAGGTCTAGGTTTTCATCGACACTGCGTTCGCGGAACGGCGAGGGCGTGCCGGGCTCGGTCAGGGTGCCGCGTGTGGCGCGCACCTGCTCGGCGGACAGGTCGCAGACGAAGGCCTTGCCGTCCTGGATCAGTTTCTCCGCGCCCAGGTACAACACGCCGAAGTAATCGGACGCGTGGCGCAGGTCGTGCCAGTCGTAACCGAGCCAGCGCACGTCGTCCTGGATCGCCTCCACGTACTCCGGGTCTTCCTTGGCCGGGTTGGTGTCGTCGAAGCGCAGGTTGCAGGCGCCGCCGAACTCCTGCGCGATGCCGAAGTCGGTGTGGATCGCGCGCACGTGGCCGAGGTGCAGGTAGCCGTTCGGCTCCGGCGGGAAGCGCGTCTTGATCGCCGCATGCTTGCCGCTGGCAAGGTCCTCGCGAACGATGTTGCGGATGAAGTCGGTGCGGACGGGGTCGGCTGCGGTATCGGAATCGGAAGACACGGGAAGGTGGTGGAAGCAGGCGGTCTGCGAGTGTAGCGGAGGGCCGTGCGTGCAAGGCATTCCGTTCGCGAGAGTCGCAGATGGCATGGAACTTGCTTTTCTGAATCCACCATGACCACGAGGTGACCCACTCCGTGCTGCACGCCGCATCCTCCGATGCATCTTCCAGTCCGCCGCGTCGACGCCCTCCGGCGCCGCCCGGCCTGCTGGTCGAGCGACCATGTCCGTCCAGGCGTCCGCACCGGGGGGCATGATGCAAGCGCAACCGCGCCGTCTGCTCAGCATGATGCAGCAGTACGTGCTCGGCAGCGCGGTGTTGTTCGGATTGCTGATCGCGGCGGTCGTCGGCATGGTGGGAGCGGCCGCCACCAGCAGCGAAGTGCCGATCCGGATCGAGCCGCTGATGAATGCCCGTCTCGGCGCCGATGGCGACAGTCTCAATGTTGCCGATGGCACGGCACAGGCGCGACTGCAGGTGCAGTTGCCCGCCGCGCAGACCGATCGGGAAGGACATTTGCAGCGCTGGGTGCTGTGGATGCCGCGTTCGCCGGTCGAGGACGTCTGGCTGCAGTACGGCGACTGGCAAAGCCGTCGCGAGAGCTTCTTCGCGCCCTCCAGCCAGGACGCGTTGCTGGCCAGCGGGTTCTTCTTCGCGTTGCCCGACTCGCTGTCGGGGGATGTGGAGATCCGCCTGCATGCGCGCAGTACAGGCCAGTCTGTACTCGCGCCGCGCATCATCCGCGAGGACCAGCGCTGGGTGGTGATCGCCCGGGCGGTGGCGCTGAGCGTGTTCGCGTATGCGACGCTGTTCGTGATCGCGCTGGTCGCCCTGCAACTGTACACCGCGTCCGGTCAGAAGGTGTTCGCAGCGCTGTTCGCCGCCTGCGTGCTGTGTTTCTTGGAACTGGCCGTGCACAACGGCCAGGCCTACGGCATGCCCATCGTGCGGTTCCTGGGCTACTGGGGCGAGGCGGGCATCTGGGGCGTGGAAATGCTGTTCTGCGCCGCGATGCTGCAGCTGGTCCACCGCTATGCCACCGAACGCAAGTCGGTACCCTGGATCCGGCTGCTGGCCAATGGCATGACCGGCGTACTGCTGGTGTCGGCCATGTTGTGCCTGGTTGCGGACGTGCTGCTGCCGCCGCTGGCCACCGAAGCGGCCAAGACCCTGCTGTGGATCCTCAGCGCGACGCTGATGATCGCGATCGCATTCGACGCGCTGCGTCGCAAGGTGCCGCTGATCCGGACGATTTTGGCCATCGGCGGGATGACCTTCATCGCGGTCCTGGCGCGTGAACTGATGTCGCGGGGTTGGATCGGCACCACGCCGCTGGCGCAGTACGGCTACCAGCTCATGCTGGTGGTGCTGCTGGTGGCCATCACCGCTGCGCTGATCATGGGCATCGCCGAATTCCGCAAGGAAAACGTGCACCTGCAGCGCGTGCACCAGGACGTGACCCAGCGCCTGCACCGTGAAACGGCCATCGCCGCGCTGTCCGGCTCGCTGCGCACGCAATTGCGCAAGGCCTCGCCGACCGAGTTGGAAACCACGGTGATGCGCGGGCTGATGGAGCACCTGCAGCCCTTGGTGAATGCCGATACGCTGACCCTGGTGGCCGAGGGCTACCACGGTCGCAACCTGCTGCTGTGCGAGCCGCGCGAGCAACAGTCACAGCTGTGGGTGCAGATGCGGGCGCGGACCGACGAATTGCGTGCCGAGTCCGGCTCGCTGCGGCCGCAGCAGCGCAGCCTGCGCGACGCATCCGGAGCGCCACTGGTGGAGGCGTTGATTCCGATGCGGCTGCGGGCGCCGTCCTGGGGCGCGCTGGTGATGCAGCGCAAGGGCGATACCGGCTTCAGCCACCAGGAATTGATGCTGGCCGAGCAGATGCTGCAGGTGGCGGTGCAGCAGAGCAGCGATGCGCTGGCCACGATGCAACTGCGCCGATCGGCCGAAATGGACGCGCTGACCGGCACCTTCAATCGCCGCACCATCGACCTGTGGCTGGGCCAGGCGTTCCGGCAGGCCTACAACGACAATGGCCAGGTGGCCGTGCTGTTCGTCGACATCGACCACTTCAAGTCCATCAACGACCGCTACGGGCACGCCTGCGGCGACCAGGCCCTGCGCGACGTGGCCCGGATGCTGCACGCGCGCGTGGGCCAGGAAGGTCTGCTGGGCCGCTACGGCGGCGAGGAGTTCATCGTGGTGATGCCGGGACGGGATGCCGCGCAGGCACGGCAGCTGGCCGAATCGATCCGCGAGGCGATCCAGGCGTACACGGTGAAATGCGGTGAACACGTCATCAACATGACGGTCAGCATCGGCGTGGCCACGCGCCTGCCGCAGGAAAGCATGCCCGAAGCGGCCGTGGCACGGGCCGACAAGGCGCTGTATGCGGCCAAGAACGGCGGACGCAATCAAGTGCAGCTGGCGCCGGCGATCTTCCGCTGAGTGCATTCAACCTGCCTTGTGGCGGCCAGCGTTATCGTATCGGCTGATCCGCGCGGGAGAACAGGCATGAGGGCTGGAATCGGGGCATGGAAACAGCGCATGGTGTCGGCGGGCGATGCGTTGCCGGGCCGCGATGCACCGATGCCGCTGCCGGCGGCCCACCATGTGCATGGGCGGTCCTTGCAGAAGGATGATCCTGCATTGGAAGTGGCCCGATTCGGCATGGGGTGCTTCTGGGGTGCCGAGCGGCTGTTCTGGACCCAGCCGGGCGTGTGGACCACGGCAGTCGGCTACGCAGGCGGTTTCACGCCCAATCCGACCTATGAAGAAGTCTGTTCCGGATTGACCGGGCACGCCGAGGTGGTGCAGGTCGTGTTCGATCCGCAGCGCATCGCCTTCGCGGACCTGCTGCAGCTGTTCTGGGAACGGCACGATCCCACCCAGGGGATGCGCCAGGGCAACGACATCGGTACCCAGTACCGGTCGGTGATCCATTGCACCACGCCGGCGCAGTACCGGGCTGCCTGCGACAGCCGCGATGTCTATGCCGCGCGATTGCAGGCGGCCGGACTGGGTGCCATCACCACCGAGATCGTGCATCCCGCGCCGGATGTCTTTTTTGCCGAGCCTGCGCATCAGCAATACCTGTCCAGGCATCCTGGCGGTTATTGCGGCCTGCGTGGCACGGGTGTGGCCTGCGCCGTGCCGTGACCAGTAGCCGGTCAGGCTGCGTGGCGCATGTCGGTGGCGGCCTGATCCAGCACGGTTCGTGCCTGCCGGGCGATCTGCTCGGCCACGCTGCGCAGAAAGGCGTCCTGCGGTGCACTGCGGCGCCAGACCATCGCGATGCGGCGGCTGGGTGCCTGTGTCGCCGGCTCGAACGCAAGCACACGCAGACCTTCCGGCTGTGCCACCGGCGGGGCCACCGACAACGCCGGCAGGAGGGTGATGCCGACGCCTGCGGCGACCATATGGCGCAGGGTTTCCAGGCTGGTGGCGCGGAAGCCGCCGGTTTCGCTGGCGCCGGACAGGCGGCACACATCCAGCGCCTGATCGCGCAGGCAATGCCCTTCTTCCAGCAGCAGCAACTGCAGATTGTCCAGCGCGTCCAGCGACAGCTGCGCACGCCTGGCCAGCGGGTGCTTGCTGGGCACCGCCAGCAGGAAGGGTTCCTGGAACAGCGGCTCGGCATGCAGCTGGTCGTCGTGCAGCGGCAGCGCCAGCAGACCGGCATCCAGGCGTCCGTCCTTCAGCCGCTCGACGATCTCCGCGCTCTTTTCCTCGACCAGACGCAGTTCAAGCTGTGGAAAGCGCAGGCGCAGCGCCGGGACCACATGCGGCAGCAGGTACGGTCCCAGCGTGGGGAACAATCCCAGCCGCAGCATGCCGGATTCGGGATCCTGCTGGCGACGCGCGGACTGCTTCATCCGTTCCGCCTCGTCCACGATGCGGCGGGCGTGGTCCAGCAGCTCGCGGCCAATCGGGGTCAGCATCACCTTTCGCGGTGCACGTTCGACCAGCGCCACGCCCAGTTCGTCCTCCAGCTTGCGGATCTGGGTGGACAGCGTCGGCTGGCTGACATGACAGGCCACGGCGGCACGGCCGAAGTGGCGATGGTCGGCCAGTGCCACGAAATAGCGCAGATCGCGCAGGTTCATGCAGCTTTCGCCTCCGCCTCGGCATCGACGGGTGCGGAGGTGCGGATCAGGTGGTCGAACGCAGACAGCGCCGCGGTGGAACCGGCGCCCATCGCGATGACGATCTGCTTGTACGGCACCGTGGTGGCATCGCCGGCGGCGAACACGCCCGGCAGCGAGGTGGCACCGCGCGCGTCGATGACGATCTCGCGCCGGTCGCTCAGCTGCACCGCGTCCTGCAGCCAGTCGGTATTGGGCAGCAGGCCGATCTGCACGAAGATGCCTTCCAGGTCGAGCGTGTGCGTCTGGCCGCTGTCGCGGTCCTGGTACTTCAGCCCGGTCACGCGCTGGCCATCGCCCAGCACTTCGGTGGTCATGGCCGAGCGATGGATGGTGACGTTGGGCAGGCTGCGCAGCTTGCCCTGCAGCACGGCATCGGCACGCAGCTCCGGCGCGAATTCCAGCAGGGTCACGTGCTGCACGATGCCGGCCAGGTCGATGGCCGCTTCCACGCCCGAATTGCCGCCGCCCACTACTGCCACCCGCTTGCCCTTGAACAGCGGACCGTCGCAGTGTGGGCAGAACGCTACGCCGCGGGTCATGTACTGCTCCTCGCCTGGCACGTTCATGCGCCGCCAGCGCGCGCCGGTGGCCAGCACCACCGACTTCGCCTTCAATGTGGCACCGCTGTCGGTGGTCACGCTGAAGCCGTCGGCGTCGCGCTGCAGGCCGTTGGCGCGCTGCAGGTTCATGATGTCCACGTCGTAGTCGCGCACGTGCGCCTCCAGCGCTGCGGCCAGTTTCGGACCTTCGGTTTCGCGCACCGAGATGAAGTTCTCGATCGCCAGCGTGTCCAGCACCTGGCCACCGAAGCGTTCGGCCAGCACGCCGGTGCGGATGCCCTTGCGCGCGGCGTAGATCGCTGCGGCCGCACCGGCCGGACCGCCGCCCACCACCAGCACGTCGAACGGCGCCTTCTGCGACAGTTCGCTTGCGGCGCGTTCGGCGGCGCCGGTGTCCAGCTTGGCCAGGAATTCGTCGATGCCCATGCGCCCCTGCGCGAACGGCTGTCCGTTCAGCAGCACCTGCGGCACGGTCAGGATGTTGCGTTGCTCCACCTCGCTCGGGAACGAGGCGCCATCGATGGCCACGTGGCGGATGCGCGGGTTCAGCGCAGCCAGCGTGTTCAGCGCCTGCACCACGTCCGGGCAGTTCTGGCACGACTGCGAGAAATAGGTTTCGAAACGGAACTCGCCCTCCAGCGCCTGGATGCGGGCGATGCTGTCCTCCGGCAGCTTCGGCGGATGCCGGCCGACATGCAGCAGCGCCAGCACCAGCGAGGTGAACTCGTGGCCCAGCGGCAGGCCGGCGAAGCGCACACCGATGTCTTCGCCCGGACGGGTGATCTGGAAGCTGGGGCGGCGCTCGGTGGTATCGGAAGCGCCCTCGCGCAGGGTGATGCGGCCGTGGCCGGCCTGCACGATGTCCTGCAGCAGATCGCGGGTCTGGCGCGAATCGTCGGAATCATCCAGGTGCGCCACCAGTTCAAGCGGCGACTGCAGCCGTTCCAGGTAGGCGGCCAGTTGGGTTTTCAGTTCGGACTCGAGCATGGCGAAACCTCCACGATGTGGATAGCGGAACAGGGAACAGGCCGATGTGCGTATCGGCAGAGGCGCGAGAGACTTGCGGCAGCCATCGGCGATCGATTGCTGTCGCAAGCCGCCCGAAGGCGGCGGTCCGGACCGGCAGGCGACCGGTCCGGACGCGGATGGTCAGATCTTGCCCACCAGATCCAGCGAGGGCTTCAGGGTCTTTTCGCCTTCCTTCCACTTGGCCGGGCACACCTCGCCCGGATGCGCGTGCACGTACTGCGCGGCCTTGACCTTGCGCAACAGCTCGCCCGCATCGCGACCCACGCCGCCGGCGTTGATTTCCACGATCTGGATCTTGCCGTCCGGGTCGATGACGAAGGTGCCGCGGTCGGCCAGACCTTCTTCCTCGATCATCACGCCGAAATTGCGGGTGATGGCGCCAGTGGGGTCGCCTACCATCGTGTAGTTGATCTTCTTGATCGCCTCGGAGGTGTCGTGCCAGGCCTTGTGCGAGAAGTGGGTGTCGGTGGACACGCTGTAGATCTCCACGCCCAGCTTCTGGAACTCGTCGTACTTGTCGGCCAGGTCTTCCAGTTCGGTCGGGCAGACGAAGGTGAAGTCGGCCGGGTAGAAGAACACCACCGACCACTTGCCCTTCAGGTCGGCATCGGTGACTTGCTTGAACTCGCCCTTCTTGAAGGCTTGGGCCTTGAACGGCTTGATTTCGGTATTGATCAGGGACATTGATGACTCCATGGTGCGAGGGGAAGGAAATCCGGTGCGGCGATCGGGCGTGGTTGCCATCGACCGTGGCTCAAGGATAGGGGTTGGCGATCGATTATTCAAATCGAATGTCTTCATCATTCACATAGATCATATCTATCATACGATTCAGGATCGCGGCGTTCCATGGCGTGATTCTTGCGATCAACACCCTGTCCCCCTGCGATGTGGTACCCGCAATGTTCGACCCCTGCTCCCGGATTCCGATGCACCCGACAGCCGTCCCGTCGCCGAAGGCGGTGCTGCGGTGACGGTGATGTCCTGCCGACAAGCGTCGGCCCCATCGGCCACCGTGGCGCAACTCCTGCAGCAGGCGAGACAGTGGGTGCCCGAGGCCGGTGAAGCGGAATGGTTGCTGGCGCATGTGCTGAAGCGCTCGCGCAGCTGGCTGTACGTGCACGACGACGAATGGGTGGATGCCGACACCCATGCACACTATGCCGATCTGCTGCGGCGGCGCGTCCAGGGCGAACCGATTGCCTATCTGACCGGTCAGCGCGGGTTCTGGGCGCTGGACCTGGACGTGACCGCCGATACCCTGATTCCGCGCGTGGAAACCGAATTGCTGGTGGAAGCCGCGCTGGAACGCATTCCGGAGGATGCGGCCTGGCGTCTGGCCGACCTGGGTACCGGCAGCGGTGCAGTGGCGCTGGCCATTGCCCACGAGCGCGGGCAGTGCAGGGTGCTGGCGGTGGATGTCAGCGCAGCGGCGTTGGCGGTGGCGCAACGCAATGCCGACCGCAACGACATCCACAATGTGCGCTTCACGCAAGGCGACTGGTATGCGCCGCTGCAGGGCGAACGCATGCACGTGCTGGTCAGCAATCCACCTTACATCGCCGACACCGATCCGCACCTGCAGCGTGGCGATCTGCGCTTCGAGCCGGCGCTGGCATTGGCCTCCGGCGCGGACGGGCTGGACGCGATCCGTGCCATTGCCGCTGGAGCCTTGCTGCACCTGCTGCCGGGCGGCTGGCTGCTGGTGGAACACGGCTGCAGCCAGGGTCAGGCCGTGCGCGACATCTTCGAGGCCTGTGGCCTGCAGCGCGTTCTGACCCTGCGTGACCTGGAGGGACGCGAGCGGGTGACGGTCGGGCAGGCGCCTGGAACCGAAGTGCTGCCGACTCAGTCCTTGCCCGGTTCGACTGAATAGATCTCCGGGCGCACCGGACCGCAGCGGAACAGCGCCGGTTCGTCGGGCTTGCTGGTCAAGGCAGCGGCAGCGGTGTTCGACTGGTTCGGATACCAGGACAGGCGATCGTTGCGCAGGGCCAATACATCGATCGAGAACTGGCTGGATCCATCATCCGGCGCATCGATCCCGGGAAAGCTGTCGACCCAGTAGCGGCTGACCAGGCGCCATTGACCGTCGGCCACGGGCACCACGTTGCGCGGGGCATAGAACGCGCCTTCTCCATATTCCGAATACATGTGCACGAGCCGGTCGAGGATGATGGTTGCGCCGATCAACGGGGCGCCGCCGATGCTTTTTTCAAACTGGGCAGGCGTGATCGCGCGATAGGCCTTGCAATCGGCTCGCCCTTGGGCGGTATCGGGATACCACACGCCATGCAGCGCATCGGGTATGCGCGGATTGGAACGGATTGGCGGGGGCGGTTCGGTGAGCGGCGGCGTCAGCGGTGCCGGTTCCGATGCCGGTGCGATGCTCGGTGGCGCCGCGGCAGGCGCGGCCGTTGGCGTCACGGCTTCGGCAGAGTCAGTGCGATCCTCGCGACAGCCCGCCATGCCGCAGGCCAGCACCAGTGACAGCAGCCCTGAAACGGCGGCCGTGCGGATCGGAACGGACATGCGGTCGTGCAGCGGCATTGCAACCTCCGGCAGGAATGGACAGCGACGGTTCCGTGACGGACGCGCCATCCGCACAGCCTACACTGGAAGCATGTCCAACCCGCCGGAGTCGTCCATGCGCACGCTGTATCCCGACATCGAACCGTTCGACTCCGGCATGCTGGCGGTCGACGACCGCCACACGCTGTACTGGGAACAGTGCGGCAATCCGGATGGCAAGCCGGTGGTGATCCTGCATGGCGGACCGGGGGGCGGCTGCAATGCCAACCTGCGCCGCTTCCACGATCCGCAGCGCCATCGAATCGTGCTGTTCGACCAGCGCGGTGCCGGCCGTTCCACCCCGCACGCCGACCTGGTGGACAACACCACCTGGCATCTGGTCGCCGACATCGAACGCCTGCGCGCGCATTTGGACATCGAGCGCTGGCAGGTGTTCGGCGGGTCGTGGGGCAGTACCCTCGCGCTGGCCTATGCGCAAACCCATCCGCAACGGGTCACCGAACTGGTGCTGCGCGGCATCTTCATGCTGCGCCGCTGGGAACTGGAATGGTTCTACCAGCAGGGTGCCAACCGGCTGTTTCCGGATGCATGGGAGCATTATCTGGAGCCGATTCCGCTGGTGGAACGCCATGACCTGATCAGCGCCTACCACCGCCGCCTGACCAGCGACGATGCCGCCGTGCGCCTGCGTGCCGCGCGCGCGTGGTCGATCTGGGAAGGGGCTACCAGCTACCTGCGCATCGACCCGGATTATGCGACCAGCCATGGCGACGAAGCCTTCGCGCTGGCCTTTGCCCGCATCGAGAACCACTATTTCGTGAATGGCGGTTTTTTCGATGCAGACGACCAGCTGCTGCGCGACGCCGGCAGGATCGCGCACATCCCCGGCGCGATCGTGCACGGCCGCTACGACGTGGTCTGTCCGGTACAGAACGCCTGGGACCTGCACAAGGCCTGGCCGGCGTCGGAACTGGTGATCACGCCCGCGGCCGGCCATTCCGGCTTCGAGGCGGAAAATGTCGATTCGCTGATACGGGTCACGGATCGGTTTGCCGGGAACTGATACGGTGATGACGATGCGCGCGTGGCCCGGGTTCGCCTGCTGGTGGTCCGGGTCGCATTCGCACCATCCCGCGTCCCCGCAATTGATGATTCCATGACACCGCAGTCGATTCCACTGGCCCTTGCGGTCGTGTTCGCATGCCTGGCAGCGCCCGCCCATGCCGCTTCGTCCGGCGGCAGCGGCGGCCCCACCACCGACCGCACGTTCCAGTCCTTCTCAGGCAGTCGCTATACCTCGCAGTACCACATCTATGGAGCCGGCTTGGACTGGTCGAAACCGGTCGGCATGCTCGTCTACGCCGACGGTTCGGGCGAGTACGGGCTGAAGAATCCCGAGAGCCGCTACCTGATGGCCGGCCCGGACGGACTGATCAACGTCGCCAAACGCAACAACATGCTGCTGCTGACCCCGTTTTCGCCGAACAAGAACTGCTCGGACGGCGACGGTTCGTGCTGGTATCTGGGTGATTCGGTCGGCTATGCCAAGTGGGCGGAAGAACTGGTGCTGCACGTGCAGTCGCGGTATCCGATCGAACGCGACCGCATCGCCTTCGGTGGCTACTCGTCGGGCGCGCAGCTGGCCACCGAATACTGGGTGCCGTCGGGTGCGGCGCAGCGCGCCATGACCGATGGCGTGGTGGTGGCCATTTCCTACGGTGGTCCGCCGAGAATGGGCGAAGTCGCGTACGACGCCGCGTTCCGGTCCAACATCCACATGAACTGGAATACCGGCGATCGCGATGAGGCTTACACGTCCGATTTCCCCTATGCCGTGAAAGCCGGCCACCGCCATTACACCAACAAGGGATTCGCGACCTCGCTGGACCTGATTTCCGGACTGGGGCATTTGCGCAGCGACTTCGGCAAGGTGATGGAGGCACAGATCAAGAAGCACGTGCCGCAGACGGGCGGAACCGGACCGAATCCGCCGCCTCCACCCCCGCCGCCGCCCACTCCAGTGCCATTCCAGACCACCGTATCGGTGAGTGCGAACGAAGTCCGTTTCCTGGTGGACGTGCCGCAGGACACGCGGCCGGCCACCTACGTGTACGTGTTCTGGGGCGACGGGAACTATCTCTACCAGTACTCCTACCGGGATGGCGACGACGTGCCATTCGTGTTCCGGTCGCTGGCCCGCAATCGGGCGTATGTGTATGAAGTGTGGTCGAACGAGACACTGCGCGCCGAGGGCGCTTTCCGCACGCCCTGATCTGCGGCCGGACGCACCCATGCCGGCTGCAGCGGCAGCGCACGATTTTCCCGGAAGGCATCGGCCCGGTCGCGCTGGTGGCCGCCAATCTGTACGCGGTGTGTTTCGGCGTGCGCTGGGGACCGGTGGTGTGGGTGCTGCTGGGCGAGATGTTCCCCAACGGCATCCGCGCGCTGGCACTGGCCGTGGCTGCAGCCGCGCAGTGGCTGGCCAACTTCTACATCACCGCCACCTTTCCCGTGCTGGCCGATGCCGGGCTGGTGCTGGCCTACGGCCTGTATGCCGCATTCGCGCTGGCTTCGTTCGTGTTCGTGCTGAAGTGGGTGCGCGAGACCCGCGGCATCGAATTGGAGGCCATGCGCGGCTGACGGGCCGTGCGCGGCTCGGTTCAGCGGGGCACGGACTCGCCGGTCAACACCTGCGCGGCCGAACCCACGATGAGCGGATCGGCCGCCACTGCCACCTGCCGATCGCGGCCCGGGTAGGGCAGGGTGCCCAGAACATGGCGCATGCAGTTCAGTCGCGCGCGCTTCTTGTCGTCTGACTTGATGACCGTCCACGGCGCGTCGGCAGTGTCGGTGTGGAAGAACATCGCCTCCTTGGCCTCGGTGTAGGCGTCCCACATGTCAAGCGACTGGATGTCGATCGGCGACAGCTTCCAGTGCTTCAGCGGGTCGGTGCGGCGCGAATTGAAGCGGCGCAGCTGCTCCTGCCGGCTCACCGAGAACCAGAACTTGTACAGGCGCACGCCGCTGCGCACCAGCATGCGCTCGAACTCCGGCGCCTCGCGCAGGAACTCCAGGTACTCGGCCGGACTGCAGAAGCCCATCACCCGTTCCACGCCGGCACGGTTGTACCAGCTGCGGTCGAACAGCACGATCTCGCCGTAGGTGGGCAGATGGTTGATGTAGCGCTGGAAATACCACTGCCCGCGCTCGCGGTCGCTGGGTTTTTCCAGCGCCACCACGCGGGCGCCGCGCGGATTCAGATGTTCGGTGAAGCGCTTGATGGTACCGCCCTTGCCGGCGGCGTCGCGGCCCTCGAACAGCATCACGATGCGCTGGCCGGTGTCCTTCACCCAGCTCTGCACCTTCAGCAGCTCGATCTGCAGTTTCTTCTTCTCGGCCTCGTATTCGCCGCGGCGCATGCGCTGGCGATAGGGGTAATCCTCCGGCAGCGGCGCACTGGCACTGTCTTCGCCACTGGGCGGCAATGCCTTCATCCGGCGCGCCGATTCCTCCGATATCCCCAAGGCATCGGGCGACACGCCCAGCGGCGGGATCCGGTCCGGCGGGTCGGCATCCACGCGGCGGGCGGCTTCGTTCCGCGCCACCGCCGCTGCGGCCAGGTCATCCGTCGGCGCAGTCGTCTTGCGCCGCGCGCGCTTGCCGGCCGGTTTGGAGGTGCCGGTGCGCTTGCCGGCGGGCTGGTCGGGTGCGGACGGCGTGCGGGTGGCCATGGGAACTCCGTGCTGGGTGATGTGCATCATGCCGCAGCACGCCTGAGTGGATCCTGCTCGAACGCAAATGCGCCGCTCAGGCAACCGGGCTGCCGTCCGGATTGCGGTCGATCATCCACAGTCCGGCCCACAGCTTCAGGTCCAGTTCGCAGCCGCGGGCCTGCTGCTGCATAAACCAGGCCGGCGCAGTCGCGCGCGGGACGGCATGCACCGTGATGTTTTCGCCCGCCACGCCGCCGCCGGGACCGACGCGCTGCAGATCGCGCGCCCGCACGAACGCGATCCGTTCGTTGCTCATCCCCGACGAGGTGGGGCCGGTCAGCAGCACGTCGACCTGCCGCGGCTCCCAGCCGGTTTCCTCGACCAGTTCGCGGCGGGCGGCTTGCTGCAGGGTGTCATCGTCATGGTCATCGCCGACCAGCCCGGCCGGCATTTCGATGGTGCTGGCCTGCAGCGGCTGGCGGAACTGCTCCACGAACAGCACTTCGTCGTCGGGCGTGACCGCGACGATGATCACCGCCATGCCGTCGCGGCCGGTGGTGCGTTCGCAGTATTCCCAGGTGCCGCGCCGGCGCAGGCGCAGCCAGCGGCCTTCGTGCAGGGTGACGGGATCATCGGACATGCGCCGATTCTAGTCCGCGTCCCCGGTGCCGCGCACGAGGCGGGCGACCCGGCGTCCGTGGCATGATGGCGCGCCCAGCAGATCGTGCGTGATGAATCAGCTCCCGGCTGCCGCCCTGGCACAGCAGCTGCTGCAACTGGACGCCGGCGATCCGTTGCGGCTGCTGCGCGGCATCATCGCCTTGCTGCGTCCCGGCATGGCCGAGGACGACGCGGTGCAGCGGCAATTCGATGCGCGGCAGGCGCGCCTGGCCGCTGCCCTGCAAGCCAGCCCGGAACTGCGCGATCACCTCGTGCACAGCCTGACGCCGTGGCTGCAGCAGCTGAATCTGGTGATGGCCATCGGCCAGGTGGGCGTGCTGGCGCGCAAGGGCTTCGTGCACGAATTGCGTCGCCGTCTCTACGACACCGTGAATCCGCCGCCGGTGGATCCGCAGCACCTCTCGGACGCGTTGCGGCAGGTGTTCGTGCGTGAGGATGCCGACTGGATCGCGGTCGTGCGCGAGGACCAGTGGCTGGAGCTGTTCCGGCAGCTGCGCACCGACGCATTCGGAAAACAACGTGCGCTGCCGGCACACTGGTCCCGGCAACTGCTGGCTGCACTGGAAAAAATGGCCGTCTGGGTGTCTGCCGAGGAGCTGGAGGACGACCTGCTGCGGCTGGACCGGAAAATCCTGGAACGCGAGTCGCCGTTCAGTGCCCTGCAGCGCGAAATGGCGGTGTTCGTGGCCCATCGGCATGCCGTGCTCGACGGAGACGAAGCGGCCCTGCACGACGATGCGCATCTGCGCGTGCTGCTGGACCAGTCGCAGCGTGCGGTGGAGGCCTATCGCAGGCGCAGCCTGGGCGCCGGTGCCAGCATCGGTCTGACCTACCTGCTGGAGCGGCTGCAGCAGACGCTGCGACGCATCGGCATCGTGCTGGACATCGTGAACGATGATGTGCAGGCGCGTGATGCCGCGCGCGCGGCCGCCGCCGGGCTGTTCCGCGACATGGCCGTGGGTGCCCTGCAACGCGACAGTGCCGCGGCGCTGTGGCGGCAGAACATCGGGTTGATGGCGCGCAAGGTGTCCAACAACGTCAGCGGGCACGGCGAGCACTACGTCACCAGCGATCGCGCCAGTTACGGTCGCATGCTGCTGAAGGCGGCCGGTGCGGGCCTGGTCATCCCGTTCATGGCACTGCTGAAACTGCAGATCGATGCGGCCGGGTATCCGATGCTGGTGCAGTCGCTGCTGTTCAGCCTGAACTACGGGCTGGGATTCGTGCTGATCCATGTGCTGGGATTCACCGTGGCCACCAAGCAGCCGGCGATGACGGCGGCCTACATCGCCGATGCCATCGAGCGTGCACCGAATGCGCGCGCCAATCCGGTGGCCATCGTCGATCTCGTCGCGCAGGTCAGCCGCTCGCAGTTCATCGCCATCGTGGGCAATGTCAGCGTGGCGCTGGCGCTGGCCGGCACGATCGCCTGGATCCACGCGTTTTCCTGGTCGAAACCGCTGCTGGACCATGCGACCAACGGCTACGTGCTGCACACGCTTCAGCCGTTCGCGGGGCTGGCGCTGCTGCATGCGGCCATCGCCGGGGTGTGGTTGTTCCTGTCCGGACTGATCGCCGGTTATTTCGACAACCGCTTCCAGCTGCTGGGGCTGCGCGAGCGTTTCATCGGCCATCCGCTGCTGCGCCGGCTGCTGTCCGACTCGCGGAGGGAGCGCATCGGCGATTACCTGGCGAAGCACTACGGCGCGCTGTGGGGCAATTTCCTGTTCGGCGTGCTGCTGGGCATGACCGGATTCTTCGGCGCGGTGCTGGGGCTGCCCATCGACATCCGGCATGTGGCCTTCTCGGCTGCGAACCTGGGATTCGCGACGCTGGCCGGCTGGTTCGACTTCATGGTGCATCTGCTGTTCGTGCTGATGATCGGCGGCATGAACCTGCTGGTCAGTTTCAGCCTGGCGTTGATGGTGGGGCTGCGCGCACGCGGCCTGCGCATCTCCGACCCGCTGGGCATGCTGCGGGCGCTGATCGGAAAATTGATGGTGGCGCCGTGGGAGTTCCTGTTTCCGTCGGCCGAGCCGGAAACGGCGCCGCGGCAATCGGCGGACAAGCGCTGAATCGCGCGCTGTGCCGGACTTATCCGGCGCGGAACGCGTCCTGCAGCCAATCCAGTTGCAGATGCGGAGCGGTGCCGCTGCTGCCGACCACGTCGAAGCGGCATGGCAGGCGTGCGTGCTGCGGATGCAGCGCCAGGTAGCCTTCAGCCGCGCGGATCAGTTTCGCCTGCTTGCGTGCATCCACCGAGGCGACCGCGCCGCCGAATGCGCCGTGATCGCGGTGCCGCACCTCCACGAACACCAGCGTCGGTCGTTCCGCGCGGCGCGCATCCAGCATCACCAGGTCCAGTTCGCCATGGCCGGCGCGGACGTTGGCCTCGATCAGTCGCAGGCCGGCGTGCAGGAGATGGTCCAGCGCAGCGGCTTCGGCCGTTGCACCGCGCGAGCCGTGCTCAGCGGGCATCGGGCAGCGGAATCACCCTGCCGCCGCTGAAGGTGGACCAGGCCGGTCGGCGTACGATGTTGCCGAAGCCATCCAGCGACAGGTCGCCGGTGGCACCGGGCAGGTCGGCATCGGGGGTCAGCGCCAGCTTTTCCAGGAAGTCGGTGATGCGCCAGGCGTCGTAACCGAAGGCGAACAGCCGCGCCGCGGGGCCGCGTGCGGTGGGCAGCACGCCGGCCACGCTGGTGTGCGACGGCAGCCCGGGCGCACCCCGAACCTCCCAGGCTTCGGTGGGGAAGGCGATGCCGTCCAGCGCGGCATCATCGGCCGCCTTGCCGGTCCCCGATGCCAGTGCGGAGGTGGCCACGCGCAGTTTTCCGGCAAGTCCGGCCTCCGCCAGCTTCGGCATCACGGTGCGGGCGGCACTGCCGCGCAGGGCCAGGAAGATGCCATCCACGCCGCCTTCGCGCTGGGCGGCGGCGGTGAAGTCGGCCACGCCTTCGCTGAGGGTGTCGGTCACGGTCCCGCCGCGCTGCAACAGGTGCTCGCGGAAGGCCAGCAGGGCCCGGCGCTGGGTGTCGTCAGCACCGCCGATCAGCAGCACGCGCCTGGCACCGCGCGCCAGCAGGTAATTGGCCGCGGCGACGCCTTCGTCCTCCGGCGACAGCGAGAAGCTGGCACTGCCGCGCGGCGGCAGATTGCTGCCGCGGTTCAGCGCCAGCACCGGCACGCTCAGGTCGCTGCGGCCGAACAGGGCGGTGACTTCCTCGCGACCCAGCGGTCCAACCACGAAGTCGTTGCCGTCGGCGACCGCGCGGTCGTAAGCGGCGCTGGCACCGGCGGCGGTGTCGTAGAAGGTGATGTCAGGGCGTCGGCGCAGCTCGCCGTAGTAACCGGCCAGTAAACCGTCGCGCACAGGCGCGGCCGCGGCGGCCAGACTGCCGGTCATCGGCAGCAGCACCCCGAGTTTCATCGGTGGGCGATAGCCGTCGCGGTCGGCTGCAGGCCGGTTGCCGGCATCGAACTGCCAGTTGCCGCGCGCGAACGGCTTGGGCAGCGGCAGCCGCCGGGCAATGAGTTCCTGCCCGACGAAGGGATACAGCGCGTGCTCGGCCGGCAGTGCGTCGGCTTCGCGTTGCAGGGCGGCATCGTCCAGCCCGGTCAGCAGGCGCCGGATGGCTTGGGCATTGGCGCTGCGGGCACTGCCGGTCAGGGTGGCGTCCTGTTCGGCGAGGGTGGCGGCTTCGGCGATGGCCGGGTGCTGCTCGTGGCGGACGGCGCGTTCCCCCGGCTGCTGCGGGCTGACCTGCACGGTGCTGCAGCCGGACATCGCCAGCAGGGCCAAGGCGAGAACAGCGGAAACGCGAAGCGGGAATCGAAACGACATGCCGGGCCACCGATGCTGCGGGACGGTAGGATTCTACCGGTTCGATGGCATGGGAATGGCGTGATGACATCCGGTGGTACCTTGCATGTGGTGGCAACCCCGATCGGCAACCGCGGCGATCTGTCGCCGCGTGCGCAGCAGGTGTTGCGCGACGTGGACGCGATCTGCGCCGAGGACACCCGCCACACCCGACCGCTGCTGCAGCAGCTGGGCATCGACACGCCGCTGCTGGCACTGCACGAGCACAACGAAGCGGCAATGGCTGAGCAGCTGGTGCAGCGCCTGCTGCAGGGGCAATCGCTGGCGCTGGTGTCCGACGCCGGCACGCCGTTGATCAGCGACCCCGGATTCCGGCTTGTGCAGGCCGCGCGTGCGGCCGGGATCCGGGTCAGTCCGGTGCCCGGGCCGTGCGCGTTCGTGGCCGCGCTGAGCGTGGCCGGCCTGCCCAGCGACCGCTTCGTGTTCGAAGGGTTCCTGCCGGCCAAGGCGGGTGCGCGGCGCGAGCGCCTGCAGGCACTGGCGGACGAGTCGCGCACTGTCGTGCTGTACGAATCCGCGCATCGCATCCAGGACACGCTGGCCGATGCGGTGGCCGTGCTGGGCGGCGAACGCCGCGCGGTGCTCGCGCGCGAGCTGACCAAGCTGTTCGAAACCGTGCTGGATGGCACGCTGCAGCAGCTGTCGGCAACGCTGCAGGCCGATGCCAACCAGCGCAAGGGCGAATTCGTGCTGCTGCTGGCCGGGGCCGACGACGATGCCGAGCGCCGCCTGCGCCACGGCCGGATGCTGTTCGACAAACTGGCTGAACATCTGCCGCCGTCGAAGGCAGCCAAACTGGCGGCCGATCTGAGCGGCGCACCGCGCAAGGCGCTGTATCGCGGCTAATCCTGCGGAATGATGGTGTTCTGATCGTACACCAGCCGCCACTGGCCATCCTCGCGCGCGAACACCAGTGTCATCCAGGCATTGCGCGCCAGGGACTCGCGTCCCTCGGCATCGCCTCGCCACTACCCGTAACGCAACAGCACGATGGCGGTGTCGCTGCGCACCTGTCGATGCGCTTGCTCCAGCTGCATGCGCCAGCCGGGGTCGGCGAACCAGTCCACGTGCAGGTCGCGGTACGCCTGGCGACCGTCCAGTTTCTTGCCGTTGGGCAGCACCGTGAGCAGGGTCTCGCCGGCGGTCACCGTGGCCATCAGGCGGTCCAGATCGCGGTTGCGGATCGCATCCAGATGGGACTGGAGAATGGGGTCGAGTGCTGGCGATTCGGCCCTGGCGGCGCCATGCTGCAGCCGATCGACAACAGTGCCGACAGCGCAATCGCGGTGAGCAGGCGGATGGTCGGCCTGGGGATGCCCCGGTGGAGGACAGCGCCAGCATACCGCCGACACAGGCAGATGGCGCAATGCTTCAGTGGCCGGAAGGCGCGGGGTTTCGTGCGACCAGATCGACGGAGAACCACAGCCCATCGGTCTGGAAGCCGGCACCAGGCAGCTGGATGGCGGCGCCGCGCGGGCGATGGCGGTCTTCCGGCTTGAAGGTCGGCGGGTCCAGCGACACCGGACCGGGTGCGCAGGATCGCTGCAGGCCGGCGACCTGCCTGCACAGCCGATCGAGTGCGGGCTGCGCGGCGAGGTAGTCGCGCATCTCGTCCTGCAGTGCCGATGGCGTGCGCGCCGCGGGGGCGATGTGCCGTTGCCGCGCATGACGCACCCAGCCGCGCCAGACCGGTTCGATCAGGGTGGCGTCGATCTGGATGGCATCCAGGCGCCCGCCATGCTGCTGCGCGATGATGGCGAGCAGTCGCGATGCGAGTGCGTCGAAGTCGTCCTGCCGCAACGCCTGCAGCGCAGTGCCATCGCGGGCGGTGATGGTCAGGCCGGACTGGCGGCGCAGCTGCAGCAGCCAGCGTCCGCCCAGCCGTTCGCGACGGTACACGGCATGGCTGACGCGCACGCCGGATGCCAGTGTGGCCTCCAGCACGTGGCGCTCGGCCAGCGCTGCTGCGATCATCGGGGCGACCTGCCGCGGTGGCAGCGGCTGCGCCACCGCGACGACGGCAGCCTGGCCACACAGGATGGCCCATGCGGCCAGCAGCGATTGCAACATGTCATTGCACCGTGGCGAAGATCCACACATCGCCCAGGTAATGTGCCACGTATCGGTCGGCATAGGTGCCGGTGACCACGGCCACGTGACCGGTGGAGGACACGATGGCGACGCCATCCTCGCCCAGTTCGTGCCGCAGCAGGCCGAGTTGCACGGCGTCCTGCAGGGTACGCGCCGGCGGGCCGTAGGCCTTGCGCAGATAGGCATTCATCTGCCGCGCGGACAGGATGTAGCGCTTGTCATCCCCATTCCAGTTGCGATTGGCACCGGCAGTGCCGCGCGGGATGGCGCAGCCGCAGCGGTTCAGCGCATAGCTGGCACGCGCGGCGCAGCTGTTCTGGGTGCCCCCCGGCGAATCGGGGCCGTAGGTGTCATCCAGCGAGCCGCCGATCAGCCGCCAGACATCGCTGCCGGTGTAGGTGTCGTAGTCGAGGTAGTGGTGCAGGAATGACGCTGCGTTGGACAGTCTGCGGGTGCTTCCCATTGCCGGGTTTCCTTGAGATCGGTTGGACGATGATGCAGCAAACGCAGACAGGCGGCCGCACCGGCCATCCGGATGGGCTTGCATGCCATCGTGCCGGCGTGTTCTCGCGGGCGAGCCTCCGAACCGGCATGGCGCATGCGACAATGGCCACGGCGGAGCCGGCCAGACAGTCGCGTCATCCATGTTCGCATGCGATGCCGAGGAAAGTCCGGGCTCCACAGGGCACGGTGCCAGGTAACGCCTGGGCGGCGCGAGCCGACGGACAGTGCAACAGAAAGATACCGCCGATGGCCCGGCATTCTTCGGAGTGCAGGGCACAGGCAAGGGTGAAATGGTGCGGTAAGAGCGCACCGCGAGTCCGGCAACGGACCGGCACGGCAAACCCCACCGGGAGCAAGGCCGAATAGGGACCCCATGACGCGGCCCGCGTCGGGTCCGGGTAGGCTGCTTGAGCAGTGCGGTGACGCACTACCTAGAGGAATGACTGTCCCCGACAGAACCCGGCTTATCGGCCGGCTCCGCCACCTTTCCATCATGAACGTCGATTCAGCTCGACAGAGCGCGATTCGCGCAGCCGGCATGCCGTAGCGTTGGTGGCTGGCCCATCCGGCCCGCCATCCCCGTATGGATCGGGAAATGCGATCAATCTCAAAAATTGAGACGAATCAGCCGCTTGTGGATAAAGCTTGAACAAGTCTCTGAAGATTGATGCAAGTCATTGACCGGCTTGATGAAATTGGAGTGCGCTGGTTGTTGACAAGGGGGTGATTGGGGCATAACGTGGCAACTTGTGGGAAATCTGGGGAAATCTCGGGTTTCATCGGTCGGCAAGCCCCGCCAGAGGGCGCAACAGGTTGCAGCAGGCATGTTCCAGGGCGAAAGCGCCATCACCATCGACGAGAAGGGCCGGCTGGCGATCCCGACCGGTTTCCGCGAGTCGATTGCCGCGGCCTGCGGCGGCCGCCTGGTCATCACCTACAACCCGTTCGAGGCCGGCTCCCTGTACCTGTATCCCTACCCGGTGTGGGAGACGGTGCGCGACCAAGTGAATGCCCTGCCGCGCACCCAGCGCACCAGCCGCACGCTGCAGCTGAAATTGGTCGGCGCGGCCAGCGTGGTGGAGCCGGACGGCTCCGGGCGCATTTCCATTCCGGCCAGCCATCGCAATGCGGTGGGCATCGAGCGCAAGGCTGTGCTGGTGGGGATGGGCGACAAGTTCGAACTGTGGAGCGAGCAGGCGCACCTGGCGCAGATCCAGCAGACGCTGGGTGATGCGGACATGGGCGAGGCCTTGCTCGGATTGCAGCTGTGACGGCCGGTGGCGTGGACAACCGGTCCCGCCACCCGCAGCCGCCACATGTGCCGGTGTTGTACGCGCAGGTGCTGGACGGGCTGCAGGTGAAGGTCGACGGCCGCTATCTCGATGGCACCTTCGGCCGTGGCGGTCATGCCGGCGGCGTGCTGGAGCGGCTGGGGGCCGACGGCCGTCTGCTGCTGATGGATAAGGATCCGCAGGCGATTGCCGAGGCCCGGCGCCGCTTCGGCAGCGATGCGCGCGTGGCAATCCGCCAGGCCAGTTTCGCCGAACTGGGGCAGTGGGATGCTGCCGCGGCCGGACTGGACGGCGTGCTGTTCGACCTGGGCGTGTCCTCGCCGCAACTGGATGAAGCCGAGCGCGGCTTTTCCTTCTCCAAGGACGGCCCGCTGGACATGCGCATGAATCCCGACGCCGGCGAAAGCGCGGCGCAGTGGCTGGCCCGCGCCGACGAGGCCGAGATCGCCGAGGTGCTGTGGCGCCACGGCGAGGAACGCCTGAGCCGGCGCATCGCCCGCGCCATCGTGGCGCGGCGGGTGCAGCAGCCCATCACCCGCACGGCCGAGCTGGCCGGACTGATCGCCTCGGTGCTGCCGCGCTGCGCGAACGGACTGCATCCGGCAACGCGCAGCTTCCAGGCGATCCGCATCCATATCAACCGCGAACTGGACGACCTGCAGGCCGGTCTGGACGCGGCCCATGCCTGCCTGAATCCGCGCGGTCGCCTGGCGGTGATCAGCTTCCATTCCCTGGAAGATCGGCTGGTGAAGCAGTTCATCGCGCGTCATGCCAAGGCACCGGCCGGCAACCGCCGCCTGCCGCAGGCCGATGGGTTCGTGCCCACGCTGCGTGCGGTGGGCGATGCGGTGAAAGCCGATGCCGCCGAAGTGGCCGCCAATCCGCGTGCCCGCAGTGCGGTGCTGCGCGTGGCCGAGAAATGCGGGGTGCCGGCATGATCGGGCGGGTGCTGGTGCTCATTCTGGTGGTGGCCAACGTGATCACGGCCATTGGCGTGGTGCATGCGCGGCATCGCCATCGCCAGCTGTTCGTCGAATTGAGCGCACTGGAAAAGGCCCGCGACGAGTTGAACATCGAGTTCGGCCGGCTGCAGCTGGAGCACGCCACCTGGGCCGAGGCCAATCGCATCGACCGCATCGCCCGCGAGCAGCTAGGTATGCGCTTTCCGGAGCCCGACGAGATCGTGGTGGTGCGGCCATGATCCGCGAGCGCCTGCCCTGGCTGTCGCGCAAGCGCCCCGCCGACGCGTTGCCGCGGGTGCGGCGTCGGGCGCGTTTCAACGTGCGCGGGCGGCTGGCGCTGGTGGCCGGTGGCCTAGGGCTGTGCTCGCTGGCGCTGATCGTGCGCGCGGTCGATCTGCAGCTGATCGACGATGCCTACTACCGTGCGCAGGGCGATGAACGCATCCTGCGCGAACTGGAGATTCCGGCCACCCGCGGCATGATCACCGATCGCAACGGCGAGCCGCTGGCGATTTCCTCGCCGGTGGAGTCGGTGTGGGCCAATCCGCAGGAACTTGTGAAAGCCCCCGAGCGCCTGCCCGAACTGGCCAAGGCACTGGACGTGCCGGTGGACGAACTGCGCAGCAAGGTGTCGCAGCGCGCCGGCAAGGAATTCATGTGGCTGCAGCGGCGGATGAATCCCGCATTGGCGCAGCGCATCGTGGCGCTGGACATTCCCGGCGTGTATGCGCAGCGCGAATTCCGCCGCTTCTACCCGCAGGGCGAGGCCATCGCCCACGTTCTGGGTTTCACCAACATCGACGATCGCGGCCAGGAAGGGCTGGAACTGGCCTTCGACGACTGGCTGAGCGGCAAGCCCGGGCTGAAGCGGGTGATCCGCGACCGCCGCGGCCGCATCGTGGAAAACGTGGACCTGCTGCGTGCCGCCGAACCGGGCAAGGATCTGGTGCTGAGCATCGACCGCCGCATCCAGTACCTCGCCTACCGCGAGCTGAAGGAAGGCCTGGTGCGTGCCGGCGCCGCCAGCGGCTCGGCCGTGGTGCTGGACATCGCCACCGGCGAGGTGCTGGCGATGGCCAACCTGCCTTCGTACAACCCCAATGCGGTGGAAGGCGGGCCGGGCGATGTGCGGCGCAATCGCGCGGTGACCGACCTGCTGGAGCCGGGATCGACCGTGAAACCGCTGACCGTGGCCGCCGGACTGGAAGCCGGGGTGATCACGCCGGCCACCCGGTTCGACACCGGTCCGGGCTGGATCGCCAATGGCCGCTACCGCACCACCGACCACCGTCCGCTGGGCGTGGTGGATACCACCGGCGCGATCCGCAGCAGCTCGAACGTGGCCATGGCGATGATCGTGCGCAAGCTGGGCGATCGGCAATACCACGATTTCCTGCAGCGCTTCGGCTATGGCGAAAGCACCCGCAGCGGCTTTCCGGGCGAGGCTGCCGGCCTGTTTCCGGAGGTGGGTCGCTGGAGCGGCACCACCAAGCAGACGCTGTCCTACGGCTACGGCCTGAATGCCACGCCGCTGCAGATCGCCCGTGCCTACGCCGCACTGGCCAACGAAGGACGCCTGCTGCCGCCGACCTTCGTCAAGGGCCAGGTGGGCGAAGCGGAGCAGATTCTCGATCCGCACATCGCCCGCACCGTGCTGGGCATGATGCAGACGGTGACCGAGCCAGGTGGCACCGCGGTGCAGGCCGCGATTCCGGGCTATCACGTGGCCGGCAAGACCGGCACCGCGCGCAAGGCCAGCGGTGGCGGCTATTCGCGTCGCTATGTGTCGTATTTCGCCGGCATGGTGCCGGTGCAGCATCCGCGTTTCGTGATGGTGGTGGCGGTGAACGAACCGGTCGGCACCTACTACGGCGGCGTGGTGGCGGCACCGGTGTTCCGCAACGTGATGGATGGCGCCCTGCGCCTGATGGACGTGCCGCCGGACGACATCGACACCTGGCTGGCCGAACAGGCCAGGCAGCGTGCCGCGCTGCAGGCCTCGGCAACGCCAGTGCCCAGCCGCGCTGTCGGCGTGCCGGCAATTCCGGCGCCAACGCGGCCGGTGGCCCTGGATGCGGCCGGTGCCGATGGCGCGCCCCTGCCCATCGACATGAGGGGGATGCGCCGATGACCCGGGCCATGCTGCTGCGCGAACTGCTGCCCGACGTGCCGGGCGTGTCGGACGATCTGGCCATCACCGGGCTGGTGCTGGACAGCCGCGACCTGCAGCCGGGCGATGCATTCGTGGCGATTGCCGGATTCGGCGCGCACGGATTGAACTTCGTCGCTCAGGCGCGGCAGGCGGGTGCTGCGGCGATCCTGTTCCAGCCGCCGGCCCCGGACGATCTCCCCGCGCCGGCGGACGCCATTGCGGTTCCCGAGCTGCGCACGCGCATGGGGAAGATGGCCGACGCGTTCCACGGTCAGCCGTCGCGACACATGACCATGGTCGGGGTGACCGGCACCAGCGGCAAGACCTCCACCGTGCAGCTGATCGCGCAGGCACTGACCCTGCGCGGCATCCGCACCGGCACCATCGGCACGCTCGGCGCCGGCCTGCATGGCGAGGAACGCGCCACCGGATTCACCACCCCGCTGGTGTTGCAGACGCATGCGCTGCTGGGCAGCCTGCGCGATGCCGGTGCCCGCGCGGTGGCGATGGAGGTAAGCTCGCATGCGCTGGAACAGGGACGCGTGGATGCGGTGCACTACGACATCGCGGTGTTCACCAATCTCAGCCGCGATCATCTGGACTACCACGGCGACATGGCGGCCTACGGTGCGGCCAAGGCGCGCCTGTTCGTGCGTGCGGGCCTGCACTCTGCCGTGATCAACCTCGATGATGCGTTCGGCGCGCAGCTGCCGGACAGCGTGGATGCGTCGGTGCGCGTGATCGGCACCAGTGCGCGCGGCGATGCGCGTGCGCAGGTGCGTGCCGACAACGTGCAGCTGGATGCCGGCGGCATCGGTTTCGATCTGCATGCCGATGGCACGGTGCTGCCGGTGCATTCGGCACTGCTGGGGCGCTTCAACATCGACAATCTGCTCGCCGTCGCGGCCGTGCTGCTGGCCACCGGCGAGCGATTGCAGGACATCGTGGACGTGCTGGAACGATTGCAGCCGATTCCCGGCCGCATGAACCGGCTGGGTGGCGACGGCACGCGGCCACTGGTGGTGGTGGACTATTCGCACAAGCCCGATCCGCTGCAGATCGCACTGGAATCGCTGCGCGGGCATCTGCGTGGCCGGCTGATCTGCGTGTTCGGCTGCGGTGGCGAACGCGATCGCGGCAAACGGCCGCTGATGGCGGCGATCGCGGAATCCGCAGCCGACGTGGTGATCGTGACCGACGACAATCCGCGCGGCGAGGACGGCGACGGCATCGTGGCCGAAATCATGGCCGGATTCGAACGACCCGATGCGGTGATCGTGCTGCGCGACCGTGCCGCGGCCATCGACCGGGCCATCGCCATGGCCACGGCTGACGACATCGTGCTGATCGCCGGCAAGGGCCACGAAACCTACCAGGAGATCGCCGGCCAAAAGCACCCGTTCGACGACACCGCCTTGGCCCGTGCGGCCCTGGCGCGGCATGCCGGCGGAGGTGCTGCATGAAGCCGCTGTCGCTGGCGTGGATCGCGCAGGCCGTGAACGGCCGTCTGCAGGGTGCGGATCACACCGTGCGGCAGGTAGTGACCGATACCCGCACGCTGGATGCGGCCGGCGCCGCCGACGCGCTGTTCGTGGCCCTGCAGGGCGATCGGTTCGATGGGCATGATCACGTGGGCGCAGCCGCGCGGGCCGGCGTGCGCGCGGCACTGGTTGCGCGCCCGGCGGATGCCGCCGTCGCCCAGATCATCGTGGCCGACACCGAGCAGGCGCTGGCTGCCCTGGCGCGTGCCGTGCAGGCGACGCGCGCCACGCGCGTGATCGGCGTCACCGGCAGCAACGGCAAGACCAGCGTGAAAACCCTGCTGCTGTCCATCCTGCAGCAGACCGCTGGCGATGGGCGCGTGGTATATGCCAATCCCGGCAACCGCAACAATGAGATCGGCTTGCCGCTGGCGGTGCTTGACGCCCCCGACAATGCCGACTGGGCCGTGTACGAAATGGGCGCGGGAAAGCCGGGAGACATCGCCTACCTCACCGCCATCGCGCGACCGAACGTGTCGCTGGTGAACAACATCGCGCCGGCGCATCTTGAGCGACTGGGCACGCTGCTGGCAGTGGCGGATACCAAGGCGGCGATCTACGATGCGCTGCCGGCCGACGGCGTGGCGGTGATCAACGCCGACGACGCCTTCGCCCCGTATTTCGGCGAACGTGCGCACGGCCGGCGCATCCTGCGTTTCGGGCTGGAGGCCAGCGCCGACATCAGCGCCACGGCCATCCGCCCGCACGCGGCCGGCAGCACATTCCATCTGCACACCCCCGACGGTGAGGCCAAGGTGGAACTTGCATTGCCCGGCCGCCACAACGTGCGCAATGCGCTGGCGGCCACCGCTCTGGCGCTGGGCGCCGGGGTCCCGCTGCAGGCGATCGTGACAGGATTGCAGGCGGCGCGCAGCGTGGCCGGTCGCCTGCTCACGCATCGGTTGCAGGGCGGCGCGGTGCTGGTGGATGACAGCTACAACGCCAATCCCGGTTCGGTCGCGGCGGCCATCGACACGTTGGCTTCCGGCGACGAGCCGGCCTGGCTGGTGCTGGGCGACATGCGCGAACTCGGCGAGGATGCCGTTGCCCTGCATGCAGAAGTCGGTCGCCGCGCCAAGGCCATCGGTATCGCGCGACTGTATGCGCTCGGCGCACTCAGCGCCCATGCAGCGGACGCATTCGGCAGCGAGGCCCGCCATTTCGACGGCCATGCCGACCTGGCCGCCGCTTTGCTGGCCGATCTTCGTGCAACCCCGGCCGTGCGGGTGCTGGTCAAGGGATCCCGGGGCAGCGCGATGGACCGCATCGTGGCCGCCCTGCTGCAGGCCGAACTACCCCGATCCGCGCCAACCCCGGAGGGAACCCCCGATGCTGCTTGAACTCGCGCGCTGGCTGGAACAGCTGCAGGGACTGTTCGGACTGTTCAACTACCTGACCTTCCGCAGCATCCTGGCGGCGCTGACCGCGCTGGCACTGTCGCTGTGGTGGGGGCCGTGGACCATCCGCAAGTTGGCCGAGTTCAAGGGCCAGCCGATCCGAACCGATGGGCCGCAGTCGCATTTCACCAAGGCCGGCACACCCACCATGGGCGGCGCACTGATCCTGTTCACCGTGCTGGCGGCGGTGCTGCTGTGGGGCGACCTGCGCAACAAGTACGTATGGTTGGTGCTGGTGGTGATGGTCGGCTTCGGCGCGATCGGCTGGTACGACGACTGGGTGAAAATCGCACGTCGCGATCCCAATGGAATGAAGTCGCGCTGGAAATACCTGTGCCAGTCGCTGCTGGGCCTGGCGGCGGGACTCTATCTGTATGTGTACGCCGATGTGCCCGCGGCCACCACGTTCTACCTGCCGCTGTTCAAGTCGGTGGCGCTGCCGCTGGCCGGCATCAGTTTCGTGGCGATCGCGTATTTCTGGATCGTGGGCTTTTCCAACGCCGTCAACCTGACCGACGGCCTGGACGGCCTGGCGATCATGCCGTCGGTACTGGTGGCCTGCGGGCTGGGCGTTTTCGCGTATGCCTCGGGCCACGCGGAGTTTTCCCGCTACCTGCAGATTCCGGCGGTGCCGGGCGCCGGCGAACTGGCGATCATCTGCGCGGCCATCGCCGGGGCCGGACTCGGTTTCCTGTGGTTCAACACCTATCCGGCCATGGTGTTCATGGGCGACATCGGCGCGCTGGCGCTTGGTGCGGTGCTGGGCGCGGTGGCGGTGATCGTGCGCCAGGAGCTGGTGCTGGTGGTGATGGGCGGCATCTTCGTCATCGAAACGCTGTCGGTGATGATCCAGGTGGCCAGCTTCAAGCTGACCGGCAAGCGCGTGTTCCGCATGGCGCCGATCCACCACCACTTCGAGCTGAAGGGCTGGCCGGAACCGCGCGTGATCGTGCGCTTCTGGATCATCTCGGTGATCCTGGTGCTGGTCGGTCTGGCCACGTTGAAGGTGCGTTGATGACCGACCCCTTCGACTCCCGCCAGGCCACGCGACTGGATGCCATCACCGGGCGCTTCGACCCGTGGCTGCTGCTGCTGTGCGGCACGTTGCTGGCCTTCGGCGTGGTGATGGTGGCTTCCAGTTCCATTGCCATCGGCGAAAACCACGACGTGGGCGCGTTCTATTTTCTCAACCGCCATCTGCTGTTCGTGGCGCTGGGGCTGGGACTGGCGTTCGCCGCCACGCGCGTGGAACTGAAGTGGCTGGACCAGCGCAGCCAGTGGCTGTTGCTGGGCTGTTTCGCGCTGCTGCTGGCGGTGCTGATTCCCGGGTTGGGTGCCAGCGTGAACGGGGCGCGTCGCTGGCTGAATCTGCTGGTGATCCGGTTCCAGGCGGTGGAAGCGGTGAAGGTGCTGCTGATCATGTGGCTGGCCAGTTACCTGGTGCGTTTCCGCGACGACGTGCCGGCCACCTGGATCGCGATGCTGAAACCGATCGGCGTGGCCATAGCGCTGGTGGCGTTGCTCATCCTGCAACCGGATTTCGGATCCTCCGCGCTGCTGCTGGCCATCACCGGCGGCATGCTGGTGCTGGGCGGTGCCAGCATGCCGCGGATGTTCCTGCCGGTGGCGCTGCTGCTGCCGGTGCTTGCGGTCATCGCGCTGGCGGCGCCGTACCGCATGCGCCGGTTGACCTCGTTCACCGATCCGTTCGCCGATCCGTTCGGAGACGGCTACCAGTTGTCGAATGCGCTGATGGCCGTGGGTCGAGGCGAATGGTTCGGCGTGGGGCTTGGCGGTTCGGTGCAGAAGCTGGCCTATCTGCCGGAGGCGCACACTGACTTCATCATGGCGGTGATCGCGGAGGAGCTGGGCTTCGTGGGCGTGTGCGCGGTGGTGGGCCTGTACGCGCTGCTGGTGGGTCGTGCATTCTGGATCGGGCTACGCTGCGTGGAAATGCGCCGGCCGTTTCCGGGCTATCTGGCCTTCGGCGTCGGGCTGTGGATCGGGCTGCAGAGCTTCGTGTCGATCGGCGTGAACCTGGGCCTGCTGCCGACCAAGGGATTGACCCTGCCGCTGATTTCCTCCGGCGGCTCCAGCATCCTGATGACCTGCCTGGCGATGGGGCTGCTGCTGCGGGTGTCGTACGAGTTGAGCCGTGCCGAACGCCAGGTGGCGCGTCTGCGGGGCGATGCGGCGGCGGCCGGCATGCCGGCTGGCGCGCCCGGGGAAGCCGGGACCGACCATCGTGCCATGCATGCATCCCCTGCCTCGGCCCCGGCGGCCGATGCATGGCAGGTGCGTGGCCAGCGCGGCCGCCAGGTGCGGATCGAGCCGGTGCTGCGTGTGGAGGAAGACGCATGACTGCCGTCGCGGACGCGCGTCCCGTGCTGATCCTGGCCGGCGGTACCGGCGGCCACATCTTTCCCGGTCTGGCCGTGGCGCACGTGCTGCGCGAGCGCGGCATTCCGGTGCGCTGGCTGGGTGCCGACGGTGGCATGGAAACCCGGTTGGTGCCGCAGCACGACATCGCCATCGACACCATCCCGGTGCAAGGACTGCGCGGCAAGGGTCGGGTGGCACTGCTCGGCGCGCCATTGCGGGTGGCGTGTGCCCTGCGCGCGGCCTCGGCGGTGTTGAAGCGTCTGCAGCCACGTGCCGTCATCAGCTTCGGCGGGTATGCCGCAGGCCCCGGTGGCCTGGCGGCGAAACTGGCCGGCATCCCGCTGCTGGTACACGAACAGAACCGTGCGCCGGGATTCACCAATCGCGTGCTGGTGCGTTTCGCGCAGCGGGTGCTGACCGGATTCCCGGATACGTTTGCCAATGTGCCCGAGCGGCTGGTCGGCAATCCGGTACGCAGCCAGATCGCTGCATTGCCACCGCCGGCGTCGCGTTTTTCCGAACGCGCCAACAGCGCGATGCAGCTGCTGGCGCTGGGTGGAAGCCAGGGCGCCCGAGCGCTGAATCAGGCCATTCCGCAGGTGATGCGCGCCTTGATGGGCGAGGGCATCGCGCTGCGCGTGCGCCACCAGTGCGGGGAGAAATTGCTGGAGGAAACCCGCCAGGCCTACGCCGAGGCGGGCGTGACCGATGCGCTGGAGCCGTTCATTGCCGACATGGCCGCAGCCTACGCCTGGGCCGACGTGGTGGTCTGCCGCGCGGGTGCGTTGACGCTGGCCGAACTGTGCACGGCCGGGGTGGGCAGCGTGCTGGTGCCGTTTCCCCACGCCGTGGATGACCACCAGACCCGCAATGCCGAATACCTCGAAACCGCTGGAGCCGCCGTGCTGGTGAAGCAGAGCGATGCATTGACCGACGATCTGTTGCAGCAGTTGCGGGTCCTGGCCGCCGATCCGGCGCGGCGCCTGGTCATGGCCGAAGCCGCACGATCGCTCGCTTTGCCTGATGCCGCGCAGCATGTGGCCGACGCCGTGCAGGAGGTGGCGCGATGATGTCCACGGTCAACGAACGCCGGCTGCAGTCGCGCGAGGAGATCGACATCGCCAAGGCCTTCGGCCGGGTGCATTTCGTCGGCATCGGCGGCACCGGCATGAGCGGCATCGCCGAAGTGCTGTGCACGCTGGGCTACACCGTGTCCGGATCGGACCTGGCCGACAGCGCGGTGACCCGGCGTCTGACCGGGCTGGGCGCCACCATCCATCGCGGCCACGCTGCCGCCAACGTGCTGGGCGCCGACTGCGTGGTGGTGTCCAGCGCGATCAGGGCGGACAATCCCGAATTGCTGGAAGCGCGTGCACAACGCATTCCGGTGGTGCCGCGCGCGGAAATGCTGGCCGAACTGATGCGCTTCCGCCGCAGCATCGCCATCGCCGGCACCCACGGCAAGACCACCACCACCTCGCTCACCGCCAGCGTCCTGGCAGAAGGCGGGCTGGATCCCACCTTCGTGATCGGCGGACAGCTGCTGGCCGCCGGCGCCAATGCCAGATTGGGCAGCGGCAAATGGCTGGTGGCCGAAGCCGATGAAAGCGACGGCAGTTTCCTGCGTCTGAGTCCGCTGATCGCGGTCATCACGAATATCGATGCCGACCACCTGGAAAACTACGGCGGAGATTTCGCCCGGGTGCAGTCCGCGTTCAGCGAATTCCTGCACCGGCTGCCGTTCTACGGGCTGGCGGTGCTGTGCATCGACGATGCCGAAGTAGTGGCCCTGCTGGAACGCACCACGCGCCACGTGCTGACCTACGGCCTGTCCGAACAGGCCGAAGTGCGCGCACAGGCCATCCGGCAGCAAGGCACCCGCATGCATTTCGAGCTGTGTCTGCCCGATGGCAGCTGCACACCGGTCATTCTTGCGCTGCCCGGCCGCCACAACGTGCAGAACGCACTCGCCGCGGCCGCCATCGGCTGGCAGCTGGGCGTGGAACCGGCCACGATCGCGCGGGCGCTGGAGCAGTTCGATGGCGTGGGTCGGCGTTTCAACCAGTTGGCCGATCTGGCCTTGCCCGGCGGCGGCACGGCGACGGTGGTGGACGATTACGGCCACCATCCCAAGGAGCTGGCGGCGGTGTTCGAAGCCGCGCGCGGTGGCTGGCCCGAGCGTCGTCTGGTCGTGGCGTTCCAGCCGCACCGCTACAGCCGCACCCGCGACTTGTTCGACGATTTCGCGGCCGTGCTGTCAGATGTGGACCTGCTGCTGCTGACCGAGGTGTACGCGGCCGGCGAAGCACCGATTGCCGGTGCCGAGTCGAAGGATCTGGCGCGCGCCATCCGGGCCCGTCGCCGCATCGAACCGGTGATGGTGAACTGTGCCGCGCAGTTGCGCGAGGTGCTGCCCGACGTGCTGCGCGATGGCGACCTGCTGCTGCTGATGGGCGCGGGCGACATCGGTGCGGCCGCGCAACAGATCGCCCGCGAGGGCCTGTCTTCCCCGACTTCGGACCTGTCTGCATGAATGCTGCCTTCGCCCCGCTGCGTTTCTCCGATCCGACCGTGTTCGGTCGCGTGGCCGTGCTGATGGGCGGCACCAGCGCCGAACGCGAGGTGTCGCTGGATTCCGGCCGCAACGTGCTGGAAGCGCTGCAGTCGCGGCGCGTCGAGGCCTTCGCCGTGGACGGCATCGCCGAACTGGTCGATGGCATCCGCGCCGGCAAGGTCGACCGCGTGTTCAACATCCTGCACGGCGGCGATGGCGAGAACGGCGTGCTGCAGGGGCTGCTTGAAGCTCTGTCGGTGCCGTACACCGGTTCCGGCGTGCTGGGCAGCGCGCTGACCCTGGACAAGATCCGCACCAAGCAGGTGTGGCTCAGCGAAGACCTGCCCACGCCGCGGTTCGTCCGCCTGCCGAAGGGTGCGAGTCTGACTGCGGCGGCGGCGCAACTCGGCTATCCGGTGGTCGTCAAGCCGTCCTGCGAAGGCTCCAGCGTGGGAGTGTTCCGCCTGTTCGCCGAGTCCGACCTGCCGCCGGCCGAAGCCTTCGCCGCGCAGTATCCGGGTGAGCTGCTGATGGAGCAGATGGTGCGGGGCGATGAACTCACCGTCGGCATCATGGGCGAGATCGCGCTGCCGTCGGTGCGCATCGTGCCCAAGGGCGACTGGTACGACTACCACGCCAAGTACATCGCCGAGGACACGCAATACATCTGCCCCGGCCTGGAAAACGATGAGGAGCAGCGCATCCGCGACCTGGCCTGGCGCGCATTCGTGGCTGCCGGCTGCTCCGGCTGGGCGCGGGTGGACGTGATGCGCGACCGTGAACGCGGCCTTCAGCTGATCGAAGTGAACACCGCCCCGGGCATGACCAGCCACTCGCTGGTGCCGAAGGCCGCGCGCGCGCTGGGCGTGCCGTTCGAGGAACTGTGCTGGCGCATCCTGGAGCAGACCGTGCCGGAGGTGCCCGCGGCATGAACGCGCTGTTGCGCATCGCGGTGTGGATGCTGGCACTGGGCTTGGTGGCGCTGCCGGTGGTGGCCCTGATCAACGGCTGGGTCGGTGCCGAGCGTTGGCCGCTGCGCACCCTGCGCCTGCAGGGCAGCCTGCAGCGCGTGGATGCGCAACAGGTGCAGCAGGCGATGCTGCCGTTCGCCGCGCGCGGTTATTTCGCGGTGTCGCTGGACCAGGCGCGAGCCGCGGTCGAGGCGCTCCCGTGGGTGCGCAGCGCGCACGTGCAGAAGCAGTGGCCCGACGTGCTGGAAGTACGCATTGTCGAATACCAGCCGTTCGCGCGCTGGGGCGAGAACCGGCTGATCGCCAGCGACGGCCGCATCTTCCCGATGCAGGGCACGCTGCAGGAAGCGCTGCCGCAGCTGGCCGGCCCGGATGCGCGCGTGTCCGAAGTGATCGCGCTGTACAACCAGGCCGCCGAACTGTTTTCCGGCACCGAACATCCGGTGCAGGCACTGCGGATGGACGAGCGCGGCAGCGCCACCGTGCAGTTGGATCCCGACATCGCCGTGGTGGTGGGCGGCAGCGCGGCGCGTTCGCGCCTGCAGCGCTTCGCCCGCCTGCTGCCGCGGCTGCAGGGCGAGCAACCGCGCCCCTTGCGCCGTGCCGACCTGCGCTACACCAACGGCTTCGCCCTGGTCTGGGGCGATGCGCCGATCGCATCCGCATCCGCCCCAGGGCACCACGCGGCGACGGCCGCTTCCCCCGTATCGACTCGAGTGACAGCCGCGTTATGAACCGCAAAGGCGACAAGACCCTGATCGTGGGCCTGGACATCGGCACCTCCAAGGTGGTGGCGCTGGTGGGCGAGTACGCACCGGGCAACCCGATCGAGGTGATCGGCATCGGCACGCACGATTCGCGCGGTCTCAAGCGCGGCGTGGTGGTGGACATCGAATCGACGGTGCAGTCGATCCAGCGCGCGGTGGAAGAGGCCGAACTGATGGCCGGCTGCGAGATCCGCAGCGTGTACGCCTCCATTTCCGGCAACCACGTGCAGTGCCGCAATTCGCCCGGCATCGTGCCGATCCGCGACGGCGAGGTGACCTGGGCCGACCTGGACCGGGTGCTGGATGCCGCCAAGGCCGTGGCCATTCCAGCCGACCAGAGGATCCTGCACGCCATCCCGCGCGAATACGTGCTGGACGACTCGCAGGAAGGCATCCGCAATCCGGTCGGCATGACCGGCGTGCGCCTGGAAGTGCACGCGCACCTGGTGGTGTGCGCGCAGTCGGCGGCGGCCAACATCAGCAAGTGCGTGCAGCGCTGCGGGCTGCAGGTGGACGACCTGATCCTGGCACCGCTGGCCAGCGCCACCGCGGTGCTGACCGCCGACGAGCGCGAACTGGGCGTGGTGCTGGTCGACATCGGCGCAGGCACCACCGACCTGGCGGTATTCGTGCAGGGCGCGATCTGCCACACCGCCTCGCTGCCGATCGCCGGCGACCATGTCACCAGCGACATCGCCCACATGCTGCGCACGCCCACGCCCGAGGCCGAGCAGATCAAGGTGCGCTATGCCTGCGCGCTGGCGCAGCTGGCCACCGCCGAGGAAAGCATCCAGGTGCCCAGCGTCGGCGACCGCCCGCCGCGCCGCCTGCCGCGTCACGCGCTGGCGCAGGCGGTGCAGGGCCGCTACGAGGAAATCTTCGAGATGGTGCAGGCCGAACTGCGCCGCAGCGGTTTCGAGGAACTGGTCCGCGCCGGCATGGTGCTGACCGGCGGGGCGGCGAAGATGGAGGGCGTGGTGGAGCTGGCCGAGGAAATGCTGCAGATGCCGGTGCGCATCGGCATACCGCAGCACGTCAGCGGCCTTGGCGAGGTGGTGGGCAATCCGGTGCATGCCACCGGCGTGGGCCTGCTGCTGATGGGCAGCCAGATTGAACATCCGCGTCGCCCGGTGATCAACGCCGGCCGCGCCGGCAGTTTCGCCAACAAGTTGAAGAACTGGTTCCGGGGGGAATTCTGATGATCTCCCGCAACCAACCGCATCCGCCTGCGCTGCGCCGCCGACGATGCCGCGCACGGCCGTTCCACAACCGGGTCATCCCCCGAACCCACCGCAACATTCTCCCCAGCTCCGCATAACAACCACGAGGACACAGGTCATGGCACATTTTGAATTGCTCGAAACGATGGCTCCCAACGCCGTCATCAAGGTCATCGGCGTGGGCGGCGGCGGCGGCAACGCCGTGGCGCACATGGTCAACAGCAGCGTGGACGGCGTGGAATTCATCACCGCCAACACCGATTCGCAGGCGATCAAGAACTGCGGCGCCAAGCAGCAGCTGCAGCTGGGCGGCAACGTGACCAAGGGCCTGGGCGCCGGCGCCAATCCGGAAGTCGGCCGCCAGGCCGCTCTGGAGGACCGCGACACCATCATCGCCGCGATGGAAGGCGCGGACATGGTGTTCATCACCGCCGGCATGGGCGGCGGCACCGGCACCGGCGCGGCGCCTGTGGTGGCGCAATTGGCGAAGGAAATGGGCATCCTCACGGTGGCCGTGGTGACCAAGCCGTTCCCGTTCGAAGGCCGCCGCCGCATGCAGGTGGCGCTGAAGGGCATCGAGGAACTGAGCCAGCACTGCGATTCGCTGATCACCATTCCGAACGAGAAACTGATCACCGTGCTGGGCCGCAACGCCACCATGATCCAGGCCTTCCGCGCGGCCAACGACGTGCTGCTGGGCGCGGTGCAGGGCATCGCCGACCTGATCGTGCGCCCGGGCCTGATCAACGTCGACTTCGCCGACGTGCGCACGGTGATGAGCGAGATGGGTCTGGCGATGATGGGCACCGGCGCCGCGCGCGGCGACGACCGCGCCCAGGCCGCCGCCGAAGCCGCCATCCACAACCCGCTGCTGGACGACGTGAACCTGGCCGGCGCCAACGGCATCCTGGTCAACATCACCGCCGGCCCGGACTTCACCATGGCCGAGTTCGACGAAGTGGGCCGCACGGTGGAGAACTTCGCCGCCGACGATGCCACCGTGGTGATCGGCACCGTGCTGGATCCGGACATGAAGGACGACGTGCGCGTGACCGTGGTGGCCACCGGCCTGAACCGCGCCGCTGCCCGCCAGCCGCAGCAAGGCCAGCAGCGCGAACCGGTACGCGGACCGATCAAGCTGGTGCGCAACGCCACCACCGGCCAGCCGGAATTCGGCCATGCCGATTTCGAGCAGGCGGCGCCGCTGCCGGCCGGCGGCATCGCCGGTGTGTTGCGCAGTCGTGCGGCCGCATCCGAAGCCGCACCGGCGGCGGCCGAATTCGGTGGCGATTATCTGGATATTCCGGCGTTTCTTCGCCGTCAGGCCGATTGACGGCGGCATCGATCGGGGCTGGAGCGGCCAGAACCCCGATCACAGGGCCGGAGGCGTGGATGGCGTCTCCGGCTTTTCGGCGCACACGGCCTACATCACCAGCGACGATGACTGCCGTTGCGACTCGGCGGTCCGCGCCTGTTCCCGCTCCACCGCCTGTGCCTGATCGCGCGCAAACTGCTCCTGGTGGTCGACTGCGGCGATGGCACCTTCGCGCAGTTCGCGCCCGCCCTGGCCCTGCGCCGCCTGTTGCGTCATCTGGCGGAACGTGGCCGCATCACCGGATTGCGCGGCGGCCAGCATGCGATCCAGAAAGGCCACCGGATCGTTTTCCAGCGTCGGCATGGCCGCCGCCTCGCGCGCGGCGGGCTGCGCTTGCGGGGTCAGGCTGGCGCCGGCCTGCGGGCACTGCGGCAGGTCGCGGAAGAAGAAGCAGCCGATCTGTTCCTGCAATTCGCGGTAGTTGCGCTGCAGATCGTCCTGCAGGGTGTGAGCGGTGTCCCGGCCCAGGATTTCCGCCGCGCGCGCGCCCACCAGCGCCTTGTACGGCATGGGCATGCCGGCATTCCAGGCCGTTTCCAACACCTGGCCGCGATCCTGCCAGCGGATGTCTCCGGCCTGCACCATTTCGGCAATGGTCTGGGCGGAGGTGGCCAGCAGCAACGGCAGCTCGCCGCGGCGTACGATTTCGTCGCCCACGGTGTGATAGCTGCCGTCCGGATTTCGTGGATATTCATCCTGATCCTTTTCCTTGAATGGCATGTCCCAGTAGTAGAAGGCTCCGCCCCAGCCGCCCAGGCTCACTTTGCCATCATCCAGGGCGATGGAAATGTCGCGATGCAGAATGTCGGCCAGCGGCTTGACCTCGCCTTCGTGCAGAATGTCGCGGACGACTTTTTGCGCGATTTCGTTCGACAGCACCTGCATGTCCTTGCGCTGTTCGTGCGGCACTCCGGTGGCATCCAGGCCGTTTTCGGTATGCCGGCGGATGAAGCGGGCCGACAGGCTGTCGTCGCCGTTGATGCCGCGCGCCTGCGCGAACCAGAACACGGTGCCGTCCCGCTGCGCGGCCGGATCGTCCTTGATCCAGTCATGGATCAGGGCATAACCCTGGGAAAGTGCGCCTGTCCGCCCTGCGTGGCGGCATGCAGCTGCTGCAGCTGCGCAGGCGTCAGCGCGATCGCTGCACGCATCTGTTCGGCCATGGGTCAGTCTCCTCGTGATGGCGCCGGGCACTCGGCCCGCAGGGTGGTGGCCAGCTGGCGGATGGAGCGGGCGATGCCGTCCAGATGCGCCAGCGCGGCGTAATTGAGATGGAACATGGCGAATTCGCGCTCGTCGAACCACACCATGCCCTGGCAGGACGGATTGGGCAGGTCGAGATTGATGCCACTATCGCACAGCACGGCAGCCTGAAGATCCCGGTTGACGAACATCACCGCGTCCCCGTTGTCGCTGTGCACGTCGAAATTTGCGCTGTAAGAAACGGGGACATCCACCGGCATGCGCCAGAGCGATGGATCGGCCAGCACCTTGCGCATGGCAGTTTCGCGGCCGCCGCCCAAGCGCGGGTCGGTCAACCCGAGGTCGATGTAGTGCTGGCGGCGATCATAGATGGGGTCGAACGCACCGGGTGGCTCCGGAATGCCGAAATCGGCATTTCTGGCTTCAAAAGACAGACTCAAGTCGTTGATGTATTCCTTGCCATCTGCGACCACGACCTTCCACGGTGTCACTTCACGATCCAGGTAGCGGCACACGCCGTTGCTG
>QFNC01000124.1 GCA_003240695.1 Pseudoxanthomonas suwonensis | reverse complement strand
GGGGACGGACAGGCTCACCAGGCGGCACCGGGACTTGATGGTGGGAGCGAGGTCCTCCGCCGAGGGGGCGCACAGCATCCAGACGGTGGACGGCGGCGGCTCCTCGATCGACTTCAGCAGCACGTTGAAGGTGCCCGCGCTCATCCGGTCAGCATCCTCCACCACCAGCACCCGGTGCCGGCCGCACATCGTCCTTGGAGATCGACAGCTTGTCGGTGGCCACGACCGTGAGATCGGGGTGGGTGTTCGCCAGCACCATGCGACAGCTCCGGCACGCCCCGCACCCGGTGCCGTGCTCGCACTGCAGGGTGGCCGCGAAGGCGCGGGCCGCCGTGGACCGACCGGAACCGGGCGGTCCGGTGATGAGCCAGGCCTGCGCCAGTGAGCCCTCGGGGGAGGCGGCGCGACGGAACTGTGCGACCGCCTGCTCCTGGCCCACCACGTCGTCCCACACGCTCATGCCACCACCGCCGTGACCTGTTCGGCCGTGCCCCTCACTGGAACCGCTCGGGTTCGGCCCGGGCCATGTCCAGGAACATGGTGCGCACTGCGGCATGGAACTCGCGGCCGGCCTGCTCCAGGCGGTCCAGCTCCTGGGCATCCCGTCGCTCGTCCAGCACCTCCGGCGGCAGGTCCAGCAGGATGGTGCGGTCCGGCAGCAGACCCTCGGTGGCCCACAGCGACAGGGCCCCGATCTGGTCCGCCTCCAGGGCGCGGCCGGCGCCCTGATAGGCGATCGAGGAGTCGAGGTAGCGGTCTCCCAGGACCAGGCCCCCGCGGGCCAGATGCGGGCGCACCACGGTGGCGATGTGGTGGGCGCGATCGGCTGCGTACAGCAGGGCCTCGGCCCGCTCGTCCACGTGCTCGCCGTGCAGCAGCAGGGAACGGATCTGCTCGCCCAGGGGCGTGCCGCCCGGCTCACGGGTGGTGAGCACCAGGTCCTCGGAGACCTGGCGCTCGTGGATCAGGTGCTCGCGCAGCATCGCCATCTGGGTGGACTTGCCGGCGCCGTCACCACCCTCGAAGGAGACGAACACGCCGCGTCGCGGCGGGCGCGGGGCGGGGATGCGCAAAGTGGTGGAGTCCAGGACGCTCATGCCTGCTCCTCCTGGGGGTAGGTGACGCCCAGGGCGGTGCGGGCCGCATCCATCGTGCGCATCACGCTGACAGTGTCCTCCCAGGTCATGGCGGGGGATTCCAGGTCCCCGGCGGTGATGCGGCGGGCCGCCTCGGCGATCTCGTAGGCCATGCCGTCGCCGGAGGGGCCGGGGTGCTCGAAGCGCGCGGACCGGCCGTCGCGCAGGGTCACGGTGAGAGCGCCCGGGGCGTAGAACGGCCCGGTGAGGCGGGCTGTGCCGTCGGTCCCGACGACCACGGCCTCATTGGGCATCCGAGCCTGCAGGGTGGTGGCCACGCGGGCTCGACCGCCGCGGGCGCCGCGGGCCAGCAGGCCCACGTAGGCGTCCACACCGGTGAAGGCGAGGTCGCCCTGGATCGCCGGGTCCGTCAGGTCCCCCACCACCATCTGGGCGAAGGAGAGCGGGTACACGCCCAGGTCCAGCAGGGCACCGCCACCAAGCTCAGGTGCGTACAGGCGGTGCTCGGCGTCCTCCTCGAAGAACTGGCCGTGCTCGGCGGCGACCTCGATGATCTCGCCCAGCATCCCGGAATCGAGCACCTGTCGCAGCACGTCGTACTGCGGCAGGAAGCGCGCCCACATCGCCTCCATCACGAACAGCTGCCGCTGGGCGGCCAGCTGGAACAGGTCCTCCGCCTGGGAGGCGTTCAGCGTGAACGCCTTCTCCACCACCACGGGCAGATCGGCCTCCAGCACTGCACGGGCGTACTGATGGTGCTGGGCGTGGGGGGAGGCCACGTACACGGCATCGACGCCGCCCGCCTCCAGCATCGCCTCGACCGATCCGAAGGCACCGGCGGCCCCGTGCTTCGCAGCGAACTCCTCGGCCCGCTCCTGGGAGCGGGAGGCGACCGCTACGATGCGGGACTGGGTGGCCCGGTGCGCAGTGGCCGTGAACTGATCGGCGATATGACCGGGGGAGATCACCCCCCAGCGCAGGCCGGGGGCGGTGGACGGATCGGGGGCGAGCGGTTCCGGCAGGCGCAGTGCGCTCGCGAACCCGTGATCGTCGTGATCGGGGGTGGAAGTCATGCCCCCAATCTACCGACCGGCCCCGACAAGCGGGCCCGGGCAGGTCCCGGATCGGTCAATCGCCCTTGACGTTCACGATCTGTGAGAAGCGGCGCACCACCTCGACCAGGTCGGAGGCATCGG
>QFNC01000123.1 GCA_003240695.1 Pseudoxanthomonas suwonensis | reverse complement strand
ATCGTTCACGCCCACCACGCTACAGGCACCCACCGGGTACGGTGGGCATATGATCCACTGGCGTCGTGCGCATGTCGTGTCCGTGAGCAGCGATCGGCCGGGGGTGCGGGAGGTCCGCGCGGCCCTCACCGAACCCCTCCCGGGCACAGACGGGACCCTTGCCGGTGCCGCGGCCCAGGAGGTGCGCGCGGTGGCCTACACCGACCTCGTCGGCACCCCGGAGCCCGGGGACACCGTGATCCTCAACGTCTCCGCGCTCGCCCGCGGGCTCGGCACCGGGGGGTTCGCGCTCGTCGTCGCCCTGCCCGAGGCGCTGCCGACGGACCCGCCGCCCGGCCCCGGCCACCTCGTCAAGGACCGCTACTCCCCCACCCAGACGATGGTCCTCGGGGTCGACGACCAGGAGTCCGAGCACCATGCGACGCTCGCGCGGGCGACGGGGATCGACGGCATGCCGGTGCTCGTCGCCGACCTCCACTCCGCGCTCCCCGCCGTCCTCGCCGGGATCCGCGCGGAGGACCCGGACTTGCGGGTGGCCTACGCGATGACCGACGGGGCCGCGCTGCCGCTGCCGTTCTCCCAGGCGGTCGCCGGGCTGCAGGAGGCCGGCTGGCTCGCCGACACGCTGAGCGTGGGCCAGGCGTGGGGCGGGGACCACGAGGCCGTCACCGTGCACTCCGCCCTGCTCGCGGCCCGCCACGTCGTCGGCGCGGACATCACGATCGTGAGCCAGGGGCCGGGCAACCTCGGCACCGGCACGCCGTTCGGGTTCTCCGGCATGGTCGTCGGCGACCACCTCGACGCCGCCGCGCTGCTCGGCGGGCTGCCCGTCGCGGTCGCTCGGATGTCGAACGCCGATGCGCGCGGCCGGCACTTCGGGATCTCCCACCACACGCTCACCGCGGTGGGCCGGGGTGCGCGCCCCGGCTGCACCGTGCCGCTGCCCGACCTCGCCACCCTGCCGGAGTCCGCGGCGGCCCGCTGCGACCCCGACCCGCGGATCGTCGCCGAGGCGGCCGCCGCCCAGCGCGGGAAGCTCGCCGCCCACACGCTCGTCGACGTCGAGCTCGACGGGCTGTTCGAGGCGCTCGAGGCCTCCCCCGTCCGGCTGTCGACGATGGGCCGCGGGCTCACCGCCGACGCCGCCTCGTTCCTCGCCGCGGCGGCCGCGGGCCGCTGGGCGGCCCGCACCCTCACCGCCTGAGCCGCGTCGCGCGCGGTCTCGGCTCAGTGCCGGCGGGAGCGCGGTGTCAGCGGACGTTCTCGAGGTCGCACACGAAGATCAGGCTCTCGCCAGGGGCGATGACGCCGCCGGCGCCGTGGTCGCCGTAGGCGAGGTGCGGCGGGATGCGCAGGGTGCGGCGGCCGCCGACCTTCATCCCCTGCACGCCCTGGTCCCAGCCGGCGATGACCATGCCGACGCCGAGCCGGAACTCGAGCGGGGTGCCGCGGTTGTACGAGGAGTCGAACTCCTCGCCGGTCGAATGGGCGACGCCGACGTAGTGGACGGCGACGGTGTCGCCGGCCTTCGCCTCGGCGCCGGTGCCGATCTCGTCGTCGACGATCTCGAGCTCGGTGGGCGGCTGGTCGCCGGGGAAATCGATCTCGGGCTTGCTCTTGGCCATGTCTGCAGTCCTTCCGGGACGGGAGATGGATGGTGCGGGCGGGGTGCGGATCACCGCCGGCGGCGGTCCGCCGGGCGGCGACCGCCGGTCAGCCGACGGCCGACAGGATGTCGATGACGAACACGAGGGTGGCGTCGCCGGGGATGGACGGCGGGGAGCCCTGCGCCCCGTAGCCCTTCTCC
>QFNC01000023.1 GCA_003240695.1 Pseudoxanthomonas suwonensis | reverse complement strand
CCGCCTCGACGACGTGCGCGAGGCGGCGTACTGGTGGATGCTCGAGTACAACGAGGAGCGTCCCCATGACTCGCTCGGCGACATGACGCCGGTCGAGTATCGTCAAGCCGCCGAAGGTTCTACTTTTGAAATGTCTGCTTGACGGGGAAGCTTACGGTTCGGGCGCGCCGCCTTGAACTGGCGGCTCACCCGGTCCCGCGGACTTGGCATGGTCTTGTCGCTGTGCGTGGTCTTGACCACCTTGCCGCGCACCACGCCGCGCAGGCCCAACCGGCGCATCAGCCGTTCCACCGTGCAACGGGTGATTGCCCAGCCCTCCCGGCGCGACTGCTTCCAGACCTTGCGGGCCCCATAGACCTGCCGGTTCTCGTCCCATATCCGCTGGATTTCACGGCCCAGGATCTCGTACCGCTTGGCGCGGGCAGGCCGCAGATCCGGGTCGGCCTGGCGAGCCGCATGCACGCGGTAGGTCGACGGAGCAATCGGCAATACCTTGCAGATCGGCTCGACTCCGTAGACGTCACGGTGCGCATCACTGAACGCCGTCATGGCTTGAACCGGCGGTCGAGCTCCGCCTGGGCAAAATACGCGCTGGCCTTGCGCAGAATCTTGTTGGCTTGACGCAGCTCTCGAACCTCGTGCTCCAGCGCCTTGATCCGCCTCGCCTCGGCCGTCGTCATGCCCGGACGCGCACCGCTGTCACCCTCGGCCTGCCTGACCTAACCGCGCAGCGTCTCGCCCGTACAGCCGATCTTGCCAGCCACCGAACGGATTGCCGCCCACTGCGAGTCGTGTTGGCCCTGATGTTCCAGCGCCACACGCACTGCTCGCTCCCAAACCTCGCGGGAATACCGCACTGATCTCTTCGTGATCATGACTCCATCCTCTCAAGAAGTGGAGCCTCCAGGGAAGTCGGGGGGGTTCAATTGTTCTCTTCGCCCATCACTTGGCTCATCGTACTCTCCGTTCAACATTAGCACCTGAGCAGGAAATCACTGGGTCATTACAGACCATCGTATTTCGGCTGGTAATGGCACAGTGGAAGCTGTTCCGGAATGCGTTCCCACAGGATGGCCAGTGCACGCGAATCGCCGTTGCCGGGCAGAGCGGCGGGCACGTCGTGCTCGATGTAGAGGCGGCGCGCCGTCGGCTGTACGGTGATGGTGACCATGGAGAGGTCGTCAGGGCGTAGCGAGGCACGAGACAGGACCTGTCCGTGTTCATCCACCAGCTTCATGCCCGTCGGTTTGAGCGATGACAGCGCCAGCGTCATAGAGCACGACCCTGCACCGGGATCGGCGCGGGACAGTGCCAGGCTCGGCCGATCGCTCGACCATATCCAGCGGCGCTGTTCGAGAGCTTCCATGGGATACCAGTTCCTGTCCACGGCGACGGCCCGGGCAGTGGCGGCGGGAGGCTTTGTCGGAAACATTGCGATTTGGGTATTGCCGGCATCGTTGAAGGTGAGGGCCGTGGTCCGGCGCGCATAGGCACTCTGCACTTCGCCCATCTGCTGCGAGAATGCCCGCTTGTCCAGGACCAGTGCGGAAAATCCGAGCGCTTGGATCACATCGACGAACGCGTCCGGGGGAAGCGCGCTAATTTCGGCCAGCCAGTTCGCTTCCGGCCTACCGCGCATTGCACCATGGCTCCAATCCAGGTCCGGGGCATGCAGACTGTTCCGGAATTGCGTGTAGCTTCCAAGCGGGTCCGGCGCTTCGGGGTACGGAGTGTAAGGAAGCTGCATGACCCGAGAGCCGGGCTGAAGCATGCTTGCCAACTTTCTCGCGAATGCATAATCGTCGGCATACCTCTTCGCGGTGGTTTCGCGAAGTTCGCGGGACTGGCGGAAACTCGGGCTGACCTGATCGAGCACGACCAATACGGAAAGCGCAACGAGCAGCGTGGGAGTGGCAGAACGCCAGTGCGGTCTTCTTTCCACGACGTGATGCCAGACCATCTGGAGTGTACCTGCTGCCACGATCAGGCTGAACAGTGCGATGAAGGGTGATAACCGGTTGATGGAGCGGATTTGCGGGGACACGAAAAGCGCGAACAGGCTGCCGAATCCGCCCATTGTGGCGTACAGGGTCAGTACGGCCGCGAGAACGGCACATAACTGCTGCGATGGCGGGAAGCGTTCGCGCAGATTCGGCACGAACAGCATCAGCAGCGCGATCAGGAAACCGGCGCTGCCGAGTGCCCCCAAGGTCGATGTGCCGTTTTCATTCACGTTGAGAGCCTGAGAGTCGTAGCTCTCCCTCGCTTTCGCGGCGAAGTCCAATCGATGCGCGTGCACCGGCAGCAGCATTTGTGAAATCTTCAGCGCATACAGCTCGCTTTCGACCATCGAACGCTTTCCCACCTGAGCATTCGGACCATTCTGGCGGTTGTTGAGCGCGGTTGGCAGCAACTGGGCCGTCGTGCATAGCACGATGAGCGCGATCATGGCCGCTGCTCGCAGGCCAGGGTGAAACGACTTTGTGCGCGCGGACTGGACGAGGGCGGCGGTTGCAAGCACGATGCAGGTGAAAAAGGCGTAGTACACTCCGGTGGTCGCGCACCAGGCGCATGCCAGGCCGATCACGAGCAGCCCCGTCGCTTGCCGAATGCCCTTTCGCGACCGATCGAGCAGCGGCGAAACCAGCCGCAATGAAAGCCACAGGGAGACTGCGGCGGCCGTGTAGTTGGTATAGAACAAGTGTCCAATGCGCTGGAAATGGAAAGGCAGCAGCGCAAAGGCGAGTGCGGTCAGGAAGGCCGCGCGCGGCGTCAGGCGGCAGCGCAGTGCAATGGCATAGCCCGAGAACGCGGTAAGGGCCACGCTGAGGAGCAGGAACAGATTGAATCCCAGTCCGTAACCGCCGGCGAACAGCAGCGCGGCCAGGGTCAGATTGCCGAGGTCGCCGTTCGGGAAATCGACGTTCTGCGTTCCGAAAGGCGCGCCTGCATTGCCGATGTCCGACAAGCCGCCGGAATGCGCGAAACTCTGGATGATGTAACCATATTGCAGGGAATCGCCGTCGTACGACAGCGGCACCGACAGCGCTCCGCGCTGCATGCCGGTTGTGTACCAGTAGACGGCTGTTGCCAGGATCACCACCACGACGGCCGGCTGCCACCGGTGGTATGCGGAGATGGTGTCGCGCCGCGGCGGTAGGTCACGCATCGGGGCGCTCTTCGAAGATGTACATGGGTTTGCGCTTGACCTCATCAAGGATGCGCCAGAGGTATTCGCCGATCACCCCGAGCATCAGCATGATCATGCCTCCGATGACCAGCATGACGATCATCAACGGTGCCCAGCCCGGGAACGGCGTCGTATGAAGTACCCAGGAAGCGATCACGACCACCGCATAGAGGAGTCCCAACGCGGACACCGTCGCGCCGGTCAGAGACATCAAGCGGATGGGAAGGTAGGAGCCGTCGATCACGTAATCGAGAAACAGTTTCAGTTTGCGTGCGAAGTTGTACTGCGATTTTCCGATGGTGCGCTTGCGCCGGGCATAGGGCAGCAAGGCCGTCTTGTAACCGGCCCAGAGGATGTCGCCTTGGAAATAACGGTTGCGGCCCTCGTACCCGAGGAAGGTCTCCGTTGCCCGACGGCTCATCAGCACGAAATCGAATCCGCCTTCGGGAATATTGCGGTTGGAACCTCGGAGGATTGCATAGGCGATCTTCGAAAAGAGGTTTGAAGTCAGCGAATCGTTCCGATCATTGCGGTGGCCGATGACGACGTCGAATCCGGCTTCCCACTGGCGCACCATCTGCACGGTCAATTCGACTGGGTCCTGCAGATCGGCGGAAATGTTGATGACCGCGTCACCCGTCGATTTTCCGTAGCCGGCGATGATCGCCGCGACCTGCCCGAAGTTCCTGGTGAACCGGAAGGGCCGGACGCGGCTATCCGCTGCCGCCAATTCCTGCATCTCGTTCCAGGATCCGTCGCGCGAACCGTCGTTCACGAATATTATTTCGTACTCGTGATCGCGTAGATCCCGCTGGTAGAGGTCCCGGATGCCTTGCCACGTCGGGTGCAGGGATCCCGAATTGTTGTAGACCGGTACAACGTAACTGATGCGTGCCATGTCATGGGTCCAGGGCGATGCACAGCGATTCGCAGACATGCTCGATTTGCGGGTCGGTGATGCCGGGGAAAAAAGGCAGGCCAATGATGCGTCCGGAAAACAGGTCCGCCACCGGCAGCTGGCCTGCAATCGGGCACGCACTAAGTGCAGGCTGCTGGTGCAGGGCAGGCGAATACCAGCGGCGTGTTTCAATGCCGAACCGTGCCAGTTGGGTGCCTGTTTCGGTGGCGTTTTTCCCTTCCGGCAGCACCACTGCCATAAGGGTGTAGATGCCGTCAGCCGGTTTTTCCTGGTACTCCAAACCCAGAGGCATTGCGCGCAGTCGGTCCAAATAGCGCGCATGCAGTGCGCGCCGATGCTGCTTCACCTTTTCCCAGATGTCGAAAGAAGCCAGGCCCAGTGCACAGTGATACTCGCTCATCTTGGCATTGGTGCCTAGGCTAGTGAGCAGGCTCGTCCGAGTGTCCATTCCGAAGTTGGAAAGCGTCCTCACCCACTGAATGCGCTCAGGGTCGGGTGAAATGACCGCTCCGCCTTCCGCTGCACCGAATGATTTTGTGGCGTGGAAGCTGAAGACGACATCGGCCCTGCTCCCCGCGGACTGGTTGCCGAATGCCCCTGCGGCGTCGATGATCACGGGAATTCCCGTTTCGCGCTCGAACGCATCCCATGCGGCGGTATCCTGGGCTCGGCCAAACGTCGCAACGGGCATCACCGCGCCAATGCGGTAGATGGATGCGGCCTGGCGGGCGATTTCGGGGGTCAATGACCAGCTGTTGCTGTCGACGTCGGCGATCACGGGCTGCATGCCGACGCGGCTGACGGCTGTGGCGGTGGCGACGAATGTCAGTGCAGGAAGCAGGACAGGCGTGCCAGGTGCAAGTCCGCGCGCTTGCAGGATCAGTTCCAGCCCTGCCGTACAATTGGCAACGGTGGTCACATTCTCCGTTCCGACCGACAGCGTTTCAGCCAGCCGTTGTTCCAGCAGCCTGCTCAGGGGGCCGAAATTGGTGTATTGGCGGTTGGCGTCAATTTGCCTCAGGTAAGGTAGGATCTGGTCGGCCGTTGGCATGAATGGAACGAGTAGGGGAATCTTTTCCATGGAATCACGATGAGAATGTGTAGTGCTTGTGCGCCATATAACTAAGCATGGCAGAGAGGAAGAGAAAGATCGCCTGCAGCAGTGCGCTGTTGGCGCCCGACAGGGCGACTGCCAGGGGCAGCAGGATCATGTTGGCGATGAAAATGGAACTGTTGGAGATGAGGAAGCGGATGAATTCGGGCATCCACGGTCTGTTCGATCGGAAGACAGCGACGCGCTGAGTGATGAACGAATGCGGAAGTGCGATGCAGTAACTGGCGACGAGAGTGCCTGCCACGCCCCAGCTGGATTCCACGGTGAGATGCAGCAGGACGAACACCAGGTACCCGACGAGCGTGTTCCATCCGCCCACCATCAGGAAGCGGGTTTTATCGCTGGCAAGGAGGCTCGAGACGCGCAACGACATCATCGCGCAGGCCTGGCCAGAGCGCGCGCCGGATTGCCACAATAGGTTGCTCGATCCGGAATGTCGGTGACGACGATTGCGCCCATGCCGACCAAAGATCCTGCGCCGACCTCCTGCTTTTCGCGGACGCAACTCATGGCGCCGAGATAGCTGGCCGCACCAATAGTGCAATTGCCGCTGATGACCACGCCCGGCGCAGTCGTCACGAAGTCGTGCAACACCGAATCGTGACCGATGTTGGTCGAACGGTTGAGTTGCACGTGCCTGCCAATGGTGACGTTGCAGGTGATGATGCAGCCAGCGTGGACGATAACACCCGCATCGAGCGCGAAGTCATCGGGCACGATTGCGGAAGGGTGAACAAAACTGGGAAAACGCGTTCCCGGAGGAAGACTGCCGACCACCTGCCGCCTGAGGATGCTGTCGCCGATCGCCACGACGGCGTGATGGACATCCGGATCGAGCATGTTCAGGCGCCACTGCGGATAACCGTCGATGGTCTCGTCACGCCAATAGTCGGAGTCGACGAAGAAACCGGCGATCTGTCCGGGCCGCACACCGCACTGCCTCAGGAGCAACAGGGTTTCCCGGGCATGACCGCCTGCGCCGACTACGGCGATGCTGCGTGCGGCGAGGGAACAGTTATCGCGATGCACGCCCGTACTGATCCTCGAAACGCACGATGTCGTCCTCACCCAGATAGCTGCCCGACTGCACCTCGATCAGTTCCAGCGGCAGCTTGCCCGGATTCTTCAGGCGATGGGTCACGCCCAGCGGGATGTAGGTGCTCTGGTTCTCCGACAGCAGGATGACCTCGTCGCCGCGGGTCACTTCCGCCGTACCGCTCACCACGATCCAATGCTCGGCGCGGTGGTGGTGCATCTGCAGGCTCAGGGTCGCGCCCGGCTTGACGGTGATGCGCTTGACCTGGAAACGCGCGCCATTGTCGATGGAGTCGTAGGCGCCCCAGGGGCGGTAGACCTTGCGGTGGGCGGCGGCTTCGCTGCGGCCATCACGTTTGATCTGGCCAACGATTTCCTTGACGTCCTGCACGCGGTCCTTGTGGCCCACGAACACCGCGTCATCGGTTTCCACGACCACCACGTCCTGCAGGCCCACCATCGCGATCATGCGGTTGCCGTAGGCGTAGCTGTCCTTGCAGTCCAATGCGATCACGTCGCCGTGGCAGGCGTTGCCGTTGGCATCCTTGTCGGACACTTCCCACAGCGCCGACCAGGAACCGACATCGTTCCATTCCGCGTCCAGCGGTACGACGGCGGCGTCTGCGGTCTTTTCCATCACCGCATAGTCAATCGAATCGCTCGGGCTGGCGGCGAACGCTTCGGCATCCAGGCGGATGAAGTCGTTATCGCGGGCTGCCTTGTCGAGTGCCTGGCGGCATGCGGCGAGGATCGCCGGCTGCAGCGTCTCCAGTTCCTTCAGGTAGCGCGAGGCCTTGAACAGGAACATGCCGCTGTTCCAGAAGTACTCGCCCGACTCCACGTACTGCTCGGCCGTGGCCAGGTCGGGCTTCTCCACGAACCGATCAACGGCGCGCACGCCTTCGTTGGCCGCTGCCTTGATATAGCCGTAGGCGGTTTCCGGCGCAGTGGGCACGATGCCGAAGGTGACCAGCTTGCCGCCTTCGGCAGCGATGGCAGCCTGCTTGACCGCCGTGTGGAAGGCCGCTTCGTTGCGGACCACGTGGTCGGACGGCAGTACCAGCAGGAGGGCATCATCGCCGCTGGCCAGCGCCTGTAGTGCGGCGATGGCAATGGCCGGGGCGGTGTTGCGGCCCACCGGCTCGAGAATCAGCGCCTGCGGCAGCACCTTGCACTCGCGCAGCTGCTCGGCCGCCATGAAACGGTGTTCCTGGTTGGCGACCACGATGGGGGCGGCGCCGGCAATGGGTGCGACGCGCTTCCAGGTGGCCTGCAGCATCGTGTCATCGCCGACCAGCGGCAGGAACTGCTTTGGGTAGGCTTCACGCGAGAGCGGCCACAGCCGAGTGCCCGAGCCGCCGGACAGAATGACGGGAACGATGGGGGTCATACGAAAGGGTCCTTGTCAGTGATTGGCTGGCGTGCCGCCAATCAGGGCGGTCAGCTCGCGGATGCGGTCCTGCAGCAACGCCTGGTCACCGCGGGTCTCGATGTTCAGCCGCAGCAGCGGTTCGGTGTTGGAGCTGCGCAGGCTGAAACGCCAGTCGGCGAAGTCGGCGCTGATGCCGTCGGTGCGATCCAGCTGCGGCTGCTGCGCCTCGAAGTGCGCCAGCACCCGCGCGACGGTCGCCTTGGCGTCATCCACGCGGAAATTGATCTCGCCGCTGCACGGGTAGGCCTTCATACGGTCCGCCACCAGCTCCCCCAGCGACTTGCCGGTGCTGGAGACCAGCTGCGCGATCAGCAGCCACGGAATCATGCCCGAGTCGCAGTAGGCGAACTCGCGGAAGTAATGGTGGGCGCTCATCTCGCCGCCGTAGATGGCATCTTCGGCTCGCATGCGTTCCTTGATGAACGCATGACCGGTCTTGCTCATGATCGGCACACCTCCGGCCTGCTCCACCATCTCCACAGTGTTCCAGGTCAGGCGCGGTTCATGGATGATCTTGCCGCCCGGATGGTCCGTCAGCAAGGCCGCCGCAAGCAGGCCGACGAGATAGTAGCCCTCGATGAAACGGCCATCGGCGTCGAAAAAGAAGCAGCGGTCGAAATCACCATCCCAGGCGATACCGAAATCAGCGTCATGGGCAAGCACGGCATCGCGCGTGGCCGAGCGGTTTTCCGGCAGCAGCGGATTCGGGATCCCGTTGGGGAACCTGCCATCAGGTTCATGCTGGATGCGAATGAACTCGAAGGGCAGATGCGGGGCCAGTGCGTCGATCACCAACCCGGCGCCGCCATTGCCCGCGTTGGTGACGATCCTTAGAGGCTTCAAGCAGGCCAGGTCGACATGGCCGAGCAAGTGATGGATGTAGCCTGACTTGTCCACATCGCGGACAATCCTGCCGCTTCCGTTGCCCAATGGCGCATCGGAGGCTGCGAAATCGCGGATGTCGAATAGGCCGGTATTGCCGCTGATCGGCCTGGATTGTTCACGAACCAGCTTCATTCCGTTGTAATCCATCGGGTTGTGGCTGGCTGTCACCATGATTCCGCCCGCAGCCTTGCGGTGGAATGTCTGGAAGTACACCTCTTCGGTGCCGCACAGGCCGATGTCGATCACGTCGCGGCCGCTGGCGGTCAGCCCCTGGATGGCTGCACGCATCAGTGCTGGGCTGCTCAAGCGGATGTCGTGCCCCACCACGACAGGCCCGGGACCGAGCAATGTGGCCATGCCAGCGCTGATGCGCTGCGCAAGAGGCGAATCCAACTCGTCGGGAACGCGGCCGCGAATGTCGTAGGCCTTGAAACACGCAAGTGGCATGGATCCGGATTCCGGAACTGTGTTGCCTGACTGCCGTCTTGACATCACCCGAGCGCCGCTTCCAGTTCCGGCAACAACTGGAACAAATCCCCCACCAGCCCCACATCCGCGATCTCGAAGATCGGCGAGTCCGGATCCTTGTTGATGGCGACGATGGTGCCTGCATCCTTGATGCCGGTCAGGTGCTGGATGGCACCGGAAATGCCCACCGCGATGTACAGCTCGGGGGAGATGATCTTGCCGGTCTGGCCGACCTGCATGTCGTTGGGTACGTAGCCGGCGTCCACCGCCGCGCGCGAGGCGCCGACGGCCGCACCGAGCTTGTCCGCCAGCTGGAAGACGATCTTGAAGTTGTCGGCGCTGCCGACCCCGCGGCCACCCGACACCACGCGGCGGGCGCTCTGCAGGTCGGGGCGATCGGAGGAGGCGGCCTTCAGTTCCACGAATCGGGTGTGGGTGGGCAGGGTGGCTTCGGCGTCGACCGATTCGACGGTGGCCGCCCCGTCCTGCGCCGCTTCGGGCCACGAGGCCGTACGCACAGTGGCGACGACCGGCGCCCCGCTCGGGGCCTCGACCGAGATGATGGCGTTGCCGGCATAGATCGGGCGCTTGAAGGCGTGCGGGCCATCCACGGCCATCAGATCGGAGACCTGGCCGGTACCGAGCAGCGCGGCCACGCAGGGCATCAGGTCCTTGCCGAAGGTGCTGCTGGGGCCGAACACATGCGTGTAGCCATCGGCGAGCTTGACGATTTGCGGTGCCAGCACTTGGGCGATGGGATGCGCGTTGGCCGGATTGGCGACGGCAAGCACCTTGCCCACGCCGGCCAGCTTGGCCGCCTGTTCTGCCACGGCGGCCGGATCGGCGGCCAGCACCACGACGTCGATGGTGTCGGGACTCACTGCCTGGGCAGCCGACACGCACTTGGCGGTGGATGCGTTCAATTTGCCGTTCAGATGTTCGGCGACGATGAGAACCTTGGCCATCACAGCACCCCCTTCTGCTTGAGCACGGCCACCAGTTCGGCGGCATCCTTCACCATGACCCCGCGCTTGCGCTGCTCGGGCGGCGCGTATCGGGTGATGGCGATCGCCGGGGCGGCTTCCACCCCCAGGTCGGTCAGGGCGATTGTCTCCAGCGGCTTGCTCTTCGCCTTCATGATGTCGGGCAGCTTGATGAAACGCGGCTCGTTCAGGCGCAGGTCGCTGGTGATCACGCCGGGCAGGTCGATCTGCAGCGTTTCCAGGCCGGCGTCCACCTCGCGGGTGACGGTCGCGGTATCGCCCTCGATCACCACCTTGCTGGCGAAGGTGGCCTGCGGCCGACCCCACAGCGTGGCCAGCATCTGGCCAGTCTGGTTGGCATCGTCGTCGATGGCCTGCTTGCCCATCAGCACCAGTCCTGGCTGCTCCTTTTCGATCAGCTTCAGGAAGATGCGGGCTGCGGTCAGCGGCTGCACGGCCTCATCGGTGACCACATGGATGGCACGGTTGGCACCCATGGCCAAGCCGTTGCGCAGGTGCGCCTGTGCATCGGCAGGGGCGATGGTGGCCACGATGACCTCATCGGCCTTGCCGGCGTCGCGCAGGCGCAGGGCTTCTTCCAGGGCGATGTCGTCGAACGGGTTGGCGGACAGCTTCACGCCCTGGGTGACCACGCCGGAGCCGTCGGGCTTGACCTGCACCCGGACATTGGCATCGATGACGCGCTTGTAGCCGACGAGAATCTTCATGGGCATCCATCTGGAACAAAGCAGCCCTGCATTCTAAACGATCGCGGATCGGTCCGCGCCGGGCGTGCGCTATGCTGTGCCGTCCACCGGCTGCGGAAACGCGCATGCTGCATCCCGTCATCCTGAGCGGCGGCAGTGGCACGCGGCTGTGGCCGCTGTCGCGCAGGAACCATCCCAAGCAATTCCTGGCCCTGCTGGGTGACCATTCGCTGTACCAGGAAACCGTGCTGCGCGCGATGCGCCTGCCCGGCGTGCAGGCGCCGGTGACGGTGTGCAGCGACGATCACCGTTTCATGGTCGGCGAGCAGCTGCAGGCCATCGGTCAGCGCAACGGCGGCATCCTGCTGGAACCGGTGGGCCGCAACACCGCGCCTGCGATCGCCTTGGCGGCGCATCATGTACTGGCCAGCGATCCGGACGGCGTGCTGCTGGTGCTGCCGGCAGATCATCTCATCCAGGAAGAAGCGGCTTTCCGCGATGCGGTGCAGTCGGCGGTGCCGCTGGCCGAGGACGGCTGGCTGGCGACCTTCGGCATCACCCCCGACGCGCCGGAAACCGGGTACGGCTACATCCAGACCGGCGATCCACTGGGTGATCAGGCGTTCCGGGTGCAGCGCTTCGTGGAGAAGCCCGACCGGCAGCGCGCCGAAGCCTATCTGCGCAGCGGGGATTTCGCCTGGAACTCGGGCATGTTCGTGTTCCGCGCCGACCGCTACCTGCAGGAATTGCAGCGGCATCGCCCGGACGTGCATCGCGCGGTGGCGCAGGCCTGGGCCGGTGCCAGCGCCGATCTGGACTTCATCCGCGTGGATGCCGCTGCCTTTGCCGCATCGCCGGATGATTCCATCGACTATGCGGTGATGGAAAACACCGACCGTGCCGCGGTGGTGCCGGTGTCCTGCGGCTGGAGCGACATCGGCTCGTGGTCGTCGCTGTGGGCCGTGGCCGACCAGGATGCCGACGGCAACCATCTCGAAGGCGACGTGGTGATGGTGGATACGCAGCGCAGCCTGATCCGTGCCGCCGATCGACGCCTCATCGCCACGCTCGGCGTGCAGGATCTGGTGATCGTGGACACGCCCGATGCCACGCTGGTGGCCCGCCGCGACCGCGTGCAGGACGTGAAGGCGATCGTGGACCGGATCAGCCGGGCCGACCGCCAGGAGCACCTGTTCCATCGCAAGGTGTACCGACCGTGGGGCCATTACGATTCGATCGATGCCGGCGACCGTTTCCAGGTGAAACGCATCGTGGTGAAGCCCGGCGCGTCGCTCAGTCTGCAGAAGCACCGGCACCGCGCCGAGCACTGGATCGTGGTGTCGGGCGTGGCCGAAGTGACTTGCGATGATCGCGTCTTCGACCTGCACGCCAACCAGAGCACCTACATCCCCCAAGGCAGCGTGCACCGCCTGCGCAATCGCGGTAGGCAGCCGGTGGAACTGATCGAAGTGCAGTCCGGCGACTACTTGGGCGAGGACGACATCGAGCGGCTGGATGACGTGTACGGGCGGGAGTAAGCGCTGCAGCTTCCCCCTGCCATTACAATGCCCGATTCGTCATATGAGGGAGCAGACGCATGCCAACATGGCTCGTCACCGGCGGCGCCGGGTTCATCGGCGGCAATTTCGTGCTGCAGGCCGTGCGCGACGGCATCCGCGTGGTCAATCTGGATGCGCTGACGTACGCCGGCAACCGCGACACGCTGGCGGCGCTGGATGGTGACGATTGTCACATGTTGGCGCATGGCGACATCGGCGATGCCGACCTGGTGGCTGGTCTGCTGCGCGAGTACCAGCCCGATGCAGTGATCAATTTCGCCGCCGAAAGCCACGTGGACCGCTCCATCGACAGGCCGGCGGCCTTCGTGCAGACCAACGTGGTCGGCACGCTGAGCCTGCTGGAACAGGTGCGCGACTACTTGAAGGCGCTGGAAGGGGAGAAGAAGGACGCCTTCCGCTTCCTGCACGTGTCCACCGACGAGGTGTACGGATCGCTGGGCGACACCGGCCAGTTCACCGAAACCACGCCGTATGCGCCCAATTCGCCGTACTCGGCCTCGAAGGCGGCCTCGGACCATCTGGTGCGGGCGTTCCACCACACCTACGGCCTGCCGGTGCTGACCACCAACTGCAGCAACAACTACGGGCCGTACCAGTTTCCGGAAAAGCTCATCCCGCTGGTCATCGCCAAGGCGCTGGCCGGCGAACCGCTGCCTGTGTACGGCGACGGCAGGAACGTGCGCGATTGGCTGTACGTGGGCGATCACTGCAACGCCATCCGCCGCGTGTTGGAGGCCGGACGGGTGGGCGAAACCTACAACGTCGGTGGAGATGCCGAGCGGCAGAACATCGAGGTGGTGAAGGCGATCTGCGCGCTGCTGGATGCGCGCCAGCCGCTGGCCGATGGCCGGCCGCGCGAGTCGCTGATCACCTACGTCAAGGACCGTCCCGGCCACGATCGGCGGTATGCCATCGACGCCAGCAAGCTGAAGCGCGAACTGGGATGGGCGCCGCAGCACAGCTTCGAGCAGGGCATCGCCGACACCGTGGACTGGTACTTGGACAACCAGCCGTGGGTGCAGCGGGTGCTGGATGGCAGCTACCGGCTGGAGCGCATCGGCCAGGCGGCCTGAGGAACCAAGCACATGCAACGCAAGGGCATCATTCTGGCCGGCGGGTCCGGTACGCGGCTGTATCCCATCACCCAGGCCATCAGCAAGCAGCTGTTGCCGGTGTACGACAAGCCGATGATTTACTACCCGCTCAGCGTGCTGATGCTGGCGGGCATCCGCGAGGTGCTGATCATCAACACCCCGCACGAGCAGGCGCTGTTCCAAGCGCTGCTGGGCGATGGCTCGCAGTGGGGTATGCGCTTCGAGTACGTGGCGCAGCCGAGCCCGGATGGCCTGGCGCAGGCGTTGATCCTGGGCCGTGACTTCCTGGACGGCGCACCGAGTTGCCTGGTGCTGGGCGACAACATCTTCCACGGTGCCGGATTGACGCCGATCCTGAAGCGCGCTGACGCGCGGCAGGACGGCGCCACCGTGTTCGGCTACTGGGTCAGCGACCCGGAGCGCTACGGCGTGGCCGAGTTCGATGCCGACGGCCGTGTGGTGGGACTGGAAGAAAAGCCGGACAATCCGCGTTCGCACTATGCCGTGACCGGTTTGTACTTCTACGATAGTCGTGCACCGGACTTTGCCGCAGCGCTGAAACCCTCGCCGCGCGGCGAGCTGGAAATCACCGATCTCAACCGCTGTTACCTGGATGACGGCTCGCTGCATCTGGAGCGGCTGGGGCGCGGCTATGCGTGGCTGGACACCGGCACCCACCAATCGCTGCTGGAAGCGGCCAACTACATCGAAACCATCGAGGCGCGGCAGGGGCTGCGCGTGGCCTGTCCCGAAGAGATCGCCTGGAACAACGGCTGGATCGACGATGCGCAGTTGCAGGCGCTGGCCAAGCCGCTGTCGAAGAACGGCTACGGCCAGTACCTGCACAGCCTGATCGGCCGCGGGCACGTGCCATGAAGATCATCCGCACCGACCTGCCGGAGTGCGTGGTGATCGAGCCGCGCGTGTTCGGGGATGACCGCGGTTTCTTCTTCGAGTCGTTCAACCACGACCGCATGGCGGCCGAAGGCCTGCCGCAGCCGGCCTTCGTGCAGGGCAACGTGTCCTCGTCGGTGCGCGGCGTGCTGCGTGGGCTGCACTACCAGTGGCCTAAGCCGCAGGGCAAGTACGTGTCGGTGGTGCAGGGCGAGGTGTGGGACGTGGCGGTGGACATCCGCCGCGGGTCGCCGCGTTTCGGGCAGTGGACGGCGGTGTTGCTGAATGCGGAAAACAAGCGACAGTGCTGGATTCCGCCCGGGTTCGCGCACGGCTTCGTCACCCTGAGCGAGCAGGCGGTGTTCACCTATCTGTGCACGGCCACCTACGATGCGCAGGCCGACGCCGGCATCCGCTGGAACGATCCGGCGCTGGCGATCGACTGGCCGGTGTCCGATCCGGTGTTGTCCGCGAAGGATGCCGCGGCGCCCTTCCTCGACGCCGTTGCGCAGGAGCGATTGCCCGTGTACCCAGGCACTGTGGAATGAAGATTTTGCTGACCGGCGCCAATGGCCAGGTCGGCCATTCGCTGTGTCGCGTGCTGCCAGCCATGGCCACGGTGCAGGCCACCACCCGCGACGGCCGGTTGCCCGGCCACGCCATCGCGTGCCATGCGCTGGATCTCGGCGTTGCGGGAGCCGTGGCTGATGTGGTGCAGGCCATCGCACCCGACGTGGTGGTGAATGCCGCTGCCTACACCGCCGTGGACAAGGCCGAAAGCGATCCGGACCTGGCGATGCGCATCAATGCCGATGCCGTGGCGGAACTGGCGCAGGCCTGTGCAGAACGCGACATCCCGCTGCTGCACTATTCCACCGACTACGTGTTCGATGGCACGGCTACGCAACCGTATCGCCCGGACGATCCGACCGCGCCGCTGGGCGTGTACGGGCGCAGCAAACTGGCCGGCGAACAGGCGATCCGCAACAGTGGTGCGCGCCACCTGATCCTGCGCACGGCTTGGGTGTACGGACTGCACGGCCACAACTTCCTGCGCACGATGCTGCGTCTGGGTGCAGAACGCGACGAACTGCGGGTGGTGGCGGACCAGATCGGCTGTCCCACGCCGGCCCGGGTGATTGCCGAGGTCACGGCGCGGATCCTGCAGCAGGGTAATGGCGACGGCGGCACCCAGCATCTGGTCTGCGATGGACAGACCACCTGGCATGGCTTCGCCGAGGCGATCATGGCCGATGCGGTGGCGGCCGGCATGCTGGAACGCGCGCCGCGCATGGTGCCCATCCCCACGTCGGATTACCCCACGCCCGCGCAACGCCCCGCCTGGTCGGTGCTGGATACCAGCGACCTGCGCGAGGCGTATGGCATCGTCCTGCCGGATTGGCGATCCGCGCTGCAAACCACGCTGCAGCGTCCGGGCTGAGCGGCATTGCCCGAAAGGACAGGGACCGGAAACCGCGTGCGGGCTACACTACGGTTTTTCTCGGGAGGCTCGAGCATGTCCGCTGCCGTTGCATCGCCGCAGGCCGGCACACACCGCGGCAAACTGTATCCAGATGCCGCCAGCGCCCTGCAGGGCGTGGTGGCCGATGGGCAGACGCTGGCCGTTGGCGGCTTCGGCCTGTGCGGCATTCCGGAGGCGCTGATCGAGGCCTTGCGCGACTCGGGCGTGACTGGTCTGACCGCGATTTCCAACAACGCCGGGGTGGACGGGTTCGGCCTGGGCCTGCTGCTGGAAACGCGGCAGATCCGCAAGATGGTGTCGTCCTACGTGGGCGAGAACAAGGAGTTCGAGCGGCAGTTCCTGTCCGGTGAGCTGGAGCTGGAATTCACCCCGCAGGGCACGCTGGCCGAACGCCTGCGCGCCGGCGGCGCCGGGATCCCGGCGTTCTACACCCGCACCGGATTCGGCACCAAGGTGGCCGAAGGCAAGGAAACCCGCGAATTCGAGGACGGCCACTGGTATGTGCTGGAACGCGCCCTGCATGCCGACGTGTCGCTGGTGAAGGCATGGAAGGCCGACAGGGCCGGCAATCTGGTGTTCCGCAAGACCGCGCGCAACTTCAATCCCGCCTGCGCGATGGCCGGCAAGGTCTGCATCGCCGAAGTGGAGGAGCTCGTGGAGATCGGCGACATCGATCCCGACCAGGTGCACCTGCCGGGCATCTACGTGAACCGCATCGTGGTGAACCCGAATCCCGAAAAGCGCATCGAACAGCGCACCGTGCGCGAAGGAGGCAAGTGATGGCCTGGACCCGTGACCAGATGGCGCAGCGTGCCGCGCAGGAACTCAGCGACGGCGCCTACGTCAACCTCGGCATCGGCCTGCCCACGTTGGTGGCCAATTTCATTCCCGAAGGCATGAATGTCTGGCTGCAGAGCGAGAACGGCCTGCTCGGCATCGGCCCGTTCCCCACCGAGGACGAGGTGGATGCCGACCTGATCAACGCCGGCAAACAGACCGTCACCGCGATGCCGGGCGCGAGTTTCTTCGGCAGCCACGATTCGTTCGCGATGATCCGCGGTGGCCACATCGATCTGGCTATCCTGGGTGCGATGGAAGTGACAGACAAGGGTGACCTGGCCAACTGGATGGTGCCCGGCAAGATGGTCAAGGGCATGGGCGGCGCGATGGATCTGGTCGCGGGGGTCAAGCGCGTGGTGGTGCTGATGGAGCACACCACCAAGAACGGCAGCCCCAAGATCCTGCCCGAATGCACCCTGCCGCTGACCGGCGTGGGCGTGGTCAACCGCATCATCACCGAGCTGGGCGTGTTCGACGTGACCGATGCCGGTCTTGCACTGGTCGAACTGGCCGACGGCGTGAGCCGCGATGAAGCCGCATCGAAAACAGGGGTTGCGCTGCTGGATTGAGTCAGCACGGTCGCGCTGGCATGGTTCAGTCCACGCGGGCGTAGCGGGAGCGATCCGGCAGCGGTGTACCCGGTGGCCACGGCTGCACCCGGTAACCGGCCTGTTCCACGCAGGCCAGCAGGATGCGTTCGATGGCATGCGCCATGGTGCCGTCGAGCTGGCCGGTTTCGTCCTCGAATTCGGCTTCGTCCAGGTGCGCATCCAGTAGGGGACGCAAGGCCTGCAATCGGCACCAGAACATGCTGCCGGCTGCGAATCGTCCCTGTTCCGCATCGAAGCGGTCCAGCCCGAGCCGTCTGCGCAGATAATCCACGCGTTCGGCATTCGCGCCCCAGTAAAAGGTCAGTGGCGGCAATTGCGCGGCCGGGACCACCAGACCGATAGTGGCGTTTTCCTGGAGCTGTTGCCGGATGCGCCGGGCATTGCCGCCACCGAGCAGCAGCGCGAGGAATTCGCGTCGCCAGGCATCGCCATCGCCGCGATGCGTGGACTGCTTGGTGTGCAGTTTCAGCACGATGTCCTCGCCGTCGTCCAGCAGGCGGTTGGCTTCGTGCAGGAACGGCAGGATGTCGCGACCGCGATTGGCGTGGATGCGCAGCTCGACCTGCTGCGCGCGATTGGCGATGACGGCCTGCACGGCTTCGCGCTTTTCTTCTGCCGTGGTCACGACCAGACGCCAGCGCAGACCGCTGGCGTGCAGGGCATCCAGCAGCTCGCCCAGCACCTCGGGGTACCAGGCATGCACCACGGCGCAGGCATCGTGATCGTGCGTGGCCGATGGCTGCGGCAGCAATGCCGCGCGGGTGGCGTCCAGCCAGGCATGGTCCAAGCGCGCATCCGGTTCCAGCACCGCGCCCTCGCCCCATTCGTTCCAGGCGTTGATGAACACCAAGTCCGATGCCCCCTTGGCCTGCAATGCCGGCAAGCGCTGCGTGATGGTGGTTCGCAGCCAATCGCGATAACCGCGTGGCGACGCATGCAGCAACGTGCGGCCTCTGCCCGGGCGTCGCGGTGCATTGTCCCAGCCGGCATTCACCGCCGGTTGCAGCGGATAATCGGGGACGGCCTTGTCGAGATACTGCGCAGGCAAGTCGCGCCAGTCGCGCAGTTCGCCGGCGAAATCAGCATCGAAAAACACCTGCGTGGCGGTCAGCTCGCGCAGCGTGGCCAGATTGGGCGGAAATTCGACCGCGGCATCGAAGCCGATCGCGCGCGGATCCAGTCGTTCGAACGATTGCACGCAGAGCAGATGGATCTCGCCGATGCCGTTGTCCCGGCACCAGGCACGCCAGCGTGCGGCGGTTGCCGCGGCATCCGGCAGCTTGCCGGCGCGATACACCAGCAGAACCGGCTTGCCGTCCACGCGCAGACAGCGCGGGTCGCGCAGGTAATCGGCAACATGGGCGATGAACGCGACATCATCGTCGGCATCGTGCGACTGCGGGATCAGCACCTCGCCGGCACGGCCGTCCCAAGTGCGGGTCCAGGCTTCGTTCGCCCAGCACAGGCAATAAGGCAGGGTGATGTCGCGCGCGGCGAGCCAGTTGCGCAATGGTTGTTCCAGCAGTGTTCTGCCGTGGAACCAGTAGAAGTAGAAACAGAATGCGGCGATGCCGTAGTCCTGCGCCAGCTTCGCCTGTTTGCGCATGACCTCGACATCGCGCAGATCGTAGGTACCCAGTGCTCCCGGCAAGCGCGGTTGCACATGCCCGTCGAACTCGGGTTGCGCACGCAGCACCGCCGTCCATTCGGTATAGCCGTCACCCCAGGCAGCATCGTTTTCCGGAATCGGATGGAATTGCGGCAGATAGAAGGCAACTAGTCGCGCCGGCAGCGGCGACGGCAGATTGATGGTTCGATAGGCGACACGACCGGTGGCGGGCCCGCCCGGGTGAAGGGGTGTGCGTGGTACCGGCGCGATCCCCAATGGGACACGCCGTCGTGGCCGGACGCGTGGAAAGCGATCGAGGAAGGCGTCGCGCCAGCGGTCGCGCGTGGCGTCGGACAACGGCAGCGCGCGGAATCCGGCACGCAATGCCTGGAACAGCAGGCTGTTCAGTGCCGGGCGATACATGTCAAAGGCGTGTGGTCAGAGGTTCTGGTAGTTCGGCCCGCTGCCGCCTTCCGGCGTGACCCAGGTGATGATTTCGTACGGATCCTTGATGTCGCAGGTCTTGCAGTGCACGCAGTTGGCGGCGTTGATCTGCAGGCGCTTGCCATGCGGCTGGGTGGCATCATCCACCATTTCGTACACAGCCACCGGGCAGAATCGCGTACACGGATTGCCGTATTCTTCCACACAGCGGGTGGCGCAGATATTCGTGTCGGCCACCTTCAGGTGCACGGGCTGGTCTTCGTCGTGCGCGGTGGCGGCGAAATACACGCCCTGCAGGCGGTCGCGCGGCGGCAACGTGCGTTGCACATAATCGCGCCTGGGTGATGCCGCTTCGTTCAGGCGCTGCAATGCGGCAAAATCCGGCGTGTTCTTCAGCGTCCACGGCGATGCACCGCCGGTCACGGTTTCCCAGGCCGCATTGGCCATGCCGAACCACAGGCCTTTCTTGAAACCGGGCTTGATGTTGCGCACCTTGCGCAACTCCGCCATCACCGGCGAGCCGCGCAGGCGTGCATCGAAACCGCTGGTATCGAGCGCAGTCGCGGCCAGATGCTCGGCCGCCAGCATGCCGCTGCGCAACGCCTGGTGGGTGCCCTTAATCTTCGGTACGTTCAGCAGGCCGGCGGTGTCGCCGATCAGCAGCGCACCGGGCATCTCCACCTTCGGCAGTGACTGCCAGCCGCCGGTGACGATGGCGCGTGCGCCGGCGGACAGAATGCTGCCGCCTTCCAGCAACGGTGTGATGGCCGGATGCGCCTTCCACTGCTGGAACGCTTCCCACGGGCGGTAATTCGGATCGCGGTAATCCAGTCCGCTGACATAGCCCAGTGCCAGCTGCCCGTCGTTCAAGTGATACAGGAAGCTGCCGCCATAGGTGTGGCTGTCGGCCGGCCAACCCAGGGTGTGCACGATCTTGCCTGGCGATACGCGTTCGGCCGGCACCTGCCAGAGTTCCTTGATGCCGATCGAATAGCCCTGCGGGTCGCTGTCGGCATCCAGCTTGAAGCGTTTCACCAGCCGTTTGGTGAGATGGCCACGCGCGCCTTCGGCCAGGACAGTGACCTTGGCGTGGATGTCCACGCCGGGCGTGTAACCGGGCTTGTGCGAACCGTCCTTGGCGATGCCCATGTCGCCGATGCGCACGCCGACCACCCGGCCATCCTCTGCATGCAGGGTTTCGGCCGCGGCGAAGCCGGGAAAGATTTCCACGCCCAGCGCTTCGGCCTGCGGCGCTATCCACGCGCACATGGCCCCCAGCGAGACGATCACGTTGCCGGTGTTGTGCATGCCCGGCGGCAACGGCAGCCGGCGCTTGCCGGTTTTCGACAGCAGCCAGAATTCGTCGCTGGTCGCCGGCACACACACAGGCGGCGGATTCTCCCGCCAGCCTGGCAGCAGCTCGTCCAGCGGACCGGTTTCGATGGCCGCACCGGACAGGATGTGCGCGCCGATGGACGCGCCTTTCTCGATCACGCACACCGACAGCTCCGGCTGCAGCTGCTTCAGGCGGATGGCGAAGGCCAGCCCGGCCGGACCGGCTCCGACCGTGACCACGTCGTATTCCATCACGTCGCGTTCGATGGCGGGGGTGTCATTCATGCGATTCTCCACGTGCGACCGCCGATTGTCGGCTGGATCGCCCCGGCGGGCAAATCACGCAGGTGAATGCCGCGCCGCTGAAGAACAGATTGGAGGTCTGTCAGCGCTTGCCGGGCCGGTGCGCATGCCCGCTGGTCAGCACCCAGCCGCCCAGCTCATGGCCCAGCTGGTTCAGGGCCTGTTCGAAGGCGTGGACCACGCTGGGCACGTCGGTGGCGGTGGCCGGAACCGACTGCCGGAACACGCGCGATTCCACCACGCTGTTGGTCGGTGCATGCAGCAGGCTGGCGCCCACTTCCACCACCGCCGATGGCGTCGCACCACCGGCGTAGTCGGAATCGAAGCGGCGGATGTCCATCACCAGCTTGTAGTCGGCGGCGATGCCGCTGCCCTGGCGGGCCACGGCCGGCAGGCGCTGCGAGGCCTCCAGGGTGCGCTGCAGCGCGTCCTGGATCTGGTCGCTGGGCAACTTGGCCCAGGCCGCATCCTTGTAGTACTGCATTTCGTATGGCACCGGGCGCACCGCGATGCGCAGCGTGTCGACCGAGCGCGACGCTTCCGGACGGCTCAGCGTGAGTTGCCACGATACCGATGGCCAGGCGGCATCGACCGCCGGTTGCGGATTGGTCACGTAGATCGTGGTCGGCTCCTTCTTGCCGCCCAGGATCGAGCAGCCGGACAGCAGGATGACGGCAAGACAGGTCAGCAGCCTGCGCTGCAGGGAGGTGCGGATGCGCGACGGGTTCATTCGGGTTCGAACTCCTTGGCGGCCTCGCGGCCCAGAAGGAATCCGGCGGGGTTGCCCTCCAGCCGGTCGGTAAGGATGCGCAGGTCGCGGATCAGGCCGCGCAGTTCGCCCAGCGTGGGACCCAACTGGGCCAGGCCGTCGTTGGCGAAACTGTTGATGGCGGCGCGGTTCTCGCTGAGGATGGTGTCGGCGCCGCCGGCGGCCGAATCCAGGCGGCTCAGCGTGCTGTCCAGCTTGCGCACCAGCGGCGGCAGCTGCTGCACCAGTTCGCGGTCGATATCGGCCACGGCGCGGTCGGTGGTTTTCAGGGTGGTGTTCAACTGGTCGCTGGCCGTGCGCAGGTTCACCACCAGCGTGCGCAGTTCGTCGCTCTGCCCGCCCACCGCGCCGGTGATGTTCTCGATGTGCTGCAGCGTGTTGGCGATGCGCTTGACGTTGTCCTCGCTCAGCACCTGGTCCAGCCGGGCCACCAGGCGGTTGGCGGTGTCGGCGATGTTCTGCAGCGCCGACGGCTCGGTGGCGATGATCGGGATCTCGCGCGGGTCCTGCGCCACCAGCATCGGGGCCTGCGGACTGCCGCCGGTCAGCTGCACGAACGGTGCACTGGTGATGCCGGCCATCGACATCTTCGCGCGCGTGTCCACCTTCACCGGCGTGTCGGCCTGCAGCTTCAGCAACGCGATGACCTGGCGCGGATCGTTCGGCGCCAGTCGCAGCGACTCCACCGTGCCGACGGAAATGCCGTTGTACTGCACCGACGCGCCTTCGGTCAGCCCGGTCACCGCCTCGTTGAACACCACGTAGTAGTGCTGCCAGCTCTTGTCCGAGGAGTACTTGGCCGCCCACAGCGCGAACAGCAGCCCGAACACCGCCACCACGATGGTGAAGGCGCCGACCAGCACGTAATTGGCTTTGGTTTCCATGACGTCAGTGTGCCCGGGTTGATGGCGGCTGGGGAGAGGGTGCCGGCGTGCGTTCGGCACTGCCGCGCGCGGCCCGGGCGCGCGGGCCGTGGAAGTACTCCTGCACCCAAGGGTGGTCGAATTGTTCCACTTCGGCCAGCGGCGCGGCAATCAGCAGTTTGCGTTCGGCCAGCACCGCCACCCGGTCGCAGATCGCGTACAGGGTATCCAGATCGTGGGTGATGAGGAACACCGTCAGCCCGAGTGCCTGCTGCAGGGTGCGCAACAGGGTATCGAAAGCGGCCGCGCCGATCGGATCCAGGCCGGCCGTGGGTTCGTCCAGGAACAGAAGGGGCGGATCCAGCGCCAGGGCACGTGCCAGGCCGGCGCGCTTGCGCATGCCGCCGGACAGCTGCGCCGGGAGTTTGGCCAGCGCATCGGCAGGCAGTCCGGCCAGCTTGATCTTCAGCAGCGACAGTTCGTAGCGCAGCGATGCGCTGATGTCCGGATAGTGTTCCTTCAGCGGCACTTCCACGTTCTCGCCCACGGTCAGCGAGGAGAACAGCGCGCCATCCTGGAACAGCACGCCGGTGTTGCGTTCCACGTGGCTGCGGTCGGCCGGATCCTGGGAGCGCCCGTCCACGCCCAGCACTTCGATTTGTCCAGCGTCGGGCACGTGCAGACCCAGGATGGAGCGCATCAGCACCGACTTGCCGCTGCCCGAGCCACCGACGATGCCGATGATCTCCCCGCGCCGCACGTCCAGATCCAGTCCGTCGTGCACCACCTGGGCACCGAAGCGGTTCACCAGGCCACGCACGCGGATGGCCGGTGTCTGGTCGGGGTCGTGGACTGCCTGCGGGGCCGATTGCGCGTTCATGCGCGTTTCCCGACGGCGGACAAGGAAGGAAGGAATGGAATCGGACGCATCCGGCATTGTCTCCGTTCACCAGCCCATGTGCATGAACCAGATCGCCGCGAAGGCGTCCAGCACGATCACCAGCGAAATGGCCTGCACCACGCTGGACGTGGTGCGTTCGCCCAGCGACTGCGCCGTGCCTTGCACCTGCAGCCCTTCCAGACATCCGATCAGGGCGATCACGATGGCGAACAGTGGTGCCTTGGCCAGCCCCACCAGCAGGTGCCGCATTTCGAAGGTGTCCTGCATCCGCGCCAGATAGGCCTGCGGCGGGATGTCCAGGCTGAACGCGCCCACGGTCAGGCCGCCGGCCAGGCCGGCCAGATCGGCGATGAAGGTCAGGATGGGCAGCATCACCACCAGCGCGATCAGGCGCGGCAGCACCAGCAGGTCGACCGGGTCCAGGCCCAGCGCGCGGATCGCGTCCACCTCCTCGCGGCTGACCATCGAGCCGATCTGCGCGGTGTAGGCACTGGCGGTGCGTCCGGCCAGGATGATGGCCGCCAGCAGCACGCCGAATTCGCGCAGGAAGGCGATGCTGACCAGTTCCACCACGTACAGGGTCATGCCGAAATCGACCAGGATGCTGGCGCCCAGGAACGCAACCACCGCGCCCACCAGGAAGCACAGCAGCACCACCAGCGGCACCGCATCGATGCCGACCTGTTCCATCTGCGCCACCGTGGCCACCGGGCGGATGCGCGAGGGTGAGCGCACCAGCCGCAGCAGCTTCACCAGTGACTCGCCCAGGAAGCTGACCAGGGCCACGGCCTCGCGGGCGTTGTCGGTCACGGCAAAGCCCAGCCGCGCCAGCGCGGCCTTGAAGCCCAGATCGCGCTTGCTGCGCGGGCGGTCGTCGGCCACGTCCTCGATGGCGCTGACCAGTTTCTCGTGCGCGGCATCGAACCGGAATGTGGAAAAATCCAGCTCGTGCTGGTGGGCATAGCGCAGCAGCTGCAGCACGCCCAAGGTGTCCAGCCGGGTCACGCCGGTGGCGTCGATGCGGCGCACGCCTTCGGGCAGGCCGGCCAGCAGCGCGGTGAGCTGTTCGGCGTGACGCAGACTCCAGCGCCCGGACAGCCGGGCCAGCGAGGCGTCGGCATCATCCAGTGCGATGCCGGGGGGCACGTGCGAGGGAGGCGTCATGCTGGGGCAATGCAGAGCGTGTCGGACAGGTGGGCTAGAGTAGCAGGTCGGCGGCATGCATGGCCGCCACGCCCTTCCTTCCGAATCGATTCCGCCGATGCCAACCCCCCCGCCGTCCGCCACTGATCCTGGCACTCGCATCGCGTTCGTGGTCGAACTGGCGGCACAGCTGCACGCCTATGGCACCACGGCGCAGCGCCTGGAGGGCGCGGTGGTGGCGGTGGCCCAGCAGCTGGGCATGCACTGCGATGCGTGGAGCAATCCCACCGGATTGATCCTGTCCTTCGCCCCGGCCGATGCCGCGCCGCAGGAAGACAGCGTGACTCGCGTGATTCGTCTTGCACCGGGCGAGACCGATCTGCAGCGGCTGGCCGAAGCCGATCGCATCGCCGAACGCGTCCTGGCCGGCACGCTGGACGTGGAATCCGGTTTTCAGGCCTTGCGTGCGCTGCAGCGGGCGCAGACAGGTCGACAACGCGCGATGCAGCTGCTTGGCTTCGGTTTGGCATCGGCCGCCGTGGCCGGATTGCTGCGCCTGCCATGGCTGGATATCGGCGTGGCAAGCGCAACGGGCCTGCTGATCGGTGCCCTGCACGATGCCTCGCTGCGGCGACCGCAACTGCGCGAAGCCGGCGAAGCCCTGGCCGGCATGCTGGCCGGCATGCTGGCCGTGGCCGTGGCGGCCTGGGTGGCGCCGATCAATCTGAACACCGTGATCATCGCCTCGCTGATCGTGCTGCTGCCCGGGTTGTCGCTGACAAACGCGGTGAACGAGCTGGCCAGCCAGCACCTGGCCTCGGGAACCGCCCGTTTCGCAGGTGCACTGACCACGGTGCTCAAGCTGACGGTGGGAACGGTCATCGCCCTGAAGATCGCCGAATTTTCCGGCTGGCAGTTGCAGGTGCGCGCCTGGCGGCCACAGCCCTGGTGGGTCGAAGCGGTTGCGTTGCTGCTGGCCGGATATGCCTTCGCGGTGCTGTTCCGGGCCGGGCGCAGGGATTATCCGCTGGTGATGCTGGCCGCAATCGGCGGATATCTGGTCTCGCGCGGCGCCGATTTGCGCTGGGGCAGTCCGTCCGGGATTTTCCTGTCGGCATTGCTGGGCACGGCTGCCGGAAATGCCTATGCGCGGTGGGCCAATCGGCCGGGCGCCCTGGTGCGGGTGCCGGGGCTGATCATGCTGGTGCCCGGCAGTGCCGCGCTGCGCGGATTCATGGCTCTGGTGCAGCAGGGCGACATGGCCGCCGGTGAACAGTCGCTGCTGCTGGTGCTGGAAATCCTGCTGGCGCTGATCGCCGGACTGCTGTTCGGAAACCTGCTGTGTCCTGCGCGCCGACATCTGTGACCGTCGGGAATCGGTCCGGCCACCTGCCATGAAAAACGCCGGCTTTCGCCGGCGTCGTCGTGATCGGTGCGTTGCCGCGGGCGGATCACTTCTTGATCAGGAACTCTTCCGGCTTGCGGCCCTTGCTGGTGTAGGCTGCGAGCCAGCGCGGCTGCTTGCCGCGACCGGTCCAGGTTTCGGCCGGGTTGGCGGGATTGCGGAATTTCGGTGGAATCTTGCCGATCTTGCGGGCCGGCGCGGCGCGCTTCGTGGCAGCCGTCTTCTTCGCGGCCTTGCGACCGGGCTTGCGGCCGGGTTTCGCAGCGGCAACGGCGGCCGGCGTGGCTGCAGCGGCCGGAGCCTTGCCGCCGAACAGTTCTTCCAGGGTATAGCCTTCGGCCTGGGCCATGGCGGTCAGCTTGCTGCGCACGGCAGCGAGCGGCTTGCGCTTCTTCAGCGTGGTCTTGCGTTTGGTGGCCTGTGCAATCAGCGCCTCCAGCTGGGACATCGAAAAACTGTTGAGATCAATAGCCATTCATTACGCTCCGGATGTGGTTGGTTTTGGAATCTCGCCAACTCCGTGGCGCAGCGGCATGATAATGGCGATTATCGCCCGTTGCAATGTCGGGCGAGTTGTGCATGCATGCGGCCGGATCACGTAGCGGATTTTCCCGGCTGCCCGACGCTGCGCATGCCGATCATGCAAGCGCGGGTCGCAGCCGCTCCAGAACGGCATCCAGAGCCAGATTTTCCGATGCATCGGCATCGCGGGCGCGGTATTCGTACAGGCCGGATTCCAGGCCGCGCGCCGACACCACCACGCGATGGGGAATGCCCAGCAGTTCGATGTCGGCGAACATCGGACCGGGACGCAGGCCGCGATCGTCCAGCACCGCGTCGATGCCGGCCTGCAGCAGCCGGTCGAGCAGCGCTTCGGCCGCAGCGGCCACGGTCACATCGTTTTTCGGATTGATCACGCACACGGCCACCTGCCAGGGCGCCATCGCCTGCGGCCAGCGGATGCCGGCATCGTCGTGATTCTGCTCGATCGCGGCCGCCACGATCCGCGACACGCCCACGCCATAGCAGCCCATGGCGGGAAATACCGGCTTGCCGTTCGCATCCAGCACCGTGCAACCCATGGCCCGGGAATACGTGTTGCCCAGCGCGAACACGTGTCCCACCTCGATTCCGCGCGCAAGCGCCAGGTTGCCGCGACCGTCCGGCGACGGGTCGCCGGCGTGCACGTTGCGGATGTCGGCCACGGCATCGGGTTCGGGCAGGTCGCGACCCCAGTTCACGCCACGCAGATGCTGCCCGGCCCGATTGGCCCCCACCACCATGTCGGCCATCGAGGCCACTGCGCGGTCGGCGATCACGCGGATCGCCGATCTTGGTGCCACCGGCCCCAGGAATCCGGGTTCGCTGCCGAGGTGTTCAGCAATCTCGCTTTCGCTGGCCATGCGGTAATCGCCGAGGCCGGGCAGTTTGGCCAGCTTGATTTCGTTGACCTGGTGATCGCCGCGTACAAGTGCCAGCACGAATTGGTCGTTGCCGTCGACATCCTGGCCGATCAAGGCGACCGACTTCACCGTTTCGCGCAGATCGATGCCCAGCAGCTCGGCCACCGCTTCGCACGTCTTCTGCGTCGGCGTTTCCACCGGCTGCATCGATTGCGCCGGCAGCGGACGTTCGCCTGCGGCCACCGCCTCGGCCAGTTCGACGTTGGCGGCATAGTCGGAGCCATCGGAGAACGCGATGGCATCCTCGCCGGAGTCGGCCAGCACGTGGAATTCGTGTGAGGCACTGCCGCCGATGGCGCCGGTATCGGCGAACACCGCGCGGTAGCGCAGCCCCAGTCGGGTGAAGATGCGGCAGTAGGTGTCGTACATGTTGCGGTATTCGGCCTGCAGCGATGCCTCGTCCACGTGGAAGGAATAGGCATCCTTCATCAGGAACTCGCGTGCGCGCATCACCCCGAAGCGCGGGCGGATCTCGTCGCGGAACTTGGTCTGGATCTGGTAGAAATTGACCGGCAGCTGCCTGTAGCTGGCCAGTTCCTGGCGGGCGAAATCGGTGATCGCTTCCTCGGCGGTGGGCCCGTAGCAGTAATCGGCTTCCTTGCGGTCGCGGATCTTCAGCAGCTGGCCGCCGAATTTCTGCCAGCGCCCGGTTTCCTGCCACAGCTCGGCCGGCTGCACGGTCGGCATCAGCAATTCGATGGCGCCGGCGCGGTCCATTTCCTCGCGCACCACGGCTTCCACCTTGCGCAGCACGCGCAACCCGAGCGGCGCCCAGGTGTAGATGCCGGCGGCCAGCTTGCGGATCATGCCGGTCCGCAGCATCAGCTGGTGACTGACCAGCTCGGCGTCGGCAGGGGTTTCCCGGGTGGTATGCAGATGGAATCGGGACAGGCGCATCGGGCGGACACGTGGCGGAAAAGACGCCCATTCTGCCATGCGGCGCCCCGCTGCCGGCGCCAACAAAAACCCCGGCACCGGGCCGGGGTCGTGGAGATTGCTCGGACAGCGAGGATCAGCTGGCCGTGCAATTGGCCTTGATCGAGGCTTCGGCCACGTCGCGCTGGGCCTTGCGTTCGGCATCGCTGAGGGTCTTGTCCGGCTTGCCGTCGCCGTCGGTGTCCATCTGCACGCTGTTCTGGCCATCCAGCACGGCCAGGTTCTCGCGCGCACGCACGCATGCCGGGTTGTCGGCGCCGGCGCCTGCCGAAGCAGTGGTTGCGGTCGCTGCAGGCGCGGTGGTGGTGGCAGTGGTGGTGGTTGCAGCCGGGCGCGGCGCGGTGAACACATTTTCGACCTTCTTCGCGTTGGCCACGCCCTTGGGCGGGGTCTGCGAGAAGTGCACGACGCCCTTGGCGTCCTTCCAGCGATAGATTTCGGCGGCGGCAGCCGAACCGACGGTGGTGCCGGCGAGCAGTGCAAGCAACAGGGTGGCGGGGAGACGGTGCATGGCGATGATCCGGCAGTGGCGGGGAATTGGCGCCGATTGCAGCACCCGTGAAGGCTTTGTGCAAGTCTGGCCGGAATGAACGGTCAGCTGCGATGCAGACACGGCAAGTGGGTACACTGGCGGCATGTCCGTTCCCGACTCGCCCCGTCCGCGCGCGCGCGGCATCTACCTGCTGCCCAACCTGTTCACCACCGGCGGGTTGTTTGCGGGATTTTTCGCCATCATTGCGGCATCGCAGCAGCGCATCGAACCGGCCTGCATCGCGATTTTCGTGGCAGCGGTGCTGGACGGGCTGGACGGCCGCGTGGCGCGCCTCACCAATACCCAGAGCGAATTCGGCGTGCAGTACGACTCCCTGGCCGACTTGGTCAGTTTCGGCATGGCGCCTGCGCTGGTCATGTACCACTGGTCGCTGAGCTGGATGAAGCTGGATGGCGTGATGCCCGGCCGCATCGGCTGGCTCGGCGCCTTCCTGTATGCCGCCTGTGCGGCGCTGCGTCTGGCGCGTTTCAACAGCCAGGTGGGTCAGGTGGACAAGCGCTGGTTCATCGGCCTGGCCAGTCCGGCGGCAGCGGGATTGATGGCCAGTTTCGTGTGGACCCTGCACGAACTGGGATGGCAGGGTGAACAGCTGCGTTATGCGGCGTGGATGATCAGCGTGCTCGGAGGCCTGCTGATGGTGAGCCGGGTGCGTTACAGCAGTTTCAAGGGCGCCGGCTCCGGGCCGCGCTCCGAGCGGGTGCCATTCGTGGCGCTGCTGCTGGTGGTGCTGGCGCTTGTGGCGCTGTGGATCAATCCACCCGTCGTGCTGCTGTGCACGTTCGCGCTGTATGCGCTGTCGGGTCCGCTGGGCGCGCTGCGTCGGCGCCTGTCGGGCAAGGTGGCGGCATGAGCTGGGATGCGTTCCAGTGCCGGGCACTGCAGGCGATGGGACTGTCCTTGCATGTGCTGGAAGGACATGCAGCGAATCGGAATGAAGGATGCGTGACATCCGTCACCCCAGCGGGCGAGGCGGATGCCTTTCTGCATGCCCTGCTGCGCGCAGCCGGTGTCCGCGATGCAGGGGGACTGCCGCAGATTGCCGACCGGCACGCCCTGCGCCGTGATCCAGCCGGGAAGCGGGCGCTGTGGCCGCAGCTGCGCATGTTGCGGCGGGATGCATCGTTGCCATGAAAATGATCGGCCCTGCCGGGCAGACCGCGCTGGATGGCATCAGCTTGCGCATGATGCGCGAATCCGATCTGGATGCGGTACTTGCGGTCGAAATCCGGGCCTATGCCTTTCCCTGGACACGCACGATTTTCCTGGACTGCCTGCGTGCCGGCTATTCGGCCTGGCTGCTGGAGCAGGAGGGACGGATTCTGGGTTACGGCCTGCTCAGCGTGGCCGCGGACGAAGGCCATGTGCTGAATCTGTGCACGCGACCTGAGCTGCAGAACCGCGGCCTGGGTCGCACCATGTTGCACACGCTGATCCGCCTAGCGCGCACGCAGGGGGCACAGCGCCTGTTCCTGGAAGTGCGCCCCAGCAATGCCGCCGCCATCGCCCTGTACCACGCCACCGGATTCAACGAAATCGGCCGCCGTCCGCGCTATTACCCGGATCACGACGGCCGCCGCGAGGACGCGCTGGTGATGGCGATGGAACTGCTGTAGCAGCCTTCGGAATCAACCCAGTCGCTTGCGCTGGCTGCGCAGGGCCTGCAGCTGCGCCGACCAGTCGGCCAGGCGCTGCCGCTCCTGCTCCACCACCGCCGCCGGGGCCTTGTCGGCGAAGCGAGACAGTTTGTCCTGCGATTTCAGCTGCTCGGCCTCGACGCGCTTGAGCTCCTTGTCCAGGCGGACGCGTTCGGCATCCAGATCCACCATCCCTTCCAGCGGTACGAACAGGTCGAGCTCGCCGACACGGGCCACAGCGGACGCGGGCGGCTCGCCGTCGAGCACCGCGATGCGATCCAGCCTGCCGAGGAAGCGCAGTTGCGCATCGGCACGACCCAGACGTGCACATTCGGATTCCCCGCCGCCACGCACCAGCAATGTGACCTGTTTCGCCGGCGACACGCCCAGCTCGCTGCGGATGCGGCGCAGTGCCGACACGATGTTCTTCAGCCATTCCACGTCGGCGTCGGCTTGGGCGAATGCGGCCACGTCCACGTCGCCCGGCTGCGGATAGCGCTGCAGCATGATGCTGCCGGCGCAGCCGCGCTTGCCTGCGATCTGCTGCCACAACTCCTCGGTCACGAACGGAATCAGCGGATGCAGCAGGCGCAGCAATGCGTCCAGCACGTACAGCAGGGTGTGACGGGTGGAGTCGGCCGCGGCGGCATCGGACCCATTCAATGCGGGTTTGGCCAATTCCACGAACCAGTCGCAGAACTGGTTCCAGGCGAATTCGTACAGCGTCTGCGCCAGCAGGTCGAAGCGGTAGTCGGCAAACTGCTGCGCGGCTTCGGCACAGGTGCGGTCCAGCTGCGCCAGGATCCAGCGTTCGGCATCGGTCTGCGGCTGCGGCGCACCGTGTGCCGCGGCAACGCCTTCGGTGTGCATCAGCACGAAACGGGTGGCATTCCACAGCTTGTTGCAGAAATTGCGGTAACCGTCTGCACGGGCCAGGTCGAACTTGATGTCCCGGCCCGGCCCGGCCAGCGCCGCCATGGTGAAGCGCAGCGCATCGGCCCCGTGCGCTGCAATGCCGTCGGGAAATTCCCTGCGCGTGGCCTTCTCGATTTTGGGCGCGTCCTCGGGTTTCATCAGCCCGGTGGTGCGCTTGGCCACCAGCGCATCGATGGCGATGCCGTCGATGATGTCCAGCGGATCGAGAATGTTGCCCTTCGACTTGGACATTTTCTGCCCGTCCTTGTCGCGCACCAGCCCGGTGATGTACACGTCGCGGAACGGCACCAGACCGGTCAGCCGGTCGGTGAGCATGATCATCCGCGCCACCCAGAAGAAGATGATGTCGAAACCGGTCACCAGCACCGACGTCGGCAGGGCGATGTCGAAGCCGCGCTCGCCCATCGCGTCCTCGTTGGGCCAGCCCTGGGTGGAGAACGGGAACAGTGCCGAGGAAAACCAGGTTTCCAGCACGTCGTCATCCTGGGTCAGCGGCACCTCGTCGCCGAGGCCTGCGCGTGCACGGGCTTCGGCTTCGGTGCGGCCGACATGCGCGTTGCCCTGCGCATCGAACCACGCCGGAATGCGATGGCCCCACCACAGCTGCCGCGAAATGGTCCAGTCCTGGATGTTCTCCAGCCAGTGGCGGTAGGTGTTGATCCAGTTCGGCGGCACGAAGCGGATACTTCCAGATTCGACCAGTTCCAGCCCGCGCCGACCCAATTCGTCCATTTTCACGAACCACTGGTCGGTGAGGAAGGGTTCGATCACCTGGCCGCTGCGGTCGCCGCGCGGTACCTGCAGCTTGTGCGGCTTGGTTTCCACGAGCAGGCCGGCTGTTTCGAGGTCCGCGACAATCGCCTTGCGTGCATCGAAGCGGTCCATGCCACGGTAAGCCACGGGAATCGAGTCGATCCAGGTTGCAATTGGGATACCGTGCTCCAATGCCTCCATCGGCGTTGCAGCAATGTGGCCGAAGTTGACGCCTGTGTGGCTGCCAATCACCCGGGCATCAGGAGTGAAGATGTTGATCTCTGGCAGTCCGTGGCGCCTGCCTACGGCGTTGTCGTTGAAATCATGTGCAGGCGTGACCTTCACCACGCCGGTGCCGAATTCGCGATCCACGTAAGTGTCGGCAATCACGGGAATCTCGCGTCCGACCAGCGGCAGCCGCACCCGCTTTCCAACCAGCGACTGATAGCGTTCGTCATCCGGATGCACCATCACGGCCGTATCGCCCAGCATGGTTTCCGGGCGTGTTGTGGCCACGACCACATGATCCGGCGCGCCGGGCTCGGGATCGATGACATCGTAGCGAATCGACCACAGAAAACCGTCCTCTTCCTGACTCACCACCTCCAGATCGGAAATGGCCGTCTTCAGCACCGGGTCCCAGTTCACCAGCCGCTTGCCGCGGTAGATCAGGCCTTCTTCATGCAACCGCACGAAGGCTTCGGTGACCGCGTCGCTGGCCATCGGATCCATGGTGAACACGCTGCGCGACCAGTCGCCGGACGCGCCCAGCCGACGCATCTGCCGTTCGATGGTGTCGCCGGAATGCTGTTTCCATTCCCACACCTTGGCGATGAAGGCGTCACGGCCCAGCGAATCGCGGGTTTCACCGCTGCCGGCAATGGCCAGATTGCGGCTGACCACCATTTCGGTGGCGATGCCGGCATGGTCGGTGCCCATCTGCCACAGGGTGCGGAAACCGCGCATGCGGTGGTAGCGGATCAGCGCGTCCTGCAGGGTGTGCTGGAAGGCGTGGCCCATGTGCAGGGTGCCGGTGACATTCGGCGGCGGCAGCAGGATGGTGTAGGCCGGCCCGTCGCCGCGCGGCGCGAACAGGTTGGCCGATTCCCACTGCGCGTACAGGCGCGATTCGATGGCGGCGGGATCGTAGCTGCTGGCAAGGGTGTTCATGCGGGTTTCCAGGCCGAATACAGGGTCCAGGCGCCGATGGCGACAAAACCGATGCCGGCGATCAGTTTCAGGGTCTGCGGGCTGACGAATCGGGAAATGGCCTCGCCGGCCAGCACGCCGATGCCGGCGGCCAGCACCAGTGCCAACGACGAGGCCAGGAACACCTGCCAGCCGCTGGCCTTGCCCTCGGCCGCGAACAGCATGGTGGCCAGCTGGGTCTTGTCGCCGATTTCGGCCAGAAATACGGTGATGAAGATCATCAGCATCACTTTCATCGTGGGCACCCGTTCACATGTCGTATTTGTTGAGGGTGAAGCCGCGTGCCTGGTACTGCTTCCAGCGCTCGCGCAGCGGGCCGCGCGCGGACGGATCGGCGGGCACCACTTCCAGCACGCGGTCGAAGGCGCCCTGCACCGGCGCGTCGCGCAGATTGATCACCAGCGGCCGCAGCGGGATGTCGCTGTCGGGCGTGGCGATCAGCACCGGGGTGAGGTCGTCGTCTTCGTCGCGGCCGGCGATCTGGTGCGGGATGTAGGCATCATCGCCCATGTCCCACAGCAGGTCGTCCAGCAGTTCGGCCTGTGCGTCGTTGCGGGCCAGCACCAGCGTCCACAGCTCGGCGTCGTAGGCTTTGCGCACCAGTTCGCACACCAGCCGCAGCGGCTCGTCGCGGAAGCGCGGCTTGGCGATCAGGTAGAAGTCGGCGCGGGGAGCGGTCATGCGGGCTGTGGAAACAGGGCCAGGCCGAGCGCGTTACCCGGCCCGATCCAGCAGCCACTGGCTGAGCAGGCCCACCGGCCGGCCGGTGGCCATGCCCAGCTTGCCTTCGCCATTGGCCACGCCGGCGATGTCCATGTGCGCCCAGCGCTGGCCTTCGGTGAAGCGCGACAGGAAGCAGCCGGCGGTGACCGCACCGGCCCAGCGGCCGCCGATGTTGTACACGTCGGCGAAGGCGGAATTGAGCTGGGTCTGGTATTCGTCCCACAGCGGCAGCTGCCAGGCGCGGTCGAACACGGTTTCGCCGGCGTCGATCAGTTCGCGGGCCAGATCGTCATGCTTGCTCATCACCCCGGTGGCATAGCGGCCCAGCGCCACCATGCAGGCGCCGGTGAGCGTGGCCACGTCGACCAGCGCTTCCGGTTCGAAGCGCTGCGCGTAGGTCAGCGCATCGCACAGGATCAGGCGGCCTTCGGCATCGGTGTTGCCCACTTCGATGGTCTTGCCGGACATGCTGGTGATCACGTCGCTGGGGCGGTAGCTGTTGCCGTCGGGCATGTTTTCCACCGCTGCGGCGATCACGACCAGATTGATGGGAAGCGCCATGCCCACCGCCGCCACGAACGCGCCCATCACGTTGGCGGCGCCGCACATGTCGTACTTCATTTCCTCGATGCCGCCTTGGGTCTTCAGATTGATGCCGCCGGTATCGAATGTGATGCCCTTGCCGACCAGCACATAGGGTTTGGCATCGCCGCCGTTGTTCCACTTCAGCACTAGCAGCTGCGGCCTGTTGGCGGAACCGCGCGCCACGGCCAGCAGCGAGCCCATGCCCAGCTCCTGCATCTGCGCATCGTCCAGCACCTCGCACTCGGCCTTGTCGAAGCGTTTGGCGAAGATGCGGCCCTGCTCGGCCAGGTACTCCGGATTGCAGATGTTGGGCGGCAGGTTGCCCAGTTCGCGGGCGAAGCGCACGCCGGCGGCGATGGCCCGACCCTGCGCGAGTGCAGCAGCGTCGCTGCCGGCGATGTCCAGGCGCTCCAGACCGGTTTCGTTGCGCTTCTTGTTCTTCGCGCCCAGCGTGGCCACGTAGCGGTACATGGCGTGGTCGGCGGCGATGGCGGCCTGGCGGATCGCCCAGGCGGTGTCGCGGTCCTTCACCGCCTCCTCGCTGAGCGTGAACAGCGCCGTTTTCACCGTGCCGGTCTTCAGCGTGCGCACGGCATCGGCCACCGCCTTCAGGTATTGCGGCACGGCATATTTGCCTTCTTCGCCCAGCCCCACCACCAGCACGCGCGGCGCGGCGATGCCGGGCAGATCGTGCAGCAGGGCGGTCCTGCCGGTCTTGCCGGAGATGTCGCCGCGTTCCAGCAGGGCGCTCAGGCGGCCGCCGCTGGCTTCGTCCAGGGCACTTCCGGCCAGGGTCAGCGTGTCGGGCGCGTCGTCCTTGCCGGCATAGGCGCCGACGATCACGCAATCGACGCCGGCTGCGGCAGGCGGGGTCTGGTTCAGGGCGAATTCGAGGCTCATGGACGACAGTTCCGTAGACTATGCGGTTTGGACTGGATCGCGGCGGCGGCCAGCCGGGCATCGGTGGATGCCGGTCCATGCCGCGATGCAGGACAGCCGCCAAGTCTAGCAAGGTGCCCCCGCCCGCATGTCCACCCTCGACCGCTACCTGTCCAGCGAATTCGCCCAAGCCTGTTTCGCCGCGCTGGTGGTGTTGATGATGGTCAGCCTGGGCGGGATCGTGGCCGACGTGCTGGGCGAGATCGCGCGCGGGCAGGTGCCGCCCGCCCTGCTGCTGTCGCAGCTCGGGCTGCGGGTGCTGGCCTTCCTGCCGCTGATCCTGCCCCTGGCCTTGATGCTGGGCCTGATGCTGGCCGCTGGCCGTCTCTACCGCGACGCGGAAATGCCGGTGCTGGCATCGGTCGGGATGGGGCCGCGCCGGCTGCTGCGGCCGTTGCTGCTGGTGACCATGCCGGTGCTGGTGGTGATTGCACTGTGCTCGCTGTGGCTGGGACCGCTGGCCAACCGGCAGTCCGAGGCGATGCTGGCCGCCGCCAACCGCAGCCTGCTGATCTCCGGGCTGGAGGCCGGCAAGTTCATCGAGTTGCCCGGCGGAGGTGGCGTGGTCTATGTGGGTACGCTGTCCCCAGACGGCCGTCAGCTGGGCCGGGTGTTCGTGCATCGCCAGGACCAGGAGCGCCTGGACGTGACCACCGCGCAGACCGGAGTGATGACGCTGGATGCCGCCGGAGACCGCTTTCTCACCCTGACCGACGGCTTCCGCGTGGAAGGACCGCTGCATCAGGGCAAGAATTACCGCCTGATGCGCTACGCTGCCAACGACATCCGCCTGCCGACATCCGAAGACGAACGTGCCGGCGATGATCCCGCCCTGGCGTCCACCGGCGAGCTGCTGGCCGACGCACGGCCGCAGGCGGCTGCGGAATTCCACAGACGGTTGGCACCGCCGCTGCTGGCACTGGCATTCGCGCTGCTGGCCCTGCCGCTGGCGCGCAGCCCGCCGCGGCAGGCACGGCATGGCCGCATCCTGGTGGGATTCCTGGCCTATCTGTTCGCCACCATGTTGACGCTGCTGGGTGCGGACTGGCTGGCCGTCGGCAAGGTGCCGGTGGCAGCAGGGCTGTGGTGGCTGCTGCTGCCCCTGCTGGGCCTGTCGCTGTGGCTGTACTGGCGCGATGGCAGTCTGGGGCGGCAACGTCGACACGCAGGAGCCAAGGCATGAAGCGCTTTGCGCGCCTGCACGATCTGTACATCGGCCGTGCCGTGCTGCTGGCGGTGCTGATGGCCTGGCTGGTGCTGCTGGGCCTGGATGCGCTGAGTGCGCTGCTGTCGGAAATCGGCGACATCGGCGAGGGCAACTACGACTTCACCGGTGCGGTGACCAACGTGCTGTACACCCTGCCGCGCCGCATCTACTACCTGTTTCCCTATGCGGCAGTGGTGGGCGCGTTGATGGCGCTGGGACAGCTGGCAGCCGGGTCGGAATTGACCGCGTTGCGCGCGCTGGGCCTGTCCAAGCGCCGCATCAGCCTGTCGGTGGCAGTGTTGATGGCGCTGCTCACGGCCGTCATGGTGCTGAACGGCGAAACCCTGGCGATCTGGGGCCAGCGCCGCGCCGACGGCATGAAGGCATCGGCGCGCTCCAAGGACATGATCGTGGCCCAGTACTCGGGCCTGTGGGCGCGCGAGGGCAACACGTTCCTGAATGCCGGCACCGGCGAGGAGCGCAACGACGGCAATATGCGCTGGCTAGAGCTGCAGGGCGTGCGCCTGTACGAATTCGACACCGATGGACGGCTCAAATCGATCGCAAGCGCCGAAACGGCCGAACACCGCGATGGCGCGTGGATCATGCGCAACGTGCAGCGCACCGTGTTCCACGAGCGCTCGGTCAGCCAGTCGCAGGCTGCCGAAGAACGCTGGCAGTCGCAGCTGGACGACACCACCCTCGCGGCCAGCGTGGCGCGACCCCGGTATCTGTCGATGGCGGCGCTGCGCGAAGGCATCGACTACCGCAAGCGCAATGGCCTGGAAGCATCCCAATACGAAGAACACTACTGGGGCCGCTGGTTCTATCCCGTCAACGTGCTGGCGCTGTGTCTGGCGGCGATTCCGTTCGCCTTCGGCAACCTGCGCAGCGGCGGTGCGGGCAAGCGGTTGTTCCTGGGCATCGTGTTCGCGCTGGGGTTTCTCACGCTGCAGATGATGGCGCAGCGCATGGCCGCGGCCTTCCACGTGCCGTACCCGCTGGCATATGCATCGCCGATCGTGCTGATGCTGGGCCTGTCCGGTTGGCTGTTCGGGCGACGCGCGCGCTAGAAAACCTTGGATAACCATGGATTGGCGGGACGGCGCATCCCTGAATGAAGCTGCGATGCGATTGCATGGCGGACGATCGTCCACTCGTAGGCCCGGGTGGTTGCCACGTTCGACCCGGCCAACATCGCCCAGGACATGATCAAACTCGCACTGATCAACAATGACGCCTGCACCACCACGCCGGATGGCGACATTTCGAGCAGACGCGAATCGGACGTTTTCGACAGGCCAAGCGGTACCCAGTGCGCATCGGATCGCGTATGGACCGCCAGTCGTGTGGCGTTGGGCGCTTGCGCCGACCCTCGAAGTGCCGCGGTCGTCGCTGTCGGTGCCAGTCGTGGCGAAAAAAGCGCCGCGCCCGACCCTAGGCGAGGTGTTTTTCAATGTTGCAAAGCGCCGGTCATGCGGGTACGGGTGCCATCGCTGCCGTCGCCAGCGGCGGTGATGGCGAAAAAAGCGGCATCGCTGTCGCTCCCAGTGCCTACCATGACGCAAAAAGTGCCATCGCTGTCGCTCCCAGTGCCTACCATGACGCAAAAAGTGCCGTTGCCGCCGCTTTCAGTGCCGACGCTGACGAAAAAAGTGCCGTTGCTGCCGCTTCCAGGGCCGATGGTGAGAAAAAAAGCGGCATCGCTGCCACTTTCAGTGCCAATGATGGCGAAAAAAGCGGCATCGCTGCCGCTACCAGAACCGACGATGACGAAAAAAGCGCCATCGCTGCGACTTTCAGCGCCGACGATGGCGAAAAAAGCGGCATCGCTGCCACTTCCAGCGCCGATGCTGGCGGAAGACGCCGCAGCGCTGCTAATTGCGGGGCCGATGCAGGCGCTGCAGACGGGTGCCACTGGCGCGGTCGTGCCAGGTCAGCCGGTCGCGATCGATCCACGCCCACCAGAAGCCCAGCCCCCCGGCCAGCAGCGACAGCGAACCGACCGCATAGCGCAGCCACAGCGCCCGCGCCGTGCCCGGCTGGCCGTCGGCCGCCTTCACCACCAGGCGCCACGGACGCATGCCCAGCGTCTGCCCGCCGCCTCGCCAGCTGCTCACGGCATACAGGCCGGTCACGCCCCAGCAGGCAATCCACAAGGCGATCTGCCACGGACTGAACGGCGCGATGGTCTCGCCGCTGCCATGGCCGGATGCGCTGAACAGCAGCACCCACAGTGCCCCCAGCGCGAACCACAGCGCGATCGCCGGAAAGGCGTCGTACAGCAACGCCAGCAGGCGCCAGCCGATCCAGGGGCGGGCCGAGGCAGTGGCCGAAAAAGGTGTGGAAGACATCGTCACAGGATAGCCGGCCGCGCATGTCCGCACTAAGCTGCCGGCATGTCCGTTCGCACACCCGCCGATCGTCGCCAAGCGGCCCGCGCACTGCCTGAGGTACCACAGGCGGATGCCGACCTGATCGCCGGGTTTGTGGATGCCATCTGGGCAGAGCGCGGCCTGTCGCCGCAGACCTTGGCGAGCTATCGCCGCGACCTGTCCGGACTGGCACGTTGGCTGCAGGGTCGCGATGGCGGCTTGCTGCGGGTCGATCGCGGCGCGCTGTACGACCATCTGGCCTGGCGCGCCGCGCAGGGGTATTCCGCCCGCAGCACCGCACGGCTGCTGTGCGCGCTGCACGCGTTCCATGCCTGGCTGCTGCGCGAAAACCGCCGCAGCGATGATCCCACTGCATTGCTGCAGGCACCGAAACTGCCCCGCAGCCTGCCCAAGGCCCTGTCCGAATCGCAGATCGCGGCCCTGCTGGATGCACCGGATGCGGACACTGCCGCCGGCCTGCGCGACAAGGCCATGCTGGAATTGATGTACGCCTGCGGGCTGCGCGTCAGCGAACTGGTCCGCCTGCCCGCGCATGCGGTGAACCTGCGCCAGGGCGTGGTGCGGGTGGCCGGCAAGGGCGGGCGCGAACGCCTGGTGCCGATGGGCGAACATGCCCAGCACCACCTGCAGCGCTATCTGGATGCCGCGCGACCGCAGCTGGCCGGCAAGCGCTCGCTGGCGGCGTTGTTCCTGCAGCAGCAGCCGCAGCGCGGCGGCCCCGACGACGGCGGGCTGACCCGCCAGCAGTTCTGGCAGTCGGTGAAGCGGCTTGCCGCCGTGGTCGGGATCGACCCGGCCCGCATCAGTCCGCACGGCCTGCGCCACAGCTTCGCCACCCATCTGCTCAACCACGGCGCCGACTTGCGTGCGCTGCAGATGCTGCTGGGCCACGCCTCGCTGTCCAGCACCCAGATCTACACGCTGGTGGCGCGCGAACAGCTGCGTCGCCTGCACGCCCTGCACCATCCGCGCGGGTAATGACGCACGGGTGATGAACGGTCTGGCCGACCGCTGCGCGAGATCCCCATCGCGTTTGCGGCATGCGACAATCCGCGGCTCCACCACGCGACCCGCCTGCATGCGCAAAGGACGTTTGATGAAGCAATCCCTGATCGCCATGGCTGCGGCCATGCTCAGTCTGGCTGCCTGCGCGCAGTCGTCGGCGCCTGCTGCTCCGGCCAAGCCCGCGGCTGCGTCGCCGCCGCCGAAGGGCGCGGCCAGCGTGGCCGGAACCCCCGTCGACAATGCCCGCATGGCGCTGATGACCCTGGACGCCAACCTGCCGATCGAACGAATCGGCGATGCGCCGCTGCCCGGCTTCCAGCAGGCCATCGTGGCCGGTCAGGTGGTGTACGTCAGCAACGACGGACGCTACCTGCTGCAGGGCGCGCTGTTCGACATGCAGGAAAAGAAGAACCTGGCCGAGCAGGCCATGACCGGGCTGCGCCAGGAACTGCTGAAGGAGATTCCGCGGAAGGACCGCATCGTGTTCGCCGCGCCCGAACCGAAGTACACCGTGAGCGTGTTCACTGATGCCGAATGCGGCTACTGCCGCAAGCTGCATTCGGAAATCGCGCAGTACAACCGCCTGGGCATCACGGTGGAATACATGGCCTTCCCGCGGCAGGGGCCGGCCAGCGAGGATTTCAGGCTGATGGAATCGGTGTGGTGCGCGGCCGACCGCGGCAAGGCGCTGACCGACGCCAAGAACGGCCGGCCGGTGGCACCGCGCCGCTGCACCAGCCCGGTGGCGGCACAGTACGCGCTGGGCCAGCGCATGGGGCTGCAGGGCACGCCGATGATCCTGACCGACGACGGCCTGCAACTGGGCGGCTACCTGCCGCCGGAGCAGCTGCGCGCGGCGTTGGACAAGCGCGCCAGCGAAGCCGGCAAGGGCAAGCCGCCCGGCGCGTGATCCGGGCAGCGGGCGGTTGGCTACAATGCCGCCTCCCGCCGCTGCCGCATGACCGGACATGATCGTCCTGAAGGGCCAACCGGCCCTCTCGCCGTTCCGACATGAACGACTGAACGCCCGCCTGCGGGACCTCGATTCCGGACTGACCGTGCAAGAGGCCGTGTACGGATACTGGGTGCAGCCCGATGCAGGGGCCGATCCCGATGCCGGCACGCTGCGGCGCATCCTGCAGGCAACCGCCATCGATGCGGCAACCGTGACCAGCGAACCCGGCCGGCTGTGGGTGCTGCCCCGTCTGGGCACGCGCTCGCCGTGGTCGAGCAAGGCCACCGAACTGCTGCGCGATGCCGGACTGCCGGTGCAGCGGGTGGAACGCGGCATCGTCTATCGACTGAACGCCTGGCCGAAGGATGCCGCAGTGCAGGCCGCGCTGGCTGCCGAGCTGCACGACCCGATGACGCAGTCGCTGCTGACCGATCCGGCGGCACTGGCCCGGTTGTTCGACCAACCGGCGCGCGGCGTGTTGCAGCACATCCCGCTGGATCGGCTGGAACAGGCCGATGCACGGTTGGGACTGGCCCTGGCCGAGGACGAAATCGCCTACCTGCGCGATCGTTATGCCGAACTGGGCCGCGACCCCACCGACGTGGAACTGGTGATGTTCGCGCAGGCCAATTCCGAACACTGCCGGCACAAGATCTTCAACGCCCGCTGGACCATCGACGGTGCCGCGCAGCCGCAGTCGCTGTTCGGCATGATCCGCCACACCCATGCGCAGACGCCGCAGCACACCCTGACCGCGTACAGCGACAACGCAGCGGTGGTGGCATCGACTTCGGTGCAGCGCTTCCGGCCCGATCCGGCCACGCTGCAGTACCGGCTGGAACAGGACACGCCGGGCGCGTTCTGCATCAAGGTGGAAACCCACAACCACCCCACCGCGATCGCACCGTTTGCCGGTGCGGCCACCGGCGCCGGCGGCGAGATCCGCGACGAAGGCGCCACCGGGCGCGGCGGCAAGCCCAAGGCCGGGCTGTGCGGCTTCAGCGTGTCGCACCTGCGCCTGCCCGACCTGCCACAGCCGTGGGAGTTCGCCCGCCCGTTGAATCCGCGCATGGCCACGGCGCTGCAGATCATGACCGACGGCCCGCTGGGCGCGGCCGCCTTCAACAACGAATTCGGGCGACCCAATCTGCTGGGCTATTTCCGCAGTTTCGAGCTGGCCGACGCCGACCCCGCCGGACCGCACTGGGCCTACGACAAGCCCGTCATGCTGGCCGGTGGGCTGGGCACCATCGACCGGGTGCAGGTGGCCAAGCAGCCGTTGCGACCCGGCGATGCGGTGATCGTGCTGGGCGGCCCGGCCATGCTGATCGGGCTGGGCGGCGGTGCGGCCAGTTCGCAGGCCTCCGGACAGGGCGATGCGCAGCTGGATTTCGCCAGCGTGCAGCGCGACAACCCGGACATGCAGCGCCGCTGCCAGGAGGTCATCGACGCCTGCACCGCGCTGGGCGAACACAACCCGATCCTGTCGATCCACGACGTCGGTGCCGGCGGACTTTCCAACGCCATTCCGGAACTGCTGCACGACTCCGGGGTGGGCGGGGTGATCGACTTCGCGCGCATCCCCAGCGACGACGCCTCGCTGAGTCCGATGCAGCTGTGGTGCAACGAGGCCCAGGAACGCTACGTGCTGGGCGTGGCCCCGGAACAGCTGGACGGCTTCGCCGCGTTGTGCAGCCGCGAACGCTGCCCGTTCGCGGTGGTCGGCACGGCCACGGCCGAGCAGCGGCTGGTGGCAGGCCATGGCGTGGATGTCGCTTCGGTTGCCACGCTGGATGCCGCAGGTCGCGCCGCGCTGGCCATCGATCTGCCGATGGATGTGCTATTCGGCAAGACGCCGTCGCTGCATCGCCAGACCCGGCGTCCGTCGCCGTCGTGCTGGCCGGCGCTGCAGGGCGATGCCATCTCGCTGCACGAAGCCGGCCTGCGGGTGCTGGCGCATCCCACCGTCGCCGCGAAGCAGTTCCTGATCACCATCGGCGATCGCAGCGTGGGCGGGCTGACCGCGCGCGACCAGCTGGTCGGGCCGTGGCAGTTGCCGGTGGCCGACTGCGCCATCACCTTCGCCGACCATGCCGGCATGGCGGGCGAGGCGATGGCCATCGGCGAACGCACACCGCTGGCGCTGCTGGATGCCGCTGCGGCCGCGCGCATGGCCGTGGGCGAGGCCATCACCAACCTGTGCGCGGCGCCGATCGGGGCGCTGGAGCAGGTGAAACTGTCGGCCAACTGGATGGCCGCCGCTGGCCATCCCGGCGAGGATGCGCGCCTGTTCGATGCGGTGCGCGCGGTGGCGCTGGAACTGTGCCCGGCAGTGGACCTGGCCATTCCGGTGGGCAAGGATTCACTGTCGATGCAGGCGCGCTGGCAGGCCGCCGACGGCACGGCGCAGGCGGCGGTGTCGCCGGTGTCGCTGGTGGTGTCGGCATTCGCGCCGGTGTCTGATGTGCGCGGGCAGCTCACGCCGCTGCTGTCGTCCGACCCGGACACGGACCTGTGGCTGATCGGCCTGGGCGCCGGGCAGCGGCGGTTGGGCGGGTCGATTCTGGCCCAGTGCCATCAGCATTTCGGTGGCGGCCCGCCCGACCTGGACGATCCCCAGCGGCTGCGCGACTTCGTGGAACTGATCGGCGATGCCCGCCGCGACGGCCTGCTGCTGGCCTACCACGACCGGTCCGACGGCGGTGCCTTCGCCGCGCTGTGCGAAATGGCCTTCGCATCCCACGTCGGCCTGGACATCCAGCTGGATGGCTGGATGAAGGCCAAGGGCAGCGACGCGCTGCGCATCCTGTTCAACGAGGAACTGGGCGCGGTGGTGCAGATCGCTGCCGCCGACCGTGCCGCCTTCGCCGATCTGGTGGCCCGCCACGACCTGATCGACTGCGCCCAGCGCATCGCCCGTCCCGTGGCCACCGGGCAGATCCGCATCACTCTGGACGAGGACACCCTGGCGCAGTGGCGCTGGGACGAGCTGTTCGATGCCTGGTGGTCGGTGAGCCATGCCATCCAGCGCCAGCGCGACAATCCCGCCTGCGCCGATGCCGAATGGCAGGCCGCGCGCCGTTTCGACGCACAGCCGCTGCAGCCGCGATTGAGTTTCGATCCCGCCCAGGACATCGCAGCGCCATTCATCGGCACCGGTGCCCGGCCGCGTGCGGCGATCCTGCGCGAGCAGGGCGTGAACGGCCACGTGGAAATGGCCCGCGCCTTCGACCTGGCCGGTTTCGACGCGTTCGATGTGCACATCAACGATCTGCTGGCCGGACGCCAATCGCTGCAGGGCATGGCGGTGCTGGCCGCCTGCGGCGGATTCAGCTATGGCGACGTGCTCGGTGCGGGCCGCGGATGGGCCACCCGCATTCTGGAACATCCTCGATTGCGCCATCAATTCGCGGCCTTCTTCGCCGATCCGGACAGTTTGACACTCGGCGTGTGCAACGGTTGCCAAATGCTGAGCCAGCTGCAGCCCATCCTGCCCGGCAGCGCCCACTGGCCGGCGTTCGTCCGCAACGCCAGCGAACAATTCGAAGCGCGCCTGAGCCTGGTGGAAGTGGTGGATGCCGCTTCGCCCTGGCTGCACGGCATGGCCGGATCGCGCCTGCCGGTGGTGGTGTCGCATGGCGAGGGGCGGGCCCGGTTCGCCAGCACCGATGCCCATGCGACTGCCTCGGTGGTCTTGCGCTACGTGCAAGCCGATGGCCAGCCAGCAACCACATATCCCGCCAATCCCAATGGTTCGGATCACGGCGTGGCCGGCGTCACCAGCGCCGATGGACGTGCGCTCATCCTGATGCCGCATCCCGAACGCACGCTGCGCAGCACCAATCTGTCCTGGCATCCGCCGGACTGGCCGGAGGCGTCGCCATGGCGGCGCCTGTTCACTAATGCACGGCTGGCGCTTGGATGACCCGCAGAAATGCGAAGTGCTCCACAGTTCCGACATGTGCTTGCACTCCGATTCTGCTGACGCTGTTCGCACTTTATCCGGATCCCTGTCGCAGCGAGTTTTATAACCGGATGAAATAGCTGGATTTAATTGCGCAAGCGCATGGGCTGCTGCTCGCAGCGCTTTTTGAAAAACACCGATGGCAGGGCTTGACACTGGACGACGAGCCGGCCGACTATCGGCTGCAATGTTCCAGTCATCCCCCGTACACATTTGATTTCCTCATTCACTGTGTTCTGCGTGAATTAGTTTCACGCGGCGCACAGCCGTTTGTTTATCCCCCGTATCTGAAGGAGTCGCTCGATGAACCGCATTTTCAGCCTTGTTTGGGATCCCAAGCGCGGCATGATGGTCGTTGCTTCCGAATTGGCCCAATCGAAAGGCAAAAGCAAGGGTGCACGCCTGCTGCAGGCCGTGGCCCTGGCTGGTGCGGCGGCGGTCGTGATGCCGACGGCGTTGGCGACCGGAACGTGCAGTGTCACTGGCGGCGGACCCGCGCCGGTGGCCATCGGCACCAATGCCTTCGCCTGCGGGAGCGATGGTGCCCGTGCCGACGGCGCAAATGCCACGGCTCTGGGTTCTGCGGCCCGCGCACAGGGCGCAAACGCATCTGCCATCGGCGCACAGGCGCGCGCATCGGCCGACAACGCCACGGCAGTCGGCGCCAACAGCCGCGCCAGCGCCGCCGGCGCCACATCGGTCGGATCGGCCAGCGAAGCCTCGGCACAGAACACCACAGCGCTGGGCAGTTCGTCACTGGCGAATGGCGTGAACGCCAGCGCACTCGGTGCACAGTCCTGGGCCACCGGCGCGGACAGTCTGGCGGCCGGTTATCTGAGCTCGGCCAGCGGCGCATCCGCGATAGCGGTTGGCGGCCATCTGCTGCTCACCGATCCCGACGGCAATCCGCTGTACGAGGCCACCACCAACGCCAGCGGCCAGTGGTCCACTGCGGTCGGTGCAGGCGCACAGTCCACCGAAACGCTGAGCACCGCACTTGGCGCGGCATCCAACGCAACCGGTGCAGGCAGCACGGCTGTCGGGGCGCTCAGCGACGCCTCCGGCGTGTTCTCGTCGGCCTTCGGCAGTGGTGCCGGCGCGTACGGTGTGCAATCGACCGCGCTGGGCTCCGGAGCCATAGCGGAAGGTGATGCCAGCACCGCAGTCGGCGAGCACGCGACCGCCACGGCTGCGAATAGCGTGGCCTTGGGTCAGGGTTCGGTGGCCGACCGCGACAACAGCGTGTCGGTGGGCACGGTGGGTGGCGAGCGCCAGATCACCAATGTGGCGGCGGGCACCGAGGCGACGGATGCGGTGAACAAGGGCCAGCTGGATGCGGTTGCGGAGATAGCGGAGACGACCAACAAGTACTTCAAGGCCAGCGGCAGCG
>QFNC01000122.1 GCA_003240695.1 Pseudoxanthomonas suwonensis | reverse complement strand
GGAGAAGCAATGGATCATCAGCGCCTGGCCGGAGGCGTTCAAGGACAGGAGGGGCCGCACCCTGGCTTGCGTGCCGGCGACGGACGCCAACGTGGCGGCACTCGAGGATTTCTCGCGCCGGATCGTGAATCTGAGGTCCATGCTGGCGGAGTTCGTCTCGCCGGACCGGATCGAGGAGACGCTGGGGGCGATCGCGGCCGGCGCCATGACCCTGCTGCCGCCGGCGCGAGGGGCGTGAACGGGCGAGGGGCACGATCGCGGACCCCGGCCCGCTCCCGGAACGGAACTCGGGCCGGATGAGCTCGCCGCCCCTCAGGGGGACGGCGAATCGTCCCGTAGGTCGAAGTCCTCCGGGTCCAGCCCCTCCCCCTCCTCCAGCACCGCCTCGGCGCCGAGGCGGGTCAGCGCGTAGAAGGTCCCCGAACCGGGCTCCAGCCGCTCCGCCAGGCCGGCCGCCACCATCCCGTCCCAGGCGTCATGCGCGGGTGACGTGTCCGTCATCCGCGGCGGGTAATACCGGTTACGGTAGCTGACCCCCCTCTCGTTGGGCAGCCCGAGCGCGTGCCGCGCCATCCTGACCTGCTCGGCGCTCAGCGGCGTCGGGCCGATCTCGTCATGACCGGTCTCCCGGATGTGAAGCAGGTCCCTCATGTTCGGGAAGAACTCCGCGGCGTCGCCCAGGCCGGAGAACCGGACCCGGTCCGGGAACGTCTCGACGGTCATGATGAGGCGGCCCACGCCGATCCGGGACTTGCCCGCGCCGCGGGCGTCCGGGACGATCCGGGACATGTCGTGAACCGCGCCGTTCACCTCCTCGACGTCGTCGATCTCGATCTCCGAAGCCGACACGTAGGCGCGCAGCGCGCGGCCCGCCACGTCCGGGTCGACGGCGTCGCCGCGGTTGCTCAGCGTGATCCGGCCGTCGTCGTCCAGGCTCAGCGCGTGGGAGCCGACCCATCTCAGCGCCGCCTGGGCGCTGTCGATCGACATCCACATGTCGTCGAACATGTAGCGATGTTCCGGCGTCGGCGCCGCCCACGGCTCGCCCCGGAAACGGGACGCCAGGTCGTCGCGCAACGAGATCGTCGACGTCTCGCAGCGCAGCCACCCCTCCAGGTGCCGGCGATACGCGGGTTCGGCCGAGGCCGCCGCCTCGATCGCCTCCAGCATCGGGATCGCGTGCGGCGTCTTCTCCGAGATCATCGCCATGACGTCGGCGGTCGTGAACGGCTTCTTTTCCATGGGCATCCTTCTCACCTCGCCTTCAGTCCGGACAAGGTCCGGGATCTTCCGTCGCGTCATCGGGTTCCGGCGCGGGGCCGGCGCCCAGCGCCAGCTCCGCCTCCGCCCCGCGCCAGAACTCCACGCTGCGCATGACGTCGGTGACGTGCAGGGAGCCGTCCTCGCCGATGTCGTAGAGGATCTCCACCTCCGTCGGGTCGTAGAGCGCGGCGAAGGCGAGGTCGAGATCGCCGGTCTGCGCCGCGATCGCCGAGAACAGGTTCGAATCGACCCTGCCGATGATCATCTGCATCTCGTCGTGATAGATCAGGTTCACGAACAGGACCCGCCCCGACGGAGCGGGCAGGTCGATCTCCTTCGCGCCGCTCGTCATCAGGAGGTTGGCCCGGGCGTCGGAGCGCAACGCCTCCACGACGTCGTCCGGCAGCCCGACGGGCCAGGTGACGCTGGCGTAGCCGTTCGACACCCGGACCTCGACGTCGTTGGCGCCGTGGTCGGCCAGGAACCTCTCGGCCTCCTCGGCCCAGCCATACTCGTCGTATTCCGGGCTCTTGCGGACGATCATCTTGCGTTTCACGGCGAAGCTCATGGTCATGCGCTATCCTCTCTTCCGGG
>QFNC01000022.1 GCA_003240695.1 Pseudoxanthomonas suwonensis | reverse complement strand
TCAGACCCAATGCGTGTGTGAAGAGTTGTTCCATCCACATAGCCTGCCCAAGGCGACAGCCGCGCACAAGGGGCAATCCACACGGAACGCGATTGATCCGTATTTCAAGCGCCATCGTGCGGCCTATTACGACCGCCTGAATGCCGTGCGGACCGAAGGCGACTGGGGACGGTGGCTGGGCTTTTTTCTGGATGGCGTGGCGGAAACCACACAGCAGGCCGTGGAAACGGCGCAACGCCTGCTGGCGCTGCTTGCCGCCGATCGTGCCCGCATCGCAACAATGGGAAGCCGTGCCGGCAACATCGGCCTGATGCGCGTGCGCACCCACGGCGACTGGGCGGGCTGGCTGCATTACTTTCTGGATGGTGTGCAGTGGAGCGCCCGCCGGGCCATCCGCCAAGCCGGCCAGCTGCTGGCGGTGCGCGAGCGCTTGCACGCGCGGATCAGTTCAGTGCCGCGCGCCCTGCCGCTGTTGGATGCGCTGTTCGCCAACCCGCATCTGGACGTGCAGCGGGTCAAACGGCTGCTGGATGTCAGCGATGCCACCGCACGCAGGCTGCTGCAGCAGCTGGAAGACCTCGGCATCCTGCGCGAAACCACCGGCCTGCAACGCGGCAGGCGCTATCTGGCCGATGCGGTGCTGGCCGCCATCAACGATCCGGGCGAGGAGCCGCTGTGATCGCCACCGTGCGCCGTGCCCTCAAGCCGGCCGCGACAGCGGCGGCGGCAGCCCGGGCAGCAGCAGGGCCGGGCGCGTGGCCACGTGGTGGTCGAAGAAGCTGCGGAAGCTGATCACCTCGGCGGCCTTCTCGTAGCAGGCTTCCTTTGCCGTTTTCAAAGACTCCGGTACCACCAGTACGATGCCGGCGGTGGCCATGTCGGCGATGGCCTGCGCCGACACCCGGTCGTCCACCGTGGCCAGGAATACCTCGGCGTGCCGCCGCTCCAGCCCCAGCTGCTTCCAGCGTTCGCGCAGGGTGGTTTTCAGCGACAGGATCAGCACCTCGCGGTTGTCCGCATCGTTCAGCGCATGCGCGTCGGGCAGCACGAAATCCGGGCGGCGGCCGCCGAACACGGCCTGCGGCTGGTGGCGGATTCGGCCATCGGCCAGCAGGCGCTGCACGTGCTGCTCGAATGACAGCCCGGCGCGGCTCTTGCGGGTCTGCGCTGCGCTGAGGAACAGGCCGTCCAGCTGGTGGAAGCCCTTGACCAGCGCCCGCAGCGGGTCGTTGCCGCTCAGCAGCAGGGCGGCCGCCTGTGCGGCACGCTGGCGCAGCTCCGCCTGCTGGTACAGCGCGTATTCGATGTCGCGGCTGATGCGCATGACGGCATCGCCCGGTGCTTCGATGACATATGGATCAAGGCTTTTTTGCTGGTTGCTATCGAGCCATCGGCTTTGGGCATTTGCAGCCAGCTGGTCGGGACGTGGCAGCCGATAGCGCTCGATGCAGGCATCAAGCGCTCCCCTGCGCGACGCATCCGCCAGTTCCTCTATGAACAGCTCCTCCTCGTCTATCGGATACCCGACCTGCTCCGGGGAAAACAGGCCAAAGTGGAAATCCGAAGGCAGGGAAAAGCTCGTTTCGAGTAGCTCCGCTTCTTCGCTCAGTGAATCCACGACGAACAGCCAGTATTGCGCCCCGGATTTCCCGCAGACCAGCAATGATGCGGGCGACAGGCCCGTGAAATGCTCTTTCGGCAGATGGGTGAAATGGAATTCCCGGCCTTTGTTCGTGTAGTGCTTCAAACGGGACTGGCACACTTCGCCTGTTGCAGGCCAAGTCGTCTCGAAGAAGGTGTCGAGGATGTGCGGTTTCTCCAGATTGCTGTTCGCCAATCGCGGAAAGAAGCGCGCTTCCTGTATTTCGGCAGGAATGTAAATGCCGGATTGGTGCTTGCGCGGCTCATCAGCCCACGAACAGTCGTTGCGCGAAAGCTTCTTGATGAAGATGCTGTCGCTTTTCTTGATCCATGAAACGACGTCCTGCCACGAACAGGTCACAGCCATTCTAGTCTCCGCGGATTCTTCGGGCGAGCGATCGCATGCGTCTTTCCGTGATTCGGCACGACCAGACGGTGAATACCCGCCACCCTTCCTGTCGCAGTCGGGCGGCCACGCGCTTGTCCCGTGCCACGTTCGCATCGAACTTCGCCTGCCAGAATGCGCGGTTGGAAGAGGGTGTCGTGGCGTGGCGGCAGTCGGGGTGCCGATGCCAGAAGCAGCCGTGCACGAAAACCACCGCTCCGTGCTTCGGGAAGACAATGTCGGGTTTTCCGGGCAGGGCGGCATGTAGGCGGAACCGCAGGCCTTCGCGGTGAAGCATGCGCCGCACTTCGCGTTCCGGACTGGTGTCGCGTCCGCGGATCGCCGACATCATGCGGCTTCGCGTTTGGCGATCGACCACGTCGACCATCGATCAAGCGTCCAGTCGCTGGCCGCAGGCATGCATGAATACCGGATAGCAGGCCTCGATCACTCGATCGCCATGCCGGTCGAACATCCGGGACAGGATGGCTCTCGCATCCGCTGCCTCCGTTTCCGAAAACGTGCGCAATCCATCGCCGATGCGGATTATGGCGGACGGATCTTCCTCGGGATGGAATAGCAGGCCCCTTGCCGACATCTCCGCGAACCAGAGAATAATGCCATCAGGGTTCTCTTCCTCGTATGTGGGAATGCTGCTGTTCATTGTGCACTTCCTCGAGTCATCTTCAGGGATTGTTGCATGTCCGATTGGTTCGAAACCAGTTCCATGATGCCGGGCGTCATTGCACCCGCGACCGCCTGCATCATCGGTACCACGACGCTGTTTCCGAACTGCTTGTACGCCTGCGTGTCGCTGACCGGGATGACGAAGCCGTCGGGGAAGCCCATCAGCCGGGCGCATTCGCGCGGGGTCAGCCTGCGCGGGCGACGTCGCGGGCCCTGCGACAGCAGAATCTCGGAACCGTCCTTGTAGTAGCGGGCGGACAGGGTGCGGGTCACGCTGTCGCCATCCACCAGCCCGAATCCGAAGCCGTTGCCGGCGGCCTTGTGCTTGGCGGCATAGGCCTGCAGGTAGGCCCACAGCTTCGGGGTGAGGGTGTAGCGCGCATCCACCGTGGCCTTCGCTCCGATGGTGTAATGGCCTTCGGCCGCCTCGCTGCCGTCCTGCGGGTGCAGGATGTCGCGCAGCACCCTGCGCGTGTCCGGCAGGCGCACGTCCTGCCAGTCGAAGTCGACCGGGTCGCGGAAGCCGGCGATCAGGATGCGTTCGCGGTGCTGCGGCACCCAGTGGCGGCCGTCCAGCACCTTGCAGTGGATGTGGTAGCCCAGTTCCTTCAGCACGCCCTCGATGACGCGGAAGGTGCGGCCCTTGTCGTGGCTGGTCAGGTTCTTCACGTTTTCCAGCAGGAACGCGGCCGGCTTCTTCTCTGCGAGGATGCGCTGGATGTCGAAGAACAGCGTGCCCTGCGTTTCGTCGGCAAACCCGTGGGCGCGACCCAGCGCGTTCTTCTTGGAAACGCCGGCGATGCTGAACGGCTGGCAGGGAAAGCCGGCCAGCAGCACGTCGTGATCGGGAATGTCGTCGGCATCGACGGCGGTGATGTCGCCGGCCATGTGCTCCACCGCGTCGGGAAAGTTGGCCAGATAGGTCTTCTGCGCCCACGGATTCCATTCGCTGGTGAACACGCACTGCCCGCCGTGGCGTTCGAACGCCAGCCGCAAGCCGCCGATGCCGGCGAACAGGTCGATGAAGCGGAAGGCGGGCTTGTCGTCCTGCCGGTTGCTCTGCTCCTGCGGAAACGGCATCACGCGCTGTCGCAGCGCATCGGCCAGATACGACGGTGGGTCGCATTCGCGGGTTTCCCAGCGGCGCACGGTACGCGGGGTGGTCTCCAGCAGCCGGGCCAGTTCGGCCTGCGTGTAGCGCTGGCGGGCCCTGTGGAGCAGGGTGACAGGGTCTTCGGAGTACATGTCGGAACGGAAACGGGACGGCATGTCCGCTTTGATTCCCAGAATAGTCCGTGCCAGTCTCACGGCGCAAGATTGGCACGCAAGGATGTGCGAGGACCACATCGATCCGCCGATCGCGCTTGCTACAGTGCGCGGATGAATCTGCCCGACTACCCCTTCATCCCCGAGCGCTTCGCGGTGCGCAAGGGCATCGCCATGAGCTATCTGGACGAGGGTCCGCGCGACGGCGAGGTGATCGTGATGCTGCACGGCAATCCGTCGTGGAGCTTCTACTGGCGGCATCTGGTGCTGGGGCTGCGCGAGACCTACCGCTGCATCGTGCCCGACCACGTGGGCATGGGCCTGTCGGACCGGCCCGACGACGCGCCCGGGGCGTATCCGCGCTACGACTACACGCTGCAGTCGCGGGTGAACGACATCGAGGCGCTGCTGGCGCACATCAAGATCACAGGGCCTGTCACGCTGGCGGTGCACGACTGGGGCGGCATGATCGGCTTCGGATGGGCGCTGAGCCACGCCGCGCAGGTGAAACGGCTCATCATCACCAACACCGCCGCGTTTCCGCTGCCCCAGGCCAAGCCGATGCCGTGGCAGCTGAGTCTGGGCCGCGATTCGAAGCTGGGCGCTTGGGCGATCCGCCGCTTCAATCTATTCGCGCGCGGTGCGGCGTGGCTGGGGACCGAACGGAGCCTGCCGGCGGCGGTGCGGCGCGGCTACAGCGGGGTGTACGACGGCTGGGACAAGGCGATCGCCACGATCCGTTTCATGCAGGACATTCCGCTGCACCCGGGCGACCGCGCCTGGCCGCTGCTGGAAGCGGTGGGGCGGCGTCTGCCCGAGTATGCCGACCGGCCGACCTTCATCGGCTGGGGCTTGAAGGATTTCGTGTTCGACCACCACTTCCTGGACGGGTTCAAGCGTGCGTTGCCCGATGCCGAGGTGCACGCCTTCGCCGATGCCGGCCACTTCGTGCTGGAAGACAAGCCTGCCGAACTGGTGCCGGCGATCCGCGATTTCCTGAGCCGGCACCCAGTGCGCTGGTCATGAATCCGGCAGCGGATTGCGGTCGGCATCGCTGACGCCAATCCAGTCCTGCGGGGTCAACACCGGCAGCCCGTGGGCGATGCGGGCCGTGTCGCATTGCGGGCTGGGCCGGCCGGATTCGTGCGAAGCCGGCAGCGCCGCGCACACCGACGGGCGCCGGTCGTGGATGCGGCAGTGGCTGTGGCGGCCGATGTCGGCATCCAGCGCGATGCAGCGCGGTTGCGATTGCGAGGTGCCGCGCATGGCCAGCTCATGCAGGCGCAAGGGCTCGGTCAGTTCGATCGGCACCTGGCCACCGCTGGCGGCATCGGCCTCGGACCAGTGCAAACTGACCCGGAAAAACGCGCAGCAGGCACCGCAACGCAGGCAGGGATGCAGCATGGATGTGGTCGGTGCCGGACAGGGGGAGCATGATTCCGTGCCGTTGGCCGGCGCGCAAGCGGGCGGGCGATAATCCCCGCATGGACCCCCGCCCGCACACGCCCTGCAACATCGCCGCCAGCCTGCCGCAACTGGCCCGCGAGCGCCCCGACCAGGTGGCAATGCACTGCCCGGACCGGGCCGGGCGCTACCGCATCGCCATCAGCTATGCCCAATTGGATGCGCGCAGCGATGCCATCGCCGCCGGCTTGGCGAGGCAAGGCATCGTGCGCGGCAGCCGCACCGTGGTGATGGTGCGGCCCACGCCGGAGTTCTTCCTGCTGATGTACGCGCTGTTCAAGCTGGGCGCGGTGCCGGTGCTGGTGGATCCGGGCATCGACAAGCGCGCGCTGAAGCAGTGCCTGGGCGAGGCGCAGCCGCAGGCGTTCATCGGCATCCCGCTGGCGATGGCGGCCAAGGCACTGCTGGGATGGGCGAAGTCGGCGCGCATCCGCATCACCACCGGCAGCAGTGCGTGGCTGGCCGATGCCACGCTGCAGGCGGTGGAAGCGGCCGGGCAGGACGCCGGCCCGCAACTGGCCGACACCACCCCGGACGAGGTGGCGGCGGTCCTGTTCACCAGCGGCAGCACCGGCGTGCCGAAGGGCGTGGTGTACCGGCATCGGCATTTTGCCGGGCAGATCGAGCTGCTGGGCCGCGCGTTCGGCATGCAGCCCGGGGGGGTCGATTTCCCCACGTTTCCGCCGTTCGCGCTGTTCGCGCCGGCATTGGGCCTGACCGCGGTGATCCCCGACATGGACCCCACCCGTCCGGCGCAGGCCAATCCGAAGAAGCTGCATGCCGCGATCCGGCAATTCGGCGCGACCCAGCTGTTCGGTTCGCCGGCGCTGATGCGGGTGCTGGCCGACGCTGGCACTGCCATGCCGACGGTGAAACGGGTCACCAGCGCCGGCGCGCCGGTGCCGCCGGACACGGTGGCGGCGATCCTGAAGCTGCTGCCGGATGATGCCCAGTTCTGGACGCCCTACGGGGCCACCGAATGCCTGCCGGTCAGCGTGATCGAAGGCCGCGAACTGCTGACCCTGCGCGGCAAGACCGAGCAGGGCCTGGGCACCTGCGTGGGCCGGCCGGTGCCGCCGAACGAAGTGCGCCTGATCGCCATCAGCGATGCGCCCATCGCCCGCTGGGAGCACGTGCGCGAGGTGCGCGCCGGGCAGGTGGGCGAGATCACCGTGGCCGGACCCACTGCCACCGACAGCTATTTCAATCGCGATGCGCAGACTGCGCTGGCCAAGATCAGCGAAACCCTGCCCGACGGCAGCACCCGCATCGTGCACCGGATGGGCGACCTGGGCTGGTTCGATGGCGAGGGCCGGCTGTGGTTCTGCGGCCGCAAGAGCCAGCGCGTGGTGAAGGATGCCGACACCACCCTGTGCACCGAGCAGATCGAACCGGTGTTCAACACCCATCCGCAGGTCCGCCGCACCGCGCTGGTGGGCGTGCCGCGCGACAAGGGTGCCGATGCCGCCAATGCAGGTTGGGCAGTGCTGTGCGTGGAACTGGATCCGGGCGTGCGCGCCAGCGACTGGCCGCGCATCGAAGCCGAATTGCGCCATCTGGCCGATGGCAACGTGCAGACCGGCCCGGTCGACGGCTTTCTGCATTATCCCAAGCCCTTTCCGGTGGACATTCGCCACAACGCCAAGATCGGTCGCGAAAAACTGGCGCTGTGGGCACAGCGCGAATGGTCGCGGCTGCAACGCAGCCAGGCTCGACGGGAGGCGCGATGACGGTTCTGGTGACCGGTGGCGGCGGCTTCCTCGGCCAGGCGCTGTGCCGCGGCCTGCTGGCGCGCGGCCATGCCGTGGTCAGCTTTCAGCGTAGCCGTTCGCCGGAACTGGATGCGCTGGGTGTGCGCCAGCTGCAAGGCGATCTGGCCGACCGCCATGCCGTGATCCGCGCTGCCGAGGGCTGCGAGGCGATCTTCCACAATGCCGCCAAGGCGGGGGCCTGGGGCGATTACGACAGCTACCACCGCCCCAACGTGATGGGCACCGGCAACGTGCTGGCGGCCTGCCGCGAACACGGCATCGAGCGGCTCGTCTACACCTCCACACCCAGCGTGACCCACCGTGCCACCCACCCGGTGGCCGGCGGCACCGCCGACACCGTGCCCTACGGTGACAACCTGAAGGCGCCCTATGCCGCCACCAAGCAGATCGCCGAAAAAATCGTGCTGGCCGGCAACGACGCCACCTTGGCCACCGTGGCACTGCGTCCGCGATTGATCTGGGGACCGGGCGACAACCAACTGCTGCCGCGACTGGTGCAGCGCGCCAGGGCCGGGCGACTGGCACTGGTGGACCACGGCCAGGCTGTCATCGACACCACCTACATCGACAATGCCGCGCAGGCGCATCTGCAGGCCTTCGAGCACCTGCGCATCGGCGCGCCGTGTGCCGGCAAGGCCTACTTCATCAGCAATGGCGAGCCGCTGCCCCTGATCGATGTCATCAACCACCTGCTGCAGGCGGTCGGCGCGCCGCAAGTCACCCGCAGCATCCCGTTCCGCGTGGCCTATGCGGCCGGTGCGCTGTGCGAAACCCTGTGGCCGCTGCTGCGCCGCCGCGACGAACCGCCGATGACCCGCTTCCTGGCCGAGCAGCTGGCCACCACCCACTGGTACAGCATGGAACCGGCCCGGCGCGACTTCGGCTACGTGCCGCAGGTGTCGATGGCCGAGGGACTGCGACGTCTTGCCGAGGCGTGGACAGCACACGGCTAGAATGCCGCATGACTTCCGCATCGCCCCCATTTCCCTTCAACTGGAAACGCCCCGCCGGCTTGGCGCTGGAACAGGCGTTGAACCGGGCCGTTGCGCTGGACGAAGGCACCCGCAGTGCCCTGCCGGCGCTGGATGGCCGCCGCGTGGCGATCTGGCTGGACGCCCCGGCGCTGGCCCTGCAGGTGCGCGTGGACGGCGACCGGTTGCGGGTGGGCCCGGTGGATGACGATGCCGCCGCCGACCTGTCGGTGCGCAGCACGCTTGGCGGTCTGCTGGGGCAGATTCCATTGCTGCGGCCGCGCACCGGCAGTGCCCCGGCCGGGCGATTGCGCATCGAAGGCGATGCCGAACTGGCGCAGCAGCTGCAGCGGCTCGCGCAGCAGTTCGATCCAGACTGGGAGCGGCCGTTCGTGGCCGTGTTCGGCGAGGTGGTCGGCGTGCAGGTGGCGAAGACGCTGGGATCGGCACTGCGCCACGCCCGCAGCGCCGCCGACGACGGCGCACAGGTGCTGGGCGAGTACCTGACCGAGGAATCCCGCGACGTGGTCGGCAAGGCCGAATTGAATGCCTTCTTCGACGACGTGGACCAGCTGCGCGAGGCCGTGGACCGGCTGGCCGCGCGGCTGGATCGCCTGCAGCCGGATGGCGATGCATGAAAACCCTGTCCCGCGCCTGGAAGATCGGCCGCGTGCTGTTGCGCTACCGACTGGATGCGCTGCTGGAAGACACCCCGGCCGAGCGCTGGCTGACCCTGGCGCGCCCGTTCGTGCCGCGGGCTTCGGCCGAGATCCAGGCGTTGCCGCCCCCGGCGCGCCTGCGTCTGGCACTGCAGGAACTGGGGCCGATCTTCGTCAAGTTCGGGCAGATCCTGTCCACCCGGCGTGACCTGATTCCGCCGGCGGTGGCCGACGAACTGGCGCTGCTGCAGGACCAGGTAGCGCCGTTCGACGGCGAACGGGCGCGCCGGATCGTGGAGGATGCGCTGGGTCGCCCGGTGGAACAGGCCTTCCTCAGCTTCGATACCACGCCGCTGGCGTCGGCTTCGATCGCCCAAGTGCATGCCGCCACCTTGGCGGTGGACGGCGGCGCTCCGCGCGAGGTGGTGGTGAAGGTGATCCGCCCGGGCATCCATACCCAGATCGCCGGAGACATCGCCCTGCTCGGCACGCTGGCCGCGCTGGTGGAACGCACCCATCCGGCCGCCGACAAGATCCGTCCGCGCGCGATCGTGGCCGAAATCGAGAACACCTTGGCCGCCGAACTCGACCTGCAGCGCGAGGCCGCCAACGCCTCGGTGCTGCGCCGCAACTGGACCGGCTCGCCCGACCTGTACATCCCCGAGGTGATCTGGTCGCACAGCGCCGAGCAGGTGATGACGATGGAGCGGGTCAGCGGCATCCATTCCGATGACATCGCCGCGCTGGACGCCGCCGGCATCGACCGCAAGGCGCTGGCAGCCAAGGGCGTGCGCGTGTTCTACCAGCAGGTGTTCCGCGACAACTTCTTCCATGCCGATGCGCACGCCGGCAACATCTGGGTGGATGCGCAGCGGCAGCGCAATCCGCGTTTCATCGCCATCGATTTCGGCATCGTCGGACAGCTGTCCAGCGAGGACCAGTACTACCTGGCCGAGAACTTCATGGCCATCTTCAACCGCGACTACCGCCGCATCGCCGAACTGCACGTGCAGGCCGGCTGGATGCCCGCGCACCTGCGCATCGACGAACTGGAAGCGGCCGCACGCGCGATCTGCGAGCCGTATTTCACCCGGCCGCTGTCGCAGATCTCTCTGGCCGAGGTGCTGTACAAGCTGTTCCGCATGGCCCAGCGCTACGAACTGACCCTGCAGCCGCAGCTGATCCTGCTGCAGAAGACCCTGCTGAACATCGAGGGCGTGGGCCGCCAGCTGGACCCGGACATCGACATCTGGGCGGTGGCCAAGCCGGTGATGGAGCAGATCCTGGTGGAGCGCTACAGCCCGCAGCGGCTGGCCGGCGAGTTCCGCAAGCGGCTGCCGGAAGTCATCACCCACGCCCCGGAAATGCCGCGCCTGCTGCACCTGTGGCTGAAGCAGCAGGTGGAAGGCAGGCACGAGCTGCGCATGCAATCCACTGACCTGAAGCGGCTGTCGGACGACCTGCACGGCATGCAGCGGCGCATGGTGTCGGCAATCCTGGGCACCGGCCTGCTGATCGCAGGCGCCCTGCTGTACGGACTGGATGCCGGTGGCCCAAAGTGGCTGTCGATCCCCATCGCCACCTGGATCGCTGGCGTGGGCGGCCTGTGGGCCCTGCTGGCGGCATGGCCGCGGGTGCGGGGGCGGTGATCAAGCAAGGCACAGGCGTGTGCACGCGCGCCAGCGTGCAATGCATGGCGGGCGCAGGGTAATGGAGAAGTGGATTCTGCTCGGCATGGCGCCGATCTTCCTGGGTCTGATCGGATTGGAAGCCTGGTATTGGCGCAGGCGCAGGCCGCAGATCTACAGTCTGGCCGACACGGTATCCAACGCCGGCCTGGCGCTGATGCACCAGGCCTCCGAAGCGTTGGCCGCGACCCTGGTGATCGGCGTGTATGCCCTGGTCCACCGGCACCGGCTGTTCGACATCCCGGCATCGGTATCGAGCATCGCTGCGCTATTCGTGGTCCAGGACTTCCTGTACTACTGGTTCCACCGCGCCAGCCATCGCATCCGCTGGCTGTGGGCCTCGCACGTCACCCATCATTCGTCGGAACGGCTGAACCTGTCCACCGCCTTCCGCCAGAGCCTGACCTACCCGATTTCGGGCATGTGGCTGTTCTGGCTGCCGCTGGCGTGGCTGGGATTCGCGCCGGCGCACATCGTGGCGGTGGTGGCGATCAATCTCGCCTTCCAGTTCTTCGTGCACACCCAGGCCATCGGCAGGCTGGGCTGGATCGAACGGGTGTTCAACACGCCATCCACGCACCGCGTGCACCACGCGCGCAACCCGAAGTACATCGACCGCAACTTCGCCGGTGTGCTGGTGATCTGGGACAGGCTGTTCGGCACGTATCTCGAGGAGGATCCGCAGGTGCGGTGCGAGTACGGGATCGTCGGGCCCGTTCGCAGCCACAATCCGATCCGGCTTACCTTCCACGAATGGATTGCGATGTTCGTCGATGCACGCCGCGCCGGCGGGCTGCGCCAGGCGGCCGTGCAGCTGTTCGGGCCACCGGAACGCGCGTTGTCGCACGGGCGCGGTGCGGATGTCCCGTGACAGGCCGCAGCCAGCCCATGCCTGCGGCCAGCGGCTGCGGCGGAGGCTGCCGGTCTAGGGGCTGCGCGTCCCAGACTGGCCCGCCCCGGCAAAATCCCCGGCCACCACCACGCTCAGTTCGGCCGGACGGAGGTGGCGGCGGATGGCGGCATTCACCGCATCCACGGTCAGCGCCTGCAGCCGCGATTCGAATTCCGCACGGCGCTGCATCTGCCGCCGCATGTACTGGTCGGAATTGAGCATGCTGGCCAGGGTGTCGTCGCTGGCGCGAGCCTGTTCGCGCTGCACCAGCAGGCCGTTCACGGCGTCCTTCAATTCGTCGGCGGTGATGCCATCGCGCACGAACCGGTCCAGTTCCTCGCGCACGGCCGTTTCCATCTTCGCCATGTTCTGCGGTGCGGCCGTGCCTTCGATGGCGAAACTGCCGGCATTGTCCTTGCCGCTGCGGCTGGCGTCCGCGGACAGCATGCTGCCGATGCCGTAGCTCAGGCCGTCGCGCTGGCGCAAGCGCTGACCCAGCCGCGCGGACATGCCGCTGCCGCCGAACACGTAATTGGCGACCACCAGCGCCGGATAATCGGGGTGGTCGTCGTTCAAGGGCAGGTTGATGCGCGCCGCGTACATGGCATTGGGCTTGTCCGGGGTTTCGATGACGAGCCGTTGCGCCGCGACCGGAACATGCGCGGTATCGATCGGCGCATGCGGCTGGCCGGAGACCCAGCCGGCAAACAGCGTCTGCAGCAGCGGCTTGACCTCGGCCGGATCGAAGTCGCCGACGATGGCGATCTCGCCGGTGGCGGTGCCGTAGAAGCGGCTGTGGAAACCGCGCACGTCCTGCAGGGTCAGTGCCTGCAGATCGGCCAGCATCGTGTCCAGGTCGCGGTGCGCCAGCGGATGGCCCTTCGGCCAGGGATCGAACCGGCGCGCGATGGTCTGGTTGACGATGAAGTTCGGTTCCTTGCGCAGGGTCTGCAGGAACGTGCTTTGCTGCAGCTTCAACTGCTCGAACTCGCTCTGCGCAAATGCAGGGTTGCGCAGGATGTCCGCAGCCAGGGTCAGGGCCTCGGCCAGTTCGCCGCGGCGGGTGCGCAGGTGGATGCCGGCGCTCTGCAGGCTGCCGCCGATCGTGGCATCCGTCTTCAATGCCTCGAAACGCTTGTCGATTTGCTCGCGGCTCAGGGTGCGGCTGCCGCGCATCAGCAGGTTGCCGACCATGCCGGGTGCGTCGCGCGGGACCGGGGTCAGGCTGTCGGCCGTGCCGAAGCGGAAATCGGCATTCACGGCCACGGTGCGGCCACGGGTCTTCTTCGGCAGCAGCGATACGCGCAGGCCGTCGCCGATGGTGACGATTTCGGTGCGGCTGGCGATGTTGGCGATGGATGGATCGAAGGCCTCTCCGGCGGCCACGGCTTCGCGACCGGTGTAACCATCGACCAGCGTGCTCACGGCCGGACCCGACCCGATGCTGGCGCGCACCGCGTTGTCGGTGGGCACGAATCGCGCCAGGGTGCGGTTGGACGGAATCAGGTAGGTGCGGGCCACGCGGTTGAGGTCGTCCACACTCACCTTGTCCATCGCATCGCGCAGCACGAAATACAGGCGCCAGTCGCCCGCGGCCACGTATTCGCTCATCGCCAGGCCGATCCGGTTGACGTCGTTGAAGGACAGCTCGTAGCCGTTGGCGATGCGTTGCCGGGCATCGGCCAGTTCCTGTTCGGTCACCGGGGTGGTGGCGATCTGCTCGGCCTGTTTCAGCAATTCGGCCTCGACCCTGGCAGGATCGGACTGCTCCTTCGGCGGGATGGCCACCAACGTGAAGCTGCCGGGATTGCGCTGCGCATCCGCGCCGGCGAAGGCGGCAGCTGCAAGCTTGGATTCCACCAGGGCCTTGTGCAGGCGGCCGCCCGGGCTGTGGCTGAGGATGTTGGCCAGCACCAGCAGCGCCGGCGTGTCCGGATGGGTCACGGCAGGGGTGTGATACAGCAGGCCGACCAGACGCATGTCGCCGCTGCGGCGCACGGTGATCTCGCGTTCGCCATCCTGTGTCGGCTCGGCGGTCCAGGCCGCGGGCAGGGTGCGTGCCGGCCGCGGCAGGCTGCCGAAGTGCCGCTGCACCGTGCGCAGCACCACCGCCGGATCAAAGCGGCCGGCCACCATCAGGGTGGCATTGTCCGGCTGGTACCACGTGCGGTAGAACGCCTGCAGGTTGCCGATCGGCACGTTTTCCACGTCGGCGCGGTTGCCGATGGTGCTGTTGCCGTAGTTGTGCCAGTGGAACGCGGCCGAACGCAGCCGCTGGTTGAAGACGCGGCCCGGGTCGTTCTCGCCGCGCTCCATCTCGTTGCGGACCACGGTCATCTCACTGTCCAGGTCCTTCTTCGCGATGTGCGAATTGACCATGCGATCGGCTTCCAGCGCCAGCAGCCAGTCCAGGGTGGCATCGTTGGCGGGAAAGCTGCCGTAGTAGTTGGTGCGGTCCAGGCTGGTGGTGCCGTTGTAGGAGATGCCGCGTTTCTTCATCGCGCCGGGGATGTCCGCGTGCGTGGGCGTGCCCTTGAACACCAGATGCTCCAGCAGGTGCGCCATGCCGGTTTCGCCGTAGCTCTCGTGCACCGAGCCCACGCCGTAGGTCACGTTGACGGTGACGGTCGGCTTGCTCGGATCGGGAAACAGCAATATCCGCATGCCATTGGCCAGCCCGTATTCGCAGATGCCTTCCACGCAGCTGGCGGCACGTACGCCCTTGGGCAGTGCGGTGCCGTCGGCGGCGAGCGCAGGCAGTGCAGGAAGCAGCACAAGTGCGCAGGCCAGGACGAGCGGACGCAAGGGCTGCGGCATGTCGAAAACTTCCGGGAGTCGGGAAGTTCCAATTTCCATGGGTAATCGCAATGCGGCATCTGCCGGAAGTCATGTCTGTGGATGCGCCACAATGCCGGGATGACTGCCGCCCCGCTGCATGTGCTGTACCACGACGACACGCTGGCCGTGATCGACAAGCCGGCCGGGTTGATGGTGCACGACAGCGCCCTGGCCCGCGGCGAAACCGACTTCGCCGCCGACCGCCTGCGCGAGCAGTTCGGCCGTCCGGTGTTTCTGGTGCACCGGCTGGACCGTGCCACCAGCGGCTGCCTGCTGCTGGCGTTCGACCGCGACACCGCATCGCTGCTGGGACAACAGGTGATGGTGCACGCCATCCAGCGCGATTACCTAGCCGTGTGCCGTGGCTGGCCGGCCGAGGATGACTTCACCGTCGACCACCCGCTGGACGGCGGCCCCGGCAAGCCACGGAAGAAGCCCGCCCTCACCCGTTTTTCGGTGCTGGCCACCTGCGAGCTGCCGTTCGTGGCCGGCGGCTTCGACACATCGCGGTATGCGCTGCTGCAGGCCAGCCCGCAGACCGGCCGCTTCCGGCAGATCCGCCGGCACTTGAAGCACCTGTCGCACCACCTGATCGGCGACACCAGCCATGGTGATGGTCGCCACAACCGGTATTTCCGCACGCTGGGCATCCATCGCATGCTGCTGCATGCTTGGCGCATGCGTTTCGTGCATCCGCACACCGGCGCGGACTGCGCGGTGCAGGCAAGCGCGGATGGCGAATGGCAGCGGATGCTGGCCCTGCCGGCGTGGCAGAGCCGGGACGAGGCCTCAGGCCGACAGCTGTTCGATCGCCGCCACGCTGCCCAGGCGCCGTGACAGCTGCTGCAGCAGCGCCAGCCGATTGGCTCGCACCGCCGCATCGTCGGCGTTCACCAGCACCTGGTCGAAGAAGGCGTCCACCTGCGGGCGCAAGGTGGCCAGGCGGGTCAGCACGCTGACATAGTCGTGGCGGGCCAGCGCGGCATCGGTGTCGGCAATCGCGGCGGTGACGGCTTCGGCCAGCGCGCGTTCGGCGGGCTCCTGCAGCAGCGCGGTGTCGAGGGTGGCGGGAATGTCGCCGTCGGCCTTGCGCAAAATGTTGCCGATGCGCTTGTTGGCGGCGGCCAGCGCGGCAGCTTCGGGCAGCTGGGCGAAGTGGCGCACTGCATCGATGCGGCGGTCCAGGTCATACAGCGATGCGGGGCGCAGCGCGGCCACGGCTTCGAACTGCTGCGGGGTGTAGCCCTTGTCGGCGTAGTAGCCGCGCAGGCGGTCGAGGATGAAGTCGTAGATCTCACCTGCTTTCTCAGGGATAACTCCTTCCCAATAAGGCATACGCACAAGGTCGAGTCCATCCGGATGTGAGATTTCGAAGCGCTCCATCTTTTTTTGAGCATCGACGGCTTTATTGAAGTCGCGCTCTCGTGCACGCAACTCAGTATCAGTGGCAGCATAACGTGCGGCCTCCATCAACATGTCCAGAAGGTTCAGATCAAACCCACTTTCAATAATCGTCCGCGCCAACCCCAGCGCGGTGCGGCGCAGCGCGAACGGGTCCTTGTTGCCGGTCGGCTTGAGCCCTGCAGCAAAACCGCCTGCCAGCGTGTCCAGCCGTTCGGCAATCGCCAGCACCTTGCCCAGCGGCGAGGCGGCGATGTCGTCGGCGGCGAAGCGCGGGCGGTAGGCCTCGTCGATGGCCAGCGCCACCACGGCCGGTTCCCCGGCGGCCGCGGCGTAGTGGCGCCCGGCGATGCCCTGCAGTTCCGGAAACTCGCCGACCATGCGCGATTGCAGGTCGTTCTTGGCCAGTTCCGCGGCGCGGCGGGCCTGCGCGGCATCCACGCCCAGCTGCGGGGCGATGGCTTCGGCCAGCGCGGCCACGCGTTGCACCTTGTCGGCCACGCTGCCCAGCTTGGCCTGGTAGGTCACGCTGGCCAGTCCGGCACCCATCGCGTCCAGGCCCTGCTTGAGGTCTTCGTCGAAGAAGAACTTGGCATCGGCGAAGCGCGGGCGGATCACCCGTTCGTAGCCCTTGCGCACCTCGGCCTCGTTGGTCGATGCGATGTTGGCGATGCCGATGAAGTGCTCGGTAAGCCGACCGGCCGCATCCAGCACCGGAAAATACTTCTGGTTGGTTTCCATGGTGGTGATCAACGCCTCCTGCGGCACCGCCAGATACGCCGGTTCGAACGCGCAGGTCACGGCTTTCGGCCATTCCACCAGTCCGTTCACCTGTTCCAGGTTGTCCGGATCGATGCGGGCATGGCCACCGGCGGCGGTTGCGGCGATGCGGACCTGCTCGACGATGCGCTGGCGGCGTTCGTCCGGGTCCACCAGCACTTTGGCAGCACGCAACGCGGCGATGTACTCCGCCGGGCTGGCAATGGCCACCGGCGCATCGTGCAGGAAGCGATGCCCACGCGAGCTGCGGCCGGCCGCGATACCGAACAGCGTGCCGGGCGCGACGGCATCGCCCAGCACCAGCACCAGCCAGTGCAGCGGCCGGGCGAAAGCATGGTCGTGATCGCCCCAGCGCATCGGCTTGGGAATCGGCATGCCGGCCACGGCCTCGTGCAGCACGTCGACCAGCAGGTCGCGCGTGGCCGCCCCCGCCGTCACCGAGCGGTGCACGAAGCGTTCGCCCTTGGCGTCGCGGGCGGTGTCCAGCGCGGTCCAGTCCACGCCGGCCTTGGCGGCGAAGCCCTGCAGCGCCTTGGTCGGCTGGCCCTCGGCATCCAGTGCGATGCTGCGATACGGTCCCAGCACTTCGCTGGCCTGTTCGGGTTGCTGCACGGCCACGCCCGGCAGCAGTACGGCCAGCCGGCGCGGCGTGTACAGCGGTTTGGCGTCGCCGCGCTCCACGGCGATGCCGCGCGCGGCCAGTCCGGCCAGCACGCCGTCGAACAGCGCCTGTGCCAGACCGGGCAGGGCCTTGACCGGCAGTTCCTCGGTGCCCAGTTCGATCAGCAGCGGTTGCGGGGCGGTCACGGGGCGTCCTCGCGTTTGGCCAGCAGATGGGACAGATCCTCGCCCGATGCCGGCATGGTGCCGCGGCGGGCGCGGTCGGCGTTCAGCAGCAACAGCACGATGCCGGCCAGCGGGGTCAGCAGCATGCCGAAGGCGAACCACAGCCAGGCGTTGCGGCCGGTCTGCTGCGCCCACCAGGCGCTGAAGAAACCGAACACCACCGGTGCCGAATAGGCCAGCACGAAGGCCAGCCCGGGCGTGAGTGCCATGTTGTCCATCACGCTGCCTCCTGTTGCCGTTTCAGGCCGGGAAAGCCCAGCGCCTCGCGCTGTGCCAGATAGCGCTCGGCCACCGCCTGCGCCAGTTTGCGCACCCGCAGGATGTAGCGCTGGCGCTCGGTCACCGAAATCGCGCGGCGGGCATCGAGCAGGTTGAAGTTGTGGCTGGCCTTCATCACCTGTTCGTAGGCCGGCAGCGGCAGGCCGGCCTCGACCAGCGCCAGCGCCTCGCGTTCGCAGGCATCGAAGCGGTGGAACAGCTCGGCCACGTCGGCGTGCTCGAAATTGTAGGCGCTCTGTTCCACCTCGTTCTGGTGGTACACGTCGCGGTAGTGCACCGGGGTGCCGTCCGGGCCATGGGTCCAGATGAGGTCGAACACGTTGTCCACGTTCTGCAGGTACATGCACAGGCGTTCCAGCCCGTAGGTGATCTCGCCCATCACCGGGCGGCATTCGATGCCTCCGGCCTGCTGGAAATAGGTGAACTGGGTGACTTCCATGCCGTTCAGCCACACTTCCCAGCCCAGCCCCCAGGCGCCGAGAGTGGGCGATTCCCAGTTGTCCTCGACTAGGCGCAAATCGTGCACCAGCGGGTCAATGCCCAAGGCCTTCAGCGAGGCGAAGTAGCGTTCCACGATGTCGTCCGGCGAGGGCTTCATCACCACCTGGTACTGGTAATAGCGTTGCAGGCGGTTGGGGTTGTCGCCGTAGCGGCCGTCGGTGGGGCGGCGGCAGGGCTGCACGTAGGCGGCATGCCACGGTTCCGGACCCAGTGCGCGCAGAAACGTGGCGGGATGGAAGGTGCCGGCGCCGACTTCCAGATCGAGCGGCTGGATCAGCACGCAGCCCTGGTCGGCCCAGTACGCGTTCAGGCGCTGGATGAGCTGCTGGAAGGTCGGGGCGGCCATGCAAAAACCGGTTGTGGACACGGCTGTTCAGTATAGCGGCAGGTGGCGGCGGCACCGGCGCGCGGTAGTATCGGTGTTCGCCCTTGTCCCAGGGACCGCCATGGAACCAGCGTCGCTGCCGTCTGCACCGAATGCCGATCCGATCAATGCCACCGGTGCGCGGCTGCCGCCCGGGCGACTGGCCATCGAACCGATCCTGGCACTGTTGATCGCCGACGGCTGGCTGGACGATGCCGAAGCCGAACGTGCCCGCGTGTCCGCGCAGCACAGCCGCCGCAGCGACGTGGTGCATCCGCTGGTGCTGCTGGCCAACCTGAAGCTGCAGGCGCGGCAGCCGACCGGCACCTTGCTGAGCCTGGAACGATTGACCGAATGGACCGCCCGGCACAGCGGCGTGCCCTACCTGCGCATCGACCCGACCAAGGTGGACGTGGGCAGCGTGGGCGGGCTGGTGTCGCAGGCGTATGCGCAGCGGCACCGGATTCTGCCGGTGGAGGTGCAGGAGGAACGCGTGGTGATCGCCACCAGCGAGCCGAACGCGCTGGATTGGCTGGCGGACATCCAGCGCCTGCTGCGCAAGCAGGTTGAGGTGGTGATGGCCAACCCGCTGGACGTGCAGCGGCTGACCACCGAATTCTTCAGCGTCACCCGCTCGGTGCGCGGCGCGCGCGACGTGCGCGGCGACAACCTGGGCCTGCCCAGTTTCGAGCAGCTGGTGGAACTGGGCCGCACCGGCGACGTCAACGCCGACGATTCGCACATCGTGCACATCGTGGACTGGCTGCTGCAGTACGCGCACGAGCAGCGCGCCTCCGACATCCACATGGAGCCGCGCCGTGACATCAGCCGGGTGCGGTTCCGCATCGACGGAGTGCTGCACAAGGTGTTCGAACTGCCCACGCCGGTGATGGTGGGCGCGGTGAGCCGGATCAAGGTGCTGGGCCGGATGGATCTGGCCGAGCGCAGGCGGCCGCAGGATGGTCGCATCAAGACCCGCTCGCCGGGCGGACGCGAGGTGGAGATGCGCCTGTCCACCATGCCCACCGCGTTCGGCGAGAAGTGCGTGCTGCGCCTGTTCGACCCGGACACCGCCTTCAAGCCGATCGAGCAACTCGGTTTCGATGCCGAGGAAGCGCGGCTATGGTGGGGGATGGTGGAGCGGCCGCATGGCATCGTGCTGGTCACCGGACCCACCGGTTCGGGCAAGACCACCACGCTGTATTCCACCCTGCGCCAGCTGGCCCGGCCGGAAGTGAATGTGTGCACGGTGGAAGACCCCATCGAGATGATCGCCCCGGAACTGAATCAGATGCAGGTGCACCACGGCATCGATCTGGGTTTCGCCACCGGCGTGCGCACGCTGCTGCGGCAGGATCCGGACGTGATCATGATCGGCGAAATCCGCGACCTGGACACCGCGCAGATGGCGGTGCAGGCCTCGCTGACCGGGCATCTGGTGCTGTCCACGCTGCATACCAACGATGCGCCGTCGGCCATCACCCGCCTGCTGGATCTGGGCCTGCCGCATTACCTGATCGCCAGCACCCTGAACGGCGTGCTGGCACAGCGGCTGGTGCGCACCTTGTGTCCGCACTGCAAGCAGCCGCAGCCGGTCCCGCGCGAGGACTGGCAGGCATTGCTGGGGCCGGAAGGCCGCATCCCGACCACGGGCAATCCCCACGGACCGGTCGGCTGCCTGGAGTGCCGCAACACCGGCTATTACGGTCGCGTCGGCCTGTACGAAATCCTGCCGGTCACCCCCGCGGTGCGCGATGCCATCCATGCCGATACCGACCTGGCCGCGTTCAGCCAGATTGCGGTGCAGCAGGGCCTGCGCACCCTGCGTATGGCCGGTGCGGAAAAAGTGGCGCAGGGATTGACTACCATTGCCGAAGTGATTGCCGTGCTGCCACCCCGCGAATGAGCCGCTCCTCCGCACACCACGCCCCGTTCCTGATCCTGCAGACCGGCACACCGGTGGCCGCGCAGCGCCGGCATGGCAGCTTTGCGCACTGGATTCGGGTTGCAGCCGGATTGGACCACGACCATGTCGCGGTGGTCGATGTTGCCGCAGGCGATGCACTGCCGCGCCGCGCCGGCTATGCCGGCGTGCTGGTGAGCGGATCGCCGGCGATGGTGACCGAGCGACACCCGTGGAGCGAACGCAGTGCCGAGTGGCTGCGCGACGCCGTGCAGGCCGGCCTGCCGGTGTTCGGCATCTGCTACGGCCACCAGCTGCTGGCGCATGCGCTGGGCGGCGAGGTGGGCGACAACCCGGCCGGCCGCGAAATGGGCACGGTGGAGCTGCGCCTGACCGATGCCGCCGCCGCCGATCCGCTGTTCTCTGCACTGCCGGCACGCTTTCCGGCGCAGGCCACACATCTGCAGACGGTGCTGCAGCCGCCGCCACAGGCCGCCGTGCTGGCCGATTCCGAGCAAGATGCCTGCCAGGCATTCCGCTGGGGCAATGCTGCCTGGGGCGTTCAGTTCCATCCGGAGTTCAGCGTGGCGCGGATGCGCGGCTACGTGCAGGCCCGCGCCCAGGCGCTGCGCGATGCCGGCCACTGTCCGCGCAGTCGCTGGCGCAGCATCGGCGCGGCACCGCAGGCGCGGCAGGTGCTGCGGCGCTTCGTGCGCCACGCCCGCGGCCTGTGATCCTCCCCCCATCAACCACGGTCTTTGGTGAATCGCATGATCAACAGCAACAAGGTATCGATCTCCAGCGGTGCGGAATGGCTGCTGCTGGGATTCTCGCTGCTGGGCCGGGCACCGCTGCAGCTGGGTCTGGCCGGTGGTGCATTGGGCTTGCTGAGCGGGCTGGCACTGCTGGCGGTGGGCGAGAACCGCACCGGCTTGATGCTCGTCCAGGTTGTGATGACGGCTTGCACCGCACTGCTGCTGGGCGGACTGGTCTGGGCCGCGCGCGAAGTGGCCCAAGGGCGCTCGCCGGGCGCTGGCGATCTGCTGCAGGGCCTGCGCGCCGACAAGGCGCCGAAGCTGCTGGCCCTGCTGCTGCCGCAGCTGCTGGCGGGCACCGTGATGGTACTGCTGTTTCTCCTGCTGGTGGGAATGGAACCCCTGCAGGTCTTTTCCGATCTGGTGACCAGGATGGAAGGCGGCTATCAGCCCAAGCCGGAGGATCTGCAAGGATTTCCGGCCGGCCGCTTCCTGCTGTGGCTGCTGCTGCTGGTGGCCGTGGCGCTGGCCACGGCGTTCTGCACTTTCACCGCCTATCCGCAGGTGATGTTCGGTCGCACCGGCGCGCTGGCCGCCATGCGCGCCAGTCTGCAGGCCTGTTTGCGCAATCTGGGTGCATTGCTGCTGTTCTTCCTGCTGCTGGGCATCACCTTCATGGCGATCAACGTCGCGGTGAGCCTGCTGGCGAGCGTGGTCGGCCTGCTGGCCGGGCAGGCCGGCATGGTGTTGGTGGCACAGACGCTGATGATGGCCGTGCTGATGCCGGTGATGGCCGGTGCCTTCCATGCCGCCTGGCAGCAACTGCACGGCGATGCCACGGCAACCGACGATGGCGCGGCAGTGCAGGCGCCCACAGGGCAGATCGAGGTCTGAGCGGATCGGTGGTCAGCCGGGATCGGTGGCGGTATCGCGCTGGCGATTGCGGTCCAGCAGGCTGGCAGCGAGGATGCCGGCCTCGTACAGCAGGCACATCGGAATGGCCAACAGCAGCTGCGACACCACGTCCGGCGGGGTGATGATGGCCGACAGGATGAAGATGCCCACCACCGCGTAGCCGCGCCATTCGCGCAGCTGCTTCGGCGTGACCCAGCCCAGCAGTACCAGGATCACCAAGGCCACCGGCAGCTCGAAACTGGCACCGAAAGCCAGGAACAGCACCAGCACGAAATCCAGGTAGGCGTTGATGTCGGTCATCATCGACACCCCGCTGGGGGTGACCTGCACCAGGAAGCCGAACACCGCCGGCAGCACCACGAAATAGGCGAACGCGCAGCCGGTGTAGAACAGCAGCAGCGATGAGGCCAGCAGCGGCAGCGCCAGACGGCGTTCGCGCCGGTACAGGCCCGGGGCCACGAACGCCCACAGCTGGTACAACAGCCACGGCATGGTGATCAGCAGCGCCAGGAAGAAGGCCAGCTTGATCGGCGCGAAGAACGGCGAGGCCACTTCCACCGCGATCAGCTGCGCGCCCTTGGGCAGCTTGTCCAGCAGCGGCTGCGCCAGCATGCCGTACAGCCGGTTGGCGAACGGCAGCAGTCCCACCAGCACGATGACGATGCCCACGATCGCCCGCAGCAGCCGGCTGCGCAGTTCGATCAGATGGTCGAGCAGCGTGCCTTCGCCGCCGCCGCCATCCCCGGCTTCAGGTGCGGGCGTGGTCATGCGGAAGCGGACTGTCGGGATGGGTGGCCGGGTCGGCCGTGCCGGTGCTGTCGTCGGCGATGGCATCGCCGTGCACGGTGATCGCGCTGGATGCGTTCCAGTCGTCGTCGGCCGGGTCGCCGGTCAGGGCCGCCAGATCCGCGGCGCCGGAGGTGTCGTCGCTGTCCGGTGCGGCATGGTGCTGGCGCAGCCGAGGCGGCTCGCGCCAGGCGTCCTCCAGCTCGTGCAGGTCGTTGCGGATGCTCGTTTCGGTATTGCGCAACGCCGTGTCGATGTCACGTACACCTTGCTGCGTGTCCTGCAGGCTGCGGCGCAACTCCTCGGCGGCCAGGTCGCGCTCCAGTTCGTTCTTCACCGACTGCCATTGCGCACGCGCGCGACGCACCCACAGCCCGGCCAGACGTGCAGCCTTGGGCAGCCGTTCAGGGCCCAGCACGATCAGCGCCACCACGCCGATCATCAGCAATTCGGAAAAGCCCAGGTCGAACACGGCCGCCCCGGGTCAGGTGCGGGTCTGGGAAAACGACAGGGCGCGAACGGCCGGCATGGCCGCTCAGGCGTGCCGGTTGTCGTCTGTGGTCGAGCCGGTGCGCTGGCCGGCGTCGTGATCCTGACGGGCGGACTCGGATGCCGATTCGCCGATGCGCGGCGGAGGCGCGTCGTCGTCGCGCATGCCTTTCTTGAATTCCTTGACCGCGCTGCCGAGATCCTTGGCGCCGCCGGTCAGGCGCTTGGTGCCGAACACCAGCAGGATGATGACCAGCACGATGATCCAGTGCCAGATGCTGAAACTGCCCATGATTGCGCTCGAAGCCCGGGGGAACAGGCCATCAGCATACCGCACCGCGGCAGGCTTACCCGGGCAACGGTTCCACTTTTGCCGGATTGGGTTCCGCCGGCTGGAACGGCTCGGGTTTGGGTTCGGGGGTCGATGGCGTGCCGTTCAGCGGTGCGGTGGTCGCCGCTGGCGTGGTGGCCGGTTGCGCGTCAGGCGCGGTCGTGGCGGCGGCCGGTGCCGCTTCGCTGTTGCGACGGGCATGCGCGGTGGCGCTGGCTTCCTCCAGCAGGTCGCGGAAATCCACGATCGCCGCCGACGGCTGCTGCGCGATGCGGCCTTCCAGCACCATGCGCGGGGTGGTGTCGCGACCATACACGGCTTCGTTGGCGGCATCGTCCATGCTCAGCACCGCGCCATCCAGTGCGACCCCGGCAAACAGCCCGCGCGCCCGCGACCACGACCAGATCTCGGCCTTCAACTGACCATCGGTGGCGGTGGCGGCGTTGCGCCCCAATGGACCGGCGGCCACGGCGGCGTCGGCGCCTAGCGTGAATTTGCCATTGACGATCGAATCCAGGCCGCGCTCGGAGCGGAACACCAGCACCACGTCTGAGGACTGCACGCCCGCCTGCAGGCCGATGCTGCCGCCGGTCAGCTTGACGAAACCCGGGTTGGACCAGGTGCCGTCGGCCGTCTTCACCGCCATCAGACCGTGGCCACGGCGGCCGCCGATCACCAGTCCGGCCTTGATGGTGTCGGGCACCACCACGATGGCGCGGGCTTCGTCCAGCAGCTTGTCAGGGATGGCCGATTCGGGAATGGCTTGGATGTCGCGCAGCACGCGCACCGCGTTCTGCGCGCGCGCGTCCTCCGCGTCGCCGGCGATGGCGCTACCGGTTGCCAGGCCCGCGCCCAGCAGCAGCGCAGCGGTCAGCAGCCGGATGCGCGGAGAAGCGAGGTGATGCTGGGGCATGGCAGGGCTCCGGTCGTCCGAATTCAACAGGTTGTGCAACATGATTGCAGTGAAGTCTGCGCAAGGGAAGCTGAATCACATCCAAGCCGCTGCCGTATCCTGTGCAGATGTCCGCATCCGACCCTGTCGCGGGGAGCGTGGTTCCCGCCGAACGTGCCGCCTGGCTGCTGGTGAATCTGGGCACGCCCGATGCACCCACGGCAGAGGCGGTGAAGCGCTATCTTCTGCAGTTCCTCAGTGATCGCCGCGTGGTGCAGATTCCGGCGCTGCTGTGGCAGCCGCTGCTGCGCGGCATCATCCTGCCGCGACGCTGCGCGCCGGTGGCACGGAAATATGCCGAGATCTGGCTGCCGGACGGCTCGCCGCTGGCGGTGTACACGCAACGGCTGGCGCAGGCCGTGCAGCAACAGGTGCCGGATCGCCATGTCGCGGTCGGCATGCGCTACGGCCAGCCCGATCTGGCGCAGACCATCGACCGGCTGGTGGCCGACGGGTATGGCCGCATCACCGTGCTGCCGCTGTATCCGCAGTATTCCACCACCACCACCGCATCGGTCATCGACGTGCTGCAGCGTGCGCGCGCCGCACATCCCCGGCTGCGCCTGCACGGGGTGGACGATTACCACCGCGACGCCGGCTGGGCCGGCGCCGTGGCCGGTTCGATCCGTCATCATTGGGCAACCCACGGTCGCGGCGAGCGCCTGCTGTTCTCCTTCCACGGCATTCCGCAGCGGGTGGTGGACGGCGGCGATCCGTATGCGCGGCAGTGCGAAGCCAGCACTGCGGCCATTGCCGAGGCGCTGGACATGCCGCGCGGGGAGATCCTGCTGGCCTACCAGTCGCGCTTCGGCCGCGAACGCTGGCTGCAGCCATACACGGTGGCGATGCTGGAGGCGCTGGCTCGCGACGGCGTGCGCACGGTCGATGTCGCCTGTCCCGGCTTTGCCGTGGATTGCCTGGAAACGCTGGAGGAAATCGCTTTGCAGAATGCGGACGCATTCCGCGCGGCAGGCGGGCACTCCCTGCGCTACATCCCGTGCCTGAATGACTCGCCGACCCATGCGCAAGCCCTGGCAGACATCCTGCGCCGTGCGGAGGCGGCATGCCCTTGATTCTGCATGACATCGCCATCGACATCCCCACCGGCCGCATCGCTGCCCTGCGCGGCGGGCCGTCCGACGCCGTGCCGGTCCTGGCCCTGCACGGCTGGTTGGACAACGCCGCCAGCTTCGTGCCGCTGGCAAGGCATCTGCATGGCATCGACCTGGTCGCGATCGACCTGCCCGGTCACGGTCGCAGCGCGCATCTGCCCATCGGCGTGGCCTATACCATGGAAGCGGCGGTGCATCAGGTGCTGGATGTGGCCGATGCGCTGGGCTGGGAGCGCTTCGTGCTGCTGGCGCACTCGCTGGGCGCGGGCATCGCCAGCCTGCTGGCCAGTGCATGCCCGGATCGCGTGCAGCGGATGGTGTGCATCGAAGCGCTTGGCGGCCTGCCGGAATTGCCCGAACGCACGGCTGAGCGTTTGCAGCGCTCCGTGGCCGGATTCCGTGCCCTGCGCTCCAAGTCGCTGCGCGTGTTCGACAGCGTGGATGCGGCCATCGCCGCCCGCATGCGCGCCAATGCCTTGAGCGAACCGGTGGCGCGCCTGCTGGTGGAACGCGGCATCCGCCCGGTGGACGGCGGCAGCGTGTGGAGCAGCGATTCGCGCCTGACCGTGGACACCTTCATGCGTCCCACCGATGCGCAGATCGAGGATGCCATCGCCGGCATCGCCTGTCCGGTGCAGGTGGTGTTGGCCGATCCCGCCCAGCCGTATGCGCCGGAACCGATGCGCCAACGCTACGCTGCGCGGTTGCGGCACGGCAGCGTGCATCGGTTCGATGCCGGCCATCATCTGCACATGGAGATGCCGGAGGCGGTGGCGGCGGTCATCGGCGGATTCCTGGCAGGAACCGATCCTTGAGGCACGCTGCGATGATGCAGGCCATGCTCTACAGTATGCGGATGGACATCCTGGCCGGCCGATTGCGGATCGACGATGACGAACTGGTGGAACGCTTCGTGCGGGCCTCCGGCGCGGGCGGCCAGAACGTCAACAAGGTGGCGACGGCCGTGGAGCTGCGCTTCGACGTGGCCGCATCGCCATCGCTGCCCGAGCCGGTGCGGCAACGGCTGCTGGCCCGCCGCGACCGCCGCCTGACCGATGCCGGCGTGCTCGTCATCCACGCGCAGCGCTTCCGCACCCAGGACCGCAACCGCCAGGACGCGCGCGAGCGGCTGGCGGCATTCATCGCCCACGGCCTGGATGCACCGGAACCGCGCATCGCCACCAGGCCATCGCGTGCGGCGAAGGCGCGGCGGTTGAACACCAAGCGCGAGCGCGGCGCGGTGAAGCGCGAGCGAGGCACACGCGATTGGGATCACGCATGACCCCACCGCCGGTGTCGCATCCGGACACGCCCGCCACGGATGGCGCGGTGCTGCCATTGCCGCCGCGCGTGCCGCGCCGGCGAGCGAACCGCTTTGCCCGCTGGGCCGGCCAGACCATCCTGCGCCTGGGCGGCTGGCGCATGGCAGGTGCCATCGCCGACGAACCGAAAGTGGTGCTGATCGGCGCGCCGCATTCCTCCAACTGGGACGGTGTGTGGGGCTTCGCCGCGGTGCTGGCGATGGGGCTGGATGTGCGCGTGCTGGGCAAGAAGGAACTGTTCTGGTGGCCGATGGGACCGATCCTGCGCTGGCTGGGCGTGGTGGAGATCGATCGCCAGGCACCCGGCGGCTTCGTCGACCAGACCGCCGCGCTGATGCGCAGTGCCGACGCCTTCTGGCTGGGCATCGCCCCGGAAGGCACGCGCAAGGCGGTGCGCGAGTGGAAAACCGGCTTCTGGAAGATCGCCCGCGCCGCCGGCGTGCCGGTGCAGGTCTGCTATTTCCACTACCCCGACAAGCGCCTCGGCTTCGGTCCGCTGCTGTGGATGAGCGATGATCCGGCTGCCGACATGGCCCGCATCCGCGCCTGGTATGCGCCATGGCTGGGCCGCAACCGCGGCACCGTCTGACCGATCCGGTGTGGCCGCTCAGCGCGGCGCGATGCCTTCCACCAGAATGCCCAGCAGTGCATCGGTGGCCTCCGGCAGCGTGTGCGGGGTCACCACGTTCAGGATTCCGTCCACGTGCAGCGCTGCGATGCCGTGCACCACGGCCCAGCCCGCCAGCGCCACATCCGCCGCACTGCGGCTGCTGGTCAGACCCGCAGCCTGGCATGCGGTCGCGGCCTGCAGCACCTCCGAAAACGCCGCCTGGCCTGCAGCCAGTAAGGTCGGATACATCAGTTTGTTGCATTCCACCCCGAACATCAGCCGGTACAGCTGCCGGTGTGCATCGGCAAAGGCGATGTAGGCCCGTCCCACCGCCAGATACGCGGTGACCGGATCGGGCTGTGCCTCCCGCGCAGCCTGCAGCGCACCCTGCAACTCGTGGAAGCCTTCGGTCAACACGGCGGCCAGCAGCGCATTGCGGTCGGCAAAATGACGGTACGGGGCCGCGGCGCTTACACCGGCCAGCTGTGCGGCGCCGCGCAAGGTCAGCCCCTCCGCGCCGCCGGCATCGACCAAGGTGCGCGCGGCCAGCAGCAAGGCGCGCTGCAGATCCCCATGGTGATAGCCCTTGGAGACCGGGATGGATGCGGCGGGTTTGCGCACAGTCATGTTGACAATCGTAACATCGGGATGTCAGGATCGCCACGTCATGTTAACGGCAATTACATGATGCTCCCTCCCTCCCTCCGGACTCCATGAGGTATCGCGATGCAAACCAATGCCGTCGGCTGGTTCGAAATCTACGTGAGCGACATGGCCCGCGCGCAGGCGTTCTACGAAGCCGTGCTGGCCACCCGGCTGAAGCCCCTCGCCGCGCCCAACGGCCCGGCATCGGATCTGCAGATGCTGCATTTCGGCGGCGACGACGAAGCCAGCATGTCCCGCTACGGCGCCAACGGCGCGCTGGTGAAGATGGCCGGCGTGGAACCGGGCGGCATCGGCACCGTGGTCTATTTCAGTTGCGAGGACTGCGGCGTGGAAGCCGGTCGCGTGGCCAAGGCCGGCGGTCGCATCTTCAAGGACAAGTTCGCGATCGGCGAATACGGCTTCTGTGCGCTGGCCTACGACACCGAAGGCAATCTGTTCGGCCTGCATTCGATGCAGTGACGCGCCGCGGCGGCAGCCGTGGAATCCTCCCGCGGTACCGGCAGCCGGCGCCGATGCGGGGCATGCCGCCGCTTCCGTCCACCCGATCTTTCCTTTCGACCAGGCACGTCCGATGAATCCGTATCTCAATTTTTCCGGCAACTGCAGGCAAGCGTTCGATGCCTACCAGGCGATTTTCGGCGCAAGGCTGCTGTTCGCGCACAGCTGGGGCGAATCGCCGATGGCGGCCGATGCGCCCGGCGGCAACCCCGATGCCATCATGCATGCCACCTTGCAGTTTCCCGACGGCACGCTGTTGATGGGTGCCGACTGCCCGGCGCAACAGTGCCAGCCGGTCCAGGGCGTGTCGCTGTCGGTGAATGCCGGCAGCATCGAGGAGGCTGAACGGCTGTTCGCCGCGCTGTCGCAGGGCGGCCAGGTCACCATGCCGCTGGAGCCGACCTTCTGGGCGGCACGTTTCGGCATGTGTACCGACGCCTACGGCGTGCCGTGGATGGTCAATTGCGAGATGCGTCCGCCCGAATGACGTGCAGGCGATGCGTACCGACACGGTGTCGGCATGCATCGATCCGGATCACTCGCCTGGCCAAGTGTTGGCGTGCGGGCCGAAGGGTGTGCGCTGCTGGCGGATCACGCAGAAACGATGCCCGCTGGGAGCTTCCATCACCCACCAGGTTTGCACCTTCTCCACTTTCTTCGCGCCGAGCGCGACCAGGCGTTCCGCTTCGGCCTGGACATCGTTGGTTTCGATGTCCAGATGCACGCGCGAGGGATGCGCCACCTTCTGCAGCAGGATGATCGGCTCGACCGCCGCCGAGCGCAGCTCGGCGTATTTGCCGTCACCGCCGGAATCTGCCGTCTCGACCGATTTTCCCAGCGCCTTCGACCAGAATTCGACACGCGGCGCCAGGTCATCGACCTGGCGGTCGATCGATGCTGGACAGACGGCTTCGATGTGCCATACGCAACGACTCCACTTGTTCAGTTCGGCCGCGCCAAATCGTCCAGTAGCGCCTTCAGGAAGCGCGCGGCTTCGCCGCCGGTGGCGGCGCGATGGTCGAAGGTGAGCGAAATGGGCATGCGCCGGTGCACCTCGATGCCGCCCATCACCGCCACCACGTCGTGCTGCAACTTGCCCGCACCGATGATCGCCACGCACGGCGGCACCACCACGGGCGTGGCGTAGCGGCCGGCGAACATGCCGAAATTGCTCAGGCTGATGGTGTAGCCGGACAGCTCGACGGACGGAATGCTGCGGTCCTCCACCTGCGCACGCAGGCGCTTGATCGCCGCGCGCACGCCGTGGCCGTCCAGCATGTCGGCGTTGCGCAGCGCCGGCACGAACAGGCCGTCGTCGGTGTCCACCGCGATGCCGATGTCCACGTGCGGATGCAGGGTGCGGGTGAGCTTGTCGCCATCGAACCAGGCATTCAGCGCCGGCACCTCCTTGCAGGCGGCCACGATCGCGCGCACGAGCCGCGCGGTGATGTCCTGCTTGCCGATCCACTGGTGCAGGTCGGCATCGTCCACCAGCGTAGTGGGCACCACCTGCGCATGCGCATCGGCCATGACCCGCGCCATGTTGCGGCGCACGCCCTTCAGCTGTTCCGGCTGCCCGCTCGCGGCCACGCCCGGCGGCTGCGTGCGCATCGGCCTGCCGGCCTGCGACAAGGTGCTGCGTCCATCTGAGCCGCTTTCCGATCGGGAAAGGGGTTGGGGAGAGGGTGCTTGCGTGGAGGTCGCGGCGCTGGGCGCACCCTCTCCCCCAGACGCTCTCCCGGAAGGAGAGGGGAGCAAGAGCGAGGCATCGGCTGCTGCCGCCTTCACGTCGGCCATCGACACGGTGCCGTCCGGACCGGTGGCCCGCACGCGGCCGATGTCCACGCCCAATTTGCGCGCCATCGCGCGGACCGCAGGCACCGCTTTCACCCCGCCCACGGCCACCGCGGCTTCGCGATGCACGGCATCGCCCACCTGCATCGCGCCGACCACGGTGCCGGCATCGGCTTTCGCGTTGGCATTGGCGTCGGCCGCTTCAGGCTGCGGCTTGTCGGTGGCGGCAATCGCGCCGCCCTCGCTGGAGGCCACCACCTTGTTGTCCGGCATCGGATCCTGCGAACCCACGCTGTGCCCGCCGCCGCCGTGGTGATGGCCGGTGTCCTGGCCTTCGGCGCGCTGCGGCAGCGACGGGTCGATCTCGAATTCGGCCAGCATGTGCCCGGTCACGATGATGTCGCCCGGACCGCCGGCCAGCTTGATCACCTTGCCGCTGACCGGCGAGGGCACGTCCACCACCGCCTTGGCGGTTTCCATCGACGCCAGATTCTCGTCCAGCCGGATGGTGTCGCCTTCCTTCACGTACCACTCGATGATGGTGGCATCGGGCAGGCCTTCGCCGAGGTCGGGGAGGTTGAATGTTTTCTTCGACATGCGGGATTCCTCAGCGGTGCGCCATCGCGCGCTTCACGGCGGCGACGATCTTGTCCACGCTCACCAGATACTTCATTTCAAGGCGGAACAGCGGGATGTGGGTGTCGTAGCCGGTGACGCGTTCCACCGGCGCGAGCAGGTCGAACAGGCATTCCTCGGCCACGCGTGCGGCGATTTCCGCGCCGAAACCGGCGGTTTTCGCCGCTTCGTGCACGATCACGCACCGCCCGGTCTTGGCCACCGATTCGGCGATGGTGGCGAAATCCAGCGGAGTCAGCGTGGCCACGTCGATCACCTCGGCACTGATGCCGTCGGCAGCCAGTTTCTCCGCTGCCTCCAGCGTTTCCTTGACCTGCGCGCCCCAGGTGACCAGGGTGATGTCGCTGCCGTCGCGCAGCACGTAGCACACGTCCAGCGGCAGCGCCTCGCCGTCGTCCGGCACCAGTTCCTTGTACTGGCGGTAGATGCGCTTGGGCTCCATGTAGATGACCGGATCCGGGTCGCGGATCGCGGCCAGCAGCAGGCCGTAGGCGCGTTGCGGCGACGAGGGCATCACCACGCGCAGCCCGGGGACGTTGGTGAAGATGGATTCGTTGGCTTCGGAATGGTGTTCCGGCGCGCGGATGCCGCCGCCCCACGGCACCCGCAGCACCATCGGGCAATGCAGGCGGCCGCGGGTACGGTAACGCATGCGTGCGGCATGGCAGACGATGAAATCCACCATCGGATACACGAAGCCGTCGAACTGCGCTTCGGCCACCGGTTTCATGCCCTGGCTGGCCATGCCGACGGTGAGCCCGGCGATGGTGGTTTCGTCCAGCGGCGTGTCCAGCACCCGCTGATCGCCGAAGCGTTGCTGCAGGCCGGCGGTGGCGCGGAACACGCCGCCATTCACGCCCACGTCCTCGCCCAGCACCACGACGGAGTCGTCGTGCGTCATTTCATGCGCCAGCGCCTGGGTGATGGCTTCGATCAAGGTGATCGGCGCGGCTTCTTTCTGTTGCGTGGCGTTCATGCGCGCTTCTCCAGGGCAATGGCGGCATCGCGTTGCCCGCGCAGCTCCTCGGGCAGTTCCGCGTACAGGTAATCGAACATTGCCTGCACCGGCTGCACCGGGGTTTCCAGATAGGCGTTGATTTCGATATCCACGCGCTTGCCGCAGTCTTCCACCCAGGCTTTTTCCTGCGCCTCGTCCCACAGGCCCAAGTCGGTAAGGTACTTGCGCAGGCGGATGAACGGCTCGCGGGTCCAGGCGTCCTTCACTTCGTCCTCGCCGCGGTAGCGACGTGCGTCGTCGGCAGTGGTGTGGTCGTGCAGGCGGTAGGTCAGGAACTCGATCACGCTGCCGCCCTCGCCGGTGCGTGCGCGCTCGTAGGCGCGACGCATGGCTTCGAGCACCGCGATCAGGTCGTTGCCGTCCACCTGCAGGCAGTGCAGGCCGCCGGCCAGGCCTTTCTGCGCCAGCGTTTGTGCGCCGGTCTGGGCCTTGCGCGGCACGCTGATCGCCCAGCCGTTGTTGATCACGCACAGCACCAGCGGCAACTGATAGGCGCCGCCGGAATTCACGGCGGCGTAGAAATCGGTCTTCGACGAACCCCCATCGCCGCAGCAGGCCACCGCCACGCGGTCCTGCTTGCGCAGCTTGAAGGACAGCGCCGCGCCGGCCGCCATCAGCATCTGCGTGGAAATCGGCACGCACCACGGATAGTCGTTGCGCGGCACTTCGAAGTCGTTGCCGCGCTCGTCGCCGCCCCAGTACATCAGCACGTCGCGCGGCTTCACGCCGCGCATGAATTGTGCACCGTATTCGCGGTAGCTGGGTGCAAACACGTCCTCCGGCCGCATCGACGCGCCGATTCCCACGTGGGTGGCCTCGTGGCCCAGGCAGGCGGCATAGGTGCCCAGCTTGCCGGTGCGCTGCAAGGCAATGGCCTTGGCATCGAAGGTGCGGATGAAAAGCATCTGCTTGAACAGCGGCACCAGCGCGGCCGGGTCGAGCACCGCGGGCGGCAGCGGGCCGTTCAAGCTGCCGTCGGGGGCGAGGTATTGCAGATGGTCGATCTGGAATTCAGCGGCGATGGTCATCCGGCATCCGACAGTCGAGTGAGCCGCCCATGATACCGGCTCCGCTGCGACAGGCATGGCGCAGCGCAGAAAAAACGCGGGGTTGCCCCCGCGTTCCGGTGTGATGCCGCCGGCTGTCAGTGGCTTACGGCTGCACGAAGTTGATGGTCCGGTAGCGATCGCGGTTGTTGCCGGGTGCCGGATCGGGCGTGGTTGAAGCGACCTTGGACTCCACGGTCAGGAAGCCGGTAATCGCAGGCGGCGGCGAGCTGGGAACCGCGACCGCCAGTATCACCGTGGCAGACGACTCGACGTCCAGCGAAGGCGCGGTGCAGCGCAGGCCGAAGCCGGGCAGGCGGATGGTGCGCGTGCAGGCCCAGCCATCCGGTGCGGTGACGGTGACGTCGCGCGGCTTGGCAGCCAGGTACACGTCCAGCTGCGGTGCCTGGGCCGGTGCATCGCTCAGATTGATGGCCACCACCTCCACGGTTTCGGTGCTGCCCAGGCGCAGTGCGGGCGGACCGATGATGAACGTGGCCAGGTCGGACTGCTGCGAGTTGCCTTGGATGGCAGCGCTGGCCTGGGCCTGGTTGTTGACCGGCAGCGGATCGCGGACGCTGGAGGACACCGCGGCGGCCATGCGCAGGCTGCGGCCGGCCAGGGCAGCGTCGGCGGTGACCTGCGCCGTGAACGCGGCACTGCCTCCCGCGGACAGGGCCGCGGTCGAACAGCTGACGGTGGTGGTCTGCTGCGTGGTGTCCTGCTCCGGGAAGGCACACGTCCAGCCCGCCGTGTCGGCGACCACCGGGTTCACCAGTGCGTCGAACACCAGCGCGACACCGACGTCACGGGCATCGTTGGCGCCGGCGTTGTGCACGGTGGCGGTGTAGCTCAGCCCCTGGCCGACGGTTGCGCTGGCCGGATCCACGCGGGCGGTGATGGCCAGATCGGCGTTGTGGAACTGCGGCACGTCGATGCTGAGCCGCACCGGGTCGTGGTCGGACACCCGCATCGGCACCCCGGCATCGCCGAAGTGGTGCACACCGAAGTCGGCATTGAGGCGCGCATGTTCCACGCGGGCGTTGGCCGCATCCAGGATCAGCGCCTCGTTCACCAGCACGTGATCCAGGGTCTGCGCATTGCCTTCGAACACGTAGGAATAGCGTTCGGCCGGCTCGCCGACCAGCTGGCTGCCGTCCACCAGCGGCGTGACCAGCGGGCTCGGTGCCCAGGTCAGCACGTCGGTTTCGAACGCCGGCCGTCCCAGCGCGATGCCCATCACGTCGGCATAGCCGTCGTTGAACTCGAAGGCGTTGAAGTCGCCGGTCAGCACGATGCGCGCATTGGCATCGGCCTGCTGCAGGGTGTTGACCAGGCCGGCCAGGTAGGATGCCTGCGCCACGCGCTTGGCACGCACGCGCTCGCCGGTGGTGGCCCAGCCGTTGCTGCCGGATTCGATGGAATCGATGTCGTTGAGCGAACGCAGGTGGTTCACGATCACCGTGACCGGGTACTGGCCGCCGGAGGCTTCGTGCACTACCGCATTCAGCACCAGTGGTGGGCGGTCGTTCAGCAGGCTGGTGCTGCCGTCGGGATTTGCCAGCGTGGCTTCCTTGCCGTACTGCTGCACGCCGAGCACCTGGACGCGCGGGTTGGCACCGGTGGCGCGCGTGCTGACCAGAAAGCCCACGTTGATGCCGCCCACGTCGTTGCCCGGGACCAGGTACGGCACGTAGGTCGGCGCACTGGCGCAGCTGCTGTTGATGCGGTCGGCCAGCATCGTCAGCACGCGCAGGTTTTCCACTTCCACCACGCCCAGGATGTCCGGCGCCTTCAGCCAGGTGCAGATCGCGGCCGAGGTCTTGGTCAGGCGCTTGTCCAATGCGGCGGGCTTGATGGTGGGGCCGCCGTTGCTGTCGTTCACCTCGTCGAACAGGCGCAGCAGGTTGAAGCCGCCGATGGTGACCTCGCTGCTGCCAGCATCGCTGACCGCGGACGGCTGCTTGCCGCCTGCCACGCCGATGCTGCTGCCGGCGTCCGGCGTGAATGCCCAAGTGCCGCTGTGGTAATCCAGCACGCCCACCAGGCCGCTGATGTCCGCATCCACGTCCACGGTCAGGGCGGTCGCACCGATCTGGCCGCGGCTGCGCACCATCAGGCGTTCCTGGTTGGTGTCGAAACGCGGCGGCGATTTGCCGGCGGGAATCGGAATCACGTCCATCACGCCGATGCCGGGTTCGCGGAACGGCCGCGCCACGCCGGGCAGGATGACGTAAAACACGCCATCGGTGAACGACAGCGCATCGTCTTCATCGATGTTGCCGTTGCTGGCCTGCACCACGCGGGCAGTGGCCACGCTGACGCGCATGCCCTCCAGGCGTTCCAGCGTCGTGGGACTGGCCTGCGAATTGACATCCACGGCAGTCAGTTCCACCGGTGCCGGCAGCGTTTGGCCGGTGGACAGCAGTTCCACCGTCACCTCGGTCAGCTCGGTGATCGACAGCTGGTTCGGATTCGATGACGGCGTGAATTCGGTCACCGTGCCGGTGACGCGCACCACGTTGCCCACGCTGGCATCGCCCGGGGGAGCGGCCTGGGTGAAGACAAAAATGCCTTCGGAACTGGCCGGATCTGTGTCCGGCACCAGCGACTGCAGGAAGAAGCCGTTGTTGAACTTGCGTGCGGTCACCACGCCTTCGGTCACCACCCGCTTGCCGGCATGCGGCGACACCGCGGCATTGCCCTGGATCTGGGCGATGGTCAAGGCGATCGGCGGATCCGGCGGATCGGGTGGCGCGGAGCCGCTGTTGCGCGGGTTGGGCGCGTCAGCGACGAAGTCGATGCTGTTGTTGCCGCTATCGGCGACGCCGTTGTCCTTGCGCAGGAGGGCCGTGCTGTTGCTCGGTGCCGGAGCGGGCGCCGTTTCCGAGCAGCTGGCGTTGGAACCGAAGCCGACGAAGTCGGGCACGCTGCTGCCCAGCGGGCAGGATCCGCTCAGCAGGGTCTGGTTGGACACCAGTGCCACCTTGCCGGCGGTCCCGGACATGGCGATGCTGCCGCTGACATCCGGCGTGGGCAGATCGGTGGTGCCGCCCGAACCTGCAGCCTGTGCGATCAGGAAGAACCCGCCGGCCGGAATGGTGCCGGTCAGGTCGGTCTTCTGCCAGGTGCTGCCGGCTGCCGAGGCGTACTGCACGCTCCAGCCTGCCAGGCTGACCGGCTCGGTGCCGGTGTTGCGCAACTCGATGAAGTCGCGACGGTAGGTGGCACCGGTGTTGCCGCCGCTGCCATACACCTGGCTGATGAGGATCTCGGCGTGAGCCAGGCTGGTGCAGGCCAGCAGGGTCAGCAGCACGGCGGTCCGCCGGGCGAATACGCGCGTCAGTGTGTTCATCGGTTCTCGGAATAGGGCAGGCACGTCCGCGGCCCGGGCGATAGTGTGGCCCGAATCCGCGCCGAATGGATGTCGTTTCAATGACAACGCCACATTTCCCGACCGGCGGCAGTGGAGTAGGCTGCCCGGATGATCTCCGCCAATTCCAACGAGCGCGCACTGGAACAGGACATCCATGTCGACCTGTCCGGACGCATGACCTACGCCGGCTATCTGCAGCTGGAGCGGTTGCTGTCGGCGCAGCTGCCGCTGTCGCAACCGCCGCATCACGACGAAATGCTGTTCATCATCCAGCACCAGACCAGCGAGCTGTGGCTGAAGCTGCTGATCCATGAATTGCGTGCTGCTGTCGAGCATCTGCGCAACGACCGCGTGTGGCAGTTCGGCAAGACGGTGGCGCGCAGCAAGCGCGTGCTGGAGCAGCTGACCGGGCAGTGGTCGGTGCTGGAAACCCTGACCCCGTCGGAATACGCCCAGTTCCGCGACATCCTGGGGCCGGCCAGCGGCTTCCAGTCGCTGCAGTACCGCACCGTGGAGTTCCTGCTGGGCAACAAGAATGCCGCGATGGTGAAGGTGTTCGGCCACGACCCGGCCGCGCAGGCGGCACTGCAGGCCGTGCTGCAGGCCCCCAGCCTGTACGACGAATTCCTGCTGTATCTGGCGCGCTGGGGGCATGCCATCCCGCAGGCCAACCTGCAGCGCGACTGGAGCCGCGCGCATGTGCACGACGAGGCGCTGCTGCCGGTGTTCGCGCGCATCTACGACGACACCGACCGCTTCTGGCGCGAATACGCCCTGTGCGAGGACCTGGTGGACCTGGAAACCCAGTTCCAGCTGTGGCGCTTCCGGCACATGCGCACGGTGATGCGCATCATCGGTTTCAAGCGCGGCACCGGCGGTTCGTCGGGGGTGGATTTCCTCAAGCGCGCGCTGGATCTGACCTTCTTTCCCGAACTGTTCGCGGTGCGCACCCGCATCGGCCTGGACAATGCGGCGGCGGACGATGCGACCGACTGATCCAGGCTCCCCGTGATGACCGTGCAGGCGCTGCAGTGGTTGGCGCTGGCCGTGGCGGCCGGGCTGCTGCTGTGGGCAGGGCGCGGATTGCCCTGGTTCAAGCTGCAGGGAGATGCCGAGGCCCAGCGGGTGCTGCTCATCGCCACACTGGTGCTGTGCGCGATGCGCGGCTTCAATGCCGATGCCCTGCCGGGCGTGAAGCTGCACTTCCTTGGCGCGGCCATCGCTGCGTTGATGTTCGGCGCACGCTTCGCGCTGTGGGTGATGGCGATCGTCAGCCTGGCCGCATGGGCAACCGGCCACGCCTGGCTGGGCTGGGCCACCGACTTCCTGGTGACCGGTGCGCTGCCGATCGCCGTGGTGCAGGCGGGACTGCATCTGGCGCAACGGCACCTGCCGGCCAACGTGATGGTGTACATCATGGTGAATGCGTTTCTCGCCGGCGCGGCATCGATGGGCGCATCGATGCTGGCCAAGGCGCTGCTGGCCGGCTGGTTCGCGGCCGATACCCAATCGGCCTATCTGCTGGCCACCGTGCCGCTGATGTTCGCCGAAGGGTTCTTCAGCGGCGGCACCCTGGCCTTGATCGTGGTGTACCGGCCGCAGTGGTGCAGCAGCTTCGATGATCAGCGCTACTTGCAATGAAGCATGCGCTGCTGGTGCTTGACCGATTGAGCCACAAAGCAGGCTCGGCGTCGGACCGGGCTGCTGCGATGCAGCACATGGGCGGTTTGACGGCAATGCCCTGCCTCGGACATGCTCGCAGGCTGTCCGCGGTCGCGGACGACCAACGTCCCGCAGTTCAGGAACCCACATGAGCGCAACCAACCCCGTCCATCCCGTGCCCGATTTCCAGCCGCCGCCACCGGGCGAAATCCTCGGCCATCCCAAGGCGCTGTGGAACCTGTTCGGCAGCGAATTCTGGGAACGCTTCATGTACTACGGCATGCGCGCGATGCTCGCAGTGCACGTGGCGTCGGCGTTCTTCGCGCATCTCAGCGGCGATGCCGCGCGCGAACAGGCCAGCCTGACCTACGGCGGCTACACCTCGATGGTGTACATGACCGGCATCGCCGGCGGCTACGTGGCCGACCGCATCCTCGGCTACCAGCGTTCGATCATGCTGGGCGGCGCGTTGATGGCGGCGGGCATGTTCATGCTGATGGCACCCGACCTGACCACCTTCCTGATGGGTCTGGCCGTGATCGTGGTGGGCAACGGCCTGTTCAAGCCCAACATCTCGACCATGGTCGGCAAGCTGTACGCACCGGGCGACGCGCGCCGCGACTCCGGCTTCACCATCTTCTACATGGGCATCAATGCCGGCGCGCTGGTCGCGCCGATCATCTGTGCCTCGATGATCGGCCAGAAATTCGGCTATCGCTGGGGGTTCTTCACCGCCGGCATCGGCATGCTGCTGGGCTTGGTGGTGTTCCAGGCGCTGAAGTCGTGGCTGGGGCATGTCGGTACCGCGCCGCAGGACAAGCGCGGCTGGGGTCCGGTGATCAGCGTGCTGGTCGGCGCGCTGCTGCTGGCGGTGCCGGTGTTCTTCCTGCTGAGCAAGAGCAACCTGCTGGGCGGCATGCTGATCGTGATGATGATCGGCCTGGCCGCGTACTTCATCTACAGCGGCGTGCGCAGCGGGCAGAAGGAACAGCTGCACCGGTACATCGCGATGCTGATCCTGTTCCTGGCCAACATCCTGTTCTGGGCGCTGTTCGAACAGGCCGGCTCGTCGCTGAACTTCCTCGCCCAGGACTACGTGCGCATGCCGCAGGTCAGCATTTTCGGCTGGCAGCCGACGTTCGAGATTTTCCAGTCGGTGAACCCGGTCTTCATCCTGCTGCTGGCGCCGATCTTCGCCACGCTGTGGCCGGCACTGGACGGCAAGAACATCAACCCGTCGATCCCGCGCAAGTTCAGCTTCGGCCTGGCCGGCGCGGCGATCGGTTTCTACGTGCTGGTGTTCGCGATCCAGAACACCGTGGGGGCGGATGGGAAGATTTCCTGGATCTGGCTCACCCTGACCTATCTGATCCACACCATGGGCGAGTTGTGCCTGTCGCCGATCGGACTGGCCATGGTCACCAAGCTGGCGCGCCCGCAGGAAACCGGCCTGGCCATGGGCGGCTGGTTCCTGTCGATCGCGATGGCCAACTACGTGGCCGGACGGATTGCCGCGATCGCCTCGGGTGGGGCGGCATCGCACGACGCCGGGGCCGGCTCCCTGGACCAGTATGCGACGGTGTTCCAGCAGATGTTCATTCTGGGCATCGTGATCGCGGTGCTGTTCTTCCTGGCCGCGCCGCTGATCAACAGGCTGATGCACGGCGTGAAGTAAGTCCACGCCACCACTGCTTCGACGGCCACTGCGGTGGCCGTCGTCGTCTGCGGCGTCACAGGTCCTGCACCGCTGTGTCGAGTTTTTCCAGCAGCCGCATCAGCAGGTCCTGCTCGGCCGCATCCAGTTCCTGCAGCAGCCTGCGTTCCATGTCCAGCGCCAATGGCGCGATCTGCGCATGCATCCGCTGGCCGGCACGGCTCAGCGACAGCACGGAACGGCGGCGGTCGTCGGCATGGATGTCGCGCTGCAGCAGGCCCTTGTCGAGCAGCGCGGCCACTGCCCGGCTGACCGCTACCTTGTCCATCGCGGTGCGCTGCGCCACCTCGCTTGCGGAAAGAGCGGGGTAGCGACCCAGTACGGCGATCGCGCGCCATTCGGTGATGCCGATGCCGAAGCGGTCCGCATAGACATCGGCGATGGCACTGCTGATCCGGTTCGACAGGACCGACAGCCGGTACGGCAGGAAGCGTTCCAGTTCCAGCGAGAGCTGAACGCACGACGACTTCGACACGGACATGGCGCACCGCAGCTTGCAGATGGTTTCATCTGAAACTATAAAGGCGGCTTCCGCAACCCCGTGAGAACAGGTCATGGCCGTGCAACGCGCAATCGTCGATCAGGACATCGGCATGACGCCCACCACCTTCGAGAACCCGATGGGCATCGCCGGCTTCGAGTTCGTGGAATTCGCTGCGCCGAATGGTCAGGGCGACGCGATGCGTGCCTATTTCGAAGGCATGGGTTTCAGCGCGGTCGCCAGGCACAGGGACCGCGCCATCACCCTGTTCCGCCAGGGCGGCATCAATTTCCTGCTGAACGAATCCGCCGATTCGTTCGCGTCCGATTTCGCCGACAGGCACGGGCCGTCGGCCTGCGGATTCGCGATCAACTTCAGCCGGCCGTCGCGGGAGGTGCTGCAGCACGTCCTCGGCAACGGCGGCGAAGCGGTCGACTTCAAGCCGGCGAGCAGGGCCGTCGATGCGCCGGTGATCAAGGGCATCGGCGATTGCATGCTGTATCTGGTCGATGCGAACGACGCAGACCTGTACAAGGACTTCGAGCTGATCGAGGGCGCGGATCCGCAGCCGAAGGGCTTCGGGCTGACCTTCATCGACCATCTGACCCACAACCTGTTCCTGGGCAACATGCAGAAGTGGTCGGACTACTACGAGACGCTGTTCAACTTCCGCGAGATCCGCTACTTCGACATCAAGGGTGCCAAGACCGGCCTGCTGTCGAAGGCGATGACCGCGCCGGACGGCATCGTGCGCATCCCGCTGAACGAGTCCAGCGACGAGAAGTCGCAGATCAACGAATACCTGCGCGACTACAGGGGCGAGGGCATCCAGCACATCGCGCTGTTCACCAACGACATCTATTCCACCATCGAGGCGATGCACGCCAAGGGCGTCAAGTTCCTCGACACGCCCGACACCTACTTCGACGTGATCGATGCGCGCGTGCCGAATCATGGCGAGGACGTGGAACGCCTGCGCAGGAATTCGATCCTGATCGATGCCGACCCGGACACCAAGCAGCGCAAACTGCTGCAGATCTTCACCCAGAACGCGTTCGGCCCGATCTTCTTCGAGATCATCCAGCGCAAGGGCAACGAGGGTTTCGGCGAAGGCAATTTCCAGGCGCTGTTCGAATCGATCGAGCGCGACCAGATGAAGCGCGGCGTTCTCTGAGGGAAAGCGGATGAGGAGCAGCGAAAGCAATGTCGTGCCGATGCCGCATCGCGACAGCACGCGGGTGTTCCAGACCGGCTACATGAGCGGCTTCGGCAACGAATTCGCCACCGAGGCGTTGCCGGGCACCTTGCCGGAGGGCCGCAACTCGCCGCAACGCGTGGCGCACGGCCTGTACGCCGAGCAGATCAGCGGCACCGCCTTCACCGCGCCGCGGCACGGCAACCGCCGCAGCTGGCTGTACCGCATCCGCCCGGCGGCGATGCACGGCGCGTTCGAGCTGCTGCATCACGACCATTTCCACAACGATTTCGGCACCGGTCCGGTCACGCCGGACCAGCTGCGCTGGAGCCCGTTGCCGATCCCGGGCGAATCTTCCGAAAGCGTGCCGGTGGATTTCATCGATGGCCTGTTCACCCTGGCCGGCAATGGCGCGCCGAGCGTGGGCGTTGGCATCGGCATCCATTGGTATGCCGCGAATGCGTCGATGGAAGGGCGCTGGTTCTACGATGCCGATGGCGAATTGCTGATCGTGCCGCAGCAGGGGCGCTTGGTGATCGCGACCGAGCTCGGCGTGCTGGAAGTGGAGCCGCAGGACATCGCGGTGATCCCGCGCGGCATCCGCTTCCGCGTAGACCTGCCCGACGGGCCGTCGCGCGGCTATGTGTGCGAGAACTTCGGCGCGTTCCTGCGCCTTCCCGATCTCGGGCCGATCGGCAGCAACGGCCTGGCCAATCCACGCGATTTCCTGACGCCGTGCGCGTCATATGAGGATGTCGAAGGCGATTTCGAACTGGTCGCCAAGTTCCAGGGCCACCTGTGGCGCGCCGACATCGGCCATTCGCCGCTGGACGTGGTCGGCTGGCACGGCAACCACGTGCCGTACAAGTATGACCTGCGCAAGTTCAACACCATCGGTTCGATCAGTTTCGACCATCCCGATCCGTCGATCTTCCTGGTGCTGACTTCGCCCACCGACACGCCCGGTGTCGGCAATCTCGATTTCGTGATCTTCGGGCCGCGCATCCTGGCGATGCAGGACACCTTCCGTCCGCCATGGTTCCATCGCAACGTCGCCAGCGAATGCATGGGGCTGATCACCGGCGCATACGACGCCAAGGCGGAAGGCTTCGCGCCGGGCGGGGCATCGATCCACAACTGCATGAGCGGGCACGGACCGGATGCGGAGACCTTCGACAGGGCGTCTGCACGCGACACCTCGAAGCCGGACTACATCACCGACACCATGGCCTTCATGTTCGAGTCGCGCGGGGTGATCCGTCCCACCCAGCAGGCCATCGACGCCGGCCATCGCCAGCGCGACTACACGGCGTGCTGGGCCGGGTTGCAGAAACATTTTTCCGCGCCCGGTTGAGTGCCGCGATTCGTGCCGGCACACGGTTCAATGCGGATGTTCGCCCGGATTGCCATGGTCGCCCAGTGACTGCACGTCCGTCACGGCATTGCGATACACGGCGAACTCGGCGCGGGTCAGCGGATAATCCTGTTGCAGGATGAACGCGGCTGCGCTGCGTTCGTCATTCGAGGCCCGGGCATCGGTGAGCGTGGCCAGCAGCACGTCCTTGATCCGCGGCGAACGCACGCGCTGGGCACTGATGCCCGCCAGCCCGGCTTCGCGCACCGGTGCGTCGGCGTCCAGCAGCGCGCCGTACAGCAGCGCTTCCTGATCGCCGTGGCGGTCCCACTGCGCCAGCTGCAGCACGCTGGCCGCGCGCACCTCGGGATCGGCGTGCGTTTTCAGCCGTTGCAGCTGGTCCACCACCGGCGCGGCGTCCTCGCTGGCCATGCTGGCCGGAATCAGCATGTCTAGCGACTGTTTCAGCGCCACTGGCTCGGACTGTTCGCGCAGCTGCTGCACCAGGAACTCGCGCACCGGTGCCTGATCCAGCGGAAAGGCTTGCAGCAACTGCATGGCATCCTGCCGTTGCTGCGGGTCGCTGCTGCGTGCCAGCCGCATGGCGAGCTGCAGCACCGCGGCATCGGTGCTGCCCTGCAGCTGCGCCAGGATCGCGCCGCGGCCGTCCAGGCTGGCTTCGGCTTGGTAACGCCCGATCAGCTGCTGGGGCGATGCCGCGTTGCGCGGCGGCGCCGGCATGGCAGCGGAAGCCGGAGACGTCCACGCGCCGGCGCCCGCATCGATCGGCCGGGCCGATGCGCGGATCGAATCGCCGTTCGCGGCCTGGCTATCGCCGCGCACGTGCAGCGTGCCGGCCCCTGCCGCGCCAATGGCAATGCCGAGGACGGCGGTGATCACGAGTGTCGCGGTTGAATGGGATTTCTGCACGGTGGTCGCATCGTTGCGGATCCGGGATGAAAGCGCAGCGACCGTGCAGGCCGCTGCGCTGCCGCGCCCTCAGCAGCTCGGTGCCACCTGGCCGTCCGAACCGGTGTAGGTGTACACGTCGGGAATGTAACGACCGCTGCCGATCCGGTTCCACAGGTTGCTGGTGCCGTAGGTACCGGTGATGGTCTGGCCGCGGGTCTGGCAGTAGATGGTGACGCGGGTCCCGTTGGCCAGGCTGCCCATCACCGCAGAGGAGGTGTTGGGAGCCGCGCGCACGTTCAGCGGCGTGCCGTTGGTGCGCACGGTTCCGCTGCCGGTCCCGCCGCCGCCACCGCAGCCATTGCGACTGGTGTAGCTCCTGGTGCCCCAATAATAGGCGCCGACCCCATTGAAAACGATGCGCTGTGCCGAGCCACCATAGCGCTGTTCGAAATGCAGGTGGGCGCCGGTGGAGCCGCCGGTATTGCCGAGCGCACCGATGCGCTGGCCCTGGCCGACTGACTGGCCCACGCTGACGGAAAAGCTGCTCAGATGCGCATACAGCGTGGTCCAGCCGCCCCCGTGGTCCACGACCACGTACTTGCCGTAGCTGGTATTGCCGAGATTGCGCACGGTGATGACGCGGCCGGGCGCGGAGGCGGTCACCGGATCGCCTTCGTCGTTGACCCGGTTGAAATCGATGGAGTTCTGCGGCCGATGATTGGTGCGGGTCTGGCCGGACCAGACCTGGCCGCACGGAAAGGGAAGCTGGAACAGCGGCTTGGCCATGGCCGGCGCAGGCGCAAGGGAGCCGAGTGCGGACACGGCAGTGACGGCCGCGATCGCCATTGCGGAACGGACCGCAGTGAACATCCGGCTGTAACCGCTCCGGGATGAAGACGCGAAAGCAAGGGAACGCTGCATGGATGGATCCTCGGGTGGCAGCCGGCAGTGGCCGGCCTGTCGATGGCGAATGAGGGCGTGCGGGCATTGCCCACATCCATACGCTAGCGTTATGCGGAGGGCCGGATACTAGGGAAAACCCTAGGATTTGCCACGGATGTTGGCATCCGTGACTCCGGTCACCCGGGAACATCGATGGCTGTTTTTGGCATTGTGCGAACTCGATCCGGTCGCTGCAGGCAGATTGTCGGTGCGACATCGTCGCCAGGAGTCCGTGGTGATGTCGTCGGCAGGGCCGCCATCCGTAGACGTCGGCGGCACGCATCGCGATGCGGACTGATCGCCAGGGTTCAACCCCGTTGCCTGCACATCGACGCGGCTGGCGACATGCAGCGGTTAGACTGGTCCGTCAACCGACCGCTTTTCACGATCATGACCGCTCCCACTTCAACGCTCCGGCCCGGCGCTGTGCTGCTGGCTACCGATCTCACCGCCCGCTCCGACCGTGCGCTGGACCGGGCCGTGCAACTGGCCCGTCACTGGGCCGCACGTCTGGTGGTGCTGGTGGTCCTTCCGGCGCAGGCCAGCTTCAGTCGGTCCGGATCGCACGCCACGGAGGACCCGGAAGACATCGCCACGCCGGCAACGCCCGCCCAGCGACTGCGGGCACAGGCCGAGCGCGACCTGGCTGGCATCGACATTCCGGTCGAGATCCGCGTCGAACAAGGCGCGGTGGGCGATGCCGTGCAGCGGGTGGCCGCCGAAACCGGTTGCGGACTGATCGTGACCGGGCTGGGCCGGCGCGATGCACTGGGGGCGATCGAACTGGGATCGAGCGTGCTGTGGCTCAGTCGCCATGCCGCGGTGCCCATGCTGGTGGTGCAGGATCGGGTGCACGGACCGTATCAGTCGGTGGTGGTGGCGAGCGATCTGTCGCCGGCCAGCGCCACCGCCTTGCAACTGGCCGATGGCTGGTTCGGCGACATCGATCGGCACGAGCTGCTGCATGCGTTCGAGGTGCCGTTGCACACGCACGTGGGCAGCAGGCCCCAGCGCGACGCCATCCTGCATGGCCTGCAAGCGGGCGCCGAAGAAGCGGTGGATGCGTTCGTGCGGCAAACCCTGGACGAGCGCCGCGCAGGGCATTGGCAGCTGACGGCCGCACCCGCGCACCCGGTACGGCTGCTGCGCCAGCACGCCCTGACCCGACCCGGCACGTTGGCGGTGATCGCCTCGCACGGGCGCAGCGCATTGGCCGACCGCTTGGTGGGCAGCGTGGCCAAGCGTCTGCTGGAAACCGCTGCCTGCGACATGCTGGTCGTGCGAAGCGGCAAGGCATAACCAGTCGCCGACCGGATGCCCTTCTCCACGCTCGACCTGCTGCTGACGCTGCCATTCGCGGTCGCGGCGCTGATCGCGTTCCAGCCGGGGCGCCGACGCAGCGTGGGCTGGCTGGCCGGCGGCGGTGCATTGCTGGGCCTGGTGCTGCTGGCTGGCATGGCCCCGCGGGTGTTCGCCGGCGAGGTGCTGCAATCGCGGCACGCCTGGCTGCCGTCGCTGGGGCTGGACTTCCTGCTGCGCGTGGATGGCCTGGCCTGGATGTTCGCGTTGCTGGTGCTGCTGATCGGGGCACTGGTGGTGCTGTATGCGGTGTACTACCTCGATGCCAAGGACAGCCCGGTGCGCTTTTTCGGCTATCTGTCGCTGTTCATGGGCTCGATGCTGGGCGTGGTGCTGGCCGGCAACGTGCTGCTGCTGGTGGTGTTCTGGGAACTGACCTCGATCAGCTCCTTCCTGTTGATCGGCTTCTGGTCGCACCGCGCCGATGCCCGCCGCGGCGCGCGCATGGCGCTCTTGGTCACCGGCATGGGTGGACTGGCGCTGCTGGGCGGGGCGATCCTGCTGGGCAGGATCGTCGGCAGCTACGACCTGGACATCATCCTGCAGTCGGGTGATGCGATCCGCGACCATCGCTGGTACCCGGCCATGCTGCTGCTGGTGCTGCTGGGCGTGTTCACGAAAAGCGCGCAGTTCCCGTTCCACTTCTGGCTGCCGCAGGCCATGGCCGCGCCCACGCCGGTGTCGGCATACCTGCATTCGGCCACCATGGTGAAGGCCGGCGTGTTCCTGCTGGCGCGACTGCATCCGGTGCTGGCCGGCACCGACCTGTTCTTCTACACCGTGTGCGCGATCGGGGCCGCCACGCTGCTGATCGGCGCGTGGAACGCCATCTTCCAGCACGACATCAAGGGTCTGCTGGCGTATTCCACCATTTCGCACCTGGGCCTGATCACGCTGCTCTTCGGCCTGTCGCGGCCACTGGCCGTGGTGGCGGCGCTGTTCCACATCCTCAACCATGCCACCTTCAAGGCGTCGCTGTTCATGGCCGCCGGTATCATAGACCACGAAACCGGCACCCGCGACATGCGCCGGCTGGGCGGCCTGCGCAACGCGCTGCCGTTCACCGCCACGCTGGCGATCATCGCCTCGATGGCCATGGCCGGGGTGCCGCTGCTGAACGGGTTCCTGTCCAAGGAGATGTTCCTGGCCGAA
>QFNC01000121.1 GCA_003240695.1 Pseudoxanthomonas suwonensis | reverse complement strand
TCCGGCCCCGCCGGCGAGGCCGTTCAGGCCCTGGAAGATGCGGATCGATTCGATCTTCTCGGTCGGGCGCATGATCTCGGCCAGAACCTTCGGGGCGGCCTCGATCCGGGCAAGGTCCACGCGCATGCCGACGATCGCGGGCGAGATCTCGTTCTCGGCCGAGACCATGGCCCGGGTCGCCTCGGCGTCGGCCAGGCCCGCCTCGCGGCGCGCCTCCGCCCGGATCTTCTCCGCGTCCGCCTCGGCGCGCGCCTCGGCCAGAACGGCGGCCGCGCGGTCCTCAGCGGCCGTCCGCTCCGCGGCCGCCTGCACCTTGATGGCGGTCGCGGCGGCTTCCGCCTCCTCCTCCGCCTTGAGGATGCGGATCCGCTTGATGCGTTCCGCCTCGGAGACGGCGGCCGCCGTCTTGACCGATTCCTCGGCCGAGATCGCCTCGGCGCGGGCGGCGTCCGCCCTGGCGCGGGCGACGCTCTCCGCCTCGGACTTCTCCGACACGGCGATGGCGCGCGCCTGGCGCGCCAGCTCGATGTCACGGTCCGCCGTCTCCTTGGCGCTCTCCTGCTCGGCGCGGCGGGCGTTGCGTGCGTTCTCGATGCTGGTGTTGGTCTCCGCCTGGCGCTCCTCGAGATCCCGCTTCAGCTCGAGGTCGCGGATCGCGGCGGCGTTCCGCTGCTCGGCGATCGCGATCTGCGCCTCCGCCTCGCGCTTGGCGCGGGCCTCGTTCTGCTCGGTGACGATGCGAACCACGTTGGTGCGGGCGGTCGCGTTGAAGACGTTGTTCTCCGACAGGTTGTCGAAGTCCGCCTGGTCGAGGGCGACCAGCGAGACGTTCTCAAGCGTCAGGCCGTTGGTCATCAGGTCCTCTGCCAGCTGGGCCTGCACCGTGTTGACGAACTCCTTGCGGTTGGAATGCAGCTCCTGCATGTCCATGCCGGCCGCGGCGGCGCGCGCCGCGTCGACGACCTTGGCGTCGATCATGTCCGCCAGCTCGCTCGGCTTGAAGGTCTTGTCTCCCAGCGTCTGCGCCGCGCGCATGATCGCGTCCTCGTCGTCGGCGACCCGCACGAAGAAGGTGAACTCGACGTCGGTGCGCATCGAATCCCGGGTGATAAGCGCCTCGTCGCCGGAGCGCCGGACGCGGATCGGCACCGACTGCATGTTCACCTTGGTGACCTCGTGCAGGGCCGGGATGATGATCGCGCCGCCGTCCTTGATGACGCGACGCCCGCCGGAACCGGTGCGAACCAGGGCGACCTGCGGCGTGGCGCGCCGGTAGAGCCGGGCCAGGACCACGCCGATGAAGAGGACGAGGATGACGACCGCGGCGGCCGCGGCGAGGTAGACGAACATGTTCTGCATGATTTTCTCCGGTTGGAAGCTGTTCATTTGCGGATGATGCGAAGCGACGTCTCGCCCGTGTCCGGGTCGACGCGACGCAGGGCCACGACCGGCGTCCCCTCCGGGATCTGGTCGTCGTTCAAGGCCAGCAGCATGCGATCATGGATGCTGCCGTGCTTGTCGATGAGGCGAACGCGCGCGGGGGTCAGGTCGGTGGCCACGCCGCCGATGACCCGGCCCTCGATTCGCGAGATGCGCGACAGGTCGACGGACGTCGTCTCGAACGACGGCGCCAGCCTGCGGACCGCCCGGGAGACGGTCCGGGCGCAGAGAAGGCCGAAAAAGATGGCGACGGCGGCCGTGACCTCAAGCGGCAGGAACGGGAACGCCGCCAGCTGAGCGAACCCGGCGACGGCGAAGGAGACGAGGAACGCCTCCGCCCAGATGATCAGCGGCACGCCGCGCAGGCCGAGCGCGTCGACCAGGTTGCCGCCCGCGGCGTCCGCGCCAGCGGCGCCAGGATCGCC
>QFNC01000021.1 GCA_003240695.1 Pseudoxanthomonas suwonensis | reverse complement strand
TATCTGCTGTGCGCCAGGCTGAAGCATCTGCCTCGCAATCCTTGGCTCGCTCAGAAGACGACATGATCAGGACGTTCCACACGAAACGGGACGGAGCCAAATATTTCCAATTGGTGGCAGGCGGTTCAGCAAAACCAGTGTGCGTTCTGATCATGAAGAATGCAATCAAACATGTATGCTTGATGCTGACGGTAGGAATTGTCGTTGCCGGCTGCGGAAGTGATGGCAGCGACGAATCGCCGTCGTCGGCTCCTGCTGCAACGAGCGCTGCTCCGTCGCCAGCAACCGCGACGTCCGCGCTTCCTGCCGAACCTGGCTTGACCTCGGAAACGGCGCCAACGCAACATGTCTCGGCCACGGCTGCATAGCTGAAAGCCTATCAATGTGCGAGTGGTCCGAAATGCGACGACACCTCGCCTGTGCCGGCACGCAACCAGGCCGAAGCGGAATGGCTGTATCGCAATGGTTATCCCAGTCAAGCCCAGTTGGACGAATGGTCCGCGCTGTCGGATGACCAGCTCAAGCGCGTCGCTGCCAGCGGTAATGTGGCGGCATTGGCCGTCTATGCCGAACGGGTGGCCAAGGGTGGCAATGTGATGGGGGGGATTGGCGATGTCGAAGGCGGCGACCGATCGAGGCAGTCTGTATGCCTATCATGTGCTGTCCGATATCCTGATAATGCCGTCGCCGATGCAGAACCAGTACGACGCCATGGCCTATTTGCGCGTGGCACATATGCTGGGCGACAACAAGGCAGCTTTGGAGTTGTAACGAAAATTCCCTGATCGGAGCATGCTGGAATATCGGATGGCTGATCGCCGTGCCTCCAGTCTGTACATCACGTATGGTCGCGGCAGGCCGCCCTCACCCCGGCCATTGGAGTAACCGGCGGTTTCGAAATGGCAATGGCCGCTGCGCGCGCCATCTGGTCCACGTGTTGTCGCGGCACGATCTTCGGTTGGCCTGTACCAGGCTGATCGGGTTGCTGGGCTTGCATCGTGCCCGCGGCCGCCTGTTCGTGCCCTGTGTCAAGGCTGCTGCCCGAGCCGGTGACTTCGAACCCATGCCGCACGTGTATTCGCAGCAGATGGAGACCGGTATTCGCGAATGGACTCCACTGTTCGATGGCATGAGCGGCTCCATCCAAGATGATGCCCAGTCGCAAGTGGTGGTCAATGCCGTGTGCCAACGCGCCCGGTTTCTCCTCGAGCAAGGGGGATCACACGGGTCGTGTAGCCATCACCCCCGCAGCGCGGGATGATCCCATCCCGGGCGCGGTGCGAACCGTTGGCCGTGGTTGTTGCGCAGGCGCTGCAGGCGGGCCAGCATCGCGTCGACGCCGGTGTCGCGGATGTATTGAATCGGACCGCCGCGGAACGGCGCGAACCCGGTGCCGAAGATCACCCCCGCATCCAGCAGGTCGGCATCGGCCACCACGACATCCTGCAGGCAGGCCACCGCCTCGTTCAGCAGCGGTAGGATCAGGCGGTCCTCCAGATCGGCGGGAGCCCTGTAATCCTTCGCCACGGCCGGCTTGATCGCCTTGCCGTCCTTCCACGCGTAAAGGCCTTCGCCGTCCTTCTTGCCGCGCTTGCCGCGTTCCGGCGGCGCCTGCAGCTTGGCCGGAATCGGCAGGCCCAGGAACGGCGCCAGTTCGGTGCCGACGCTGGCGGCCACGTCCAGGCCCACGGTGTCGGCCAGTTCGATCGGCCCCATCGGCATGCCGAAGGCCAGCGCGGCCTTGTCGATCACGGGGCCCGGAATGCCTTCGGCATGTGCGGTCAGCGCTTCCAGCATGTACGGGAACAGCACCCGGTTGACCAGGAAACCCGGCGTGCCGCTCACGCTCACCGGCAGCTTGTCCAGCTTGCGGCAGAAGCCGGCCAGACGGGCTTCCACATCGGGACCCATGCGCGCGTGGCGCACGATTTCCACCAGCGGCATCAACGACACCGGGTTGAAATAGTGCAGGCCGGCGAACTGTTGCGGCCGCACCAGGCTGCTGCACAGCGTGTCCATGGGGATGGACGAGGTATTGCTGGTCAGCAATGCGGCCGCAGGGAGCTTCGGCTCGATGGCGGCATACAGCGCCTGCTTGGCGTGCAGGTCCTCGATGATCGCCTCGATCACCAGATCGGCACCGGCCACGCCAGTGCCGTCGATGTCCGGCAGCAGCCGCCCACTGGCCGCGGCGATGCGTTCCGGGGTTTTGGCCTTCTTCTCGAACAGGGTGCGGGCGCGGCCGATGGCGGCATCGATCACCGGCTGCTCGCGGTCCTGCAGGGTCACGGCGAAGCCCTTGTGCGCGGCCCAGGCGGCGATGTCGCCGCCCATCACCCCGGCCCCGACCACATGCACGCGGGCGATGCCGTGTTCACGCGTGCCCTGCGATTTCAGCCGCTCCTGCAGGAAATACACCCGGATCAGGTTGCGCGCGGTGGGGGTTTCGGCGAGTTTCACCACCGTGCGGCGTTCGTTGTCCAGTCGTTTCCCGATGCCGCCGCTGCCGCGCTTCCAGCTGTCGATCAGGGCATACGGCGCCGGGTAGTGGGCCTTGCGGGCCTTGCGCGCGACCTGCCTGGCCAGCGTGGGAGCCAGCGCGGCACGGACCGGCTTGAGATTGGTGATGCGGGCCAGCAGGCGCTGCTTGAGCGGTCGCTGCTGCCCGCGCAGGGCCAGTGCGGCCGCGGCATCGATCAGCCGGTCGGGTTCGGCCACGTGATCCACCAGCCCCATCGCTTTCGCCGCGGATGCGGACACGGTGCGGCCGGTCAGCATCAGGTCCATGGCTGCCGGCGCGCCGATCAATGCGGGCAGGCGCACGCTGCCGCCCCAGCCCGGGATGATGCCCAGCTTCACTTCGGGCAGGCCGATGCGGGTGCCCGGATCGCTGGAAGCCACCCGGTAGCGGCAGGCCAGCGCCAGTTCGGTGCCGCCGCCCATGCAGAAGCCGTGGATCGCCGCCACCGTGGGGCAGGGCAGCTCGGCCAGTGCCTGGAAGGCCTGCTGGCCGCGGAAGATGGCGTCGTTCACGCCGCCGGCAGCGGCAATCGCCTGGAATTCGCGGATGTCGGCGCCGGCGATGAAGCCGTTGGCCTTGCCCGAGCGGATCACCAGCGCCTTCGGCGGTTCGATCGCCAGGCGCCGCACGATTTCCGCCAGTTCTTCCAGCGCGGCCTGGGAAAAGCTGTTGGTCGATTCCCCCGCGCGGTCGAACACCAGCACGGCCACGCCGTCGTCGCGGGCCTCGGTGGTCCAGTGGTCCAGGCGCAATCCGTCAAAACCGGCAATCATCGGGCGTCGTTCTGTTCAGCGATATGGTGGCTATCATCGCATTGTCGCTGCAGGAAGCTAGAGCATTGGCCCGACCCGGCGGCCGGATCGTGCGCGCGCGTCGCTTGCGTTGCGGCAGCGCCGCCCACATCGAAGCGACGAACCTGAACTTTTTGCCGGTTGCGCTGTCCATCTGCACAACCGATGCGCCACCGGACCGCCTCCATGACCGCATCCTCACCAACCCATCAACAGACAAGTCAGCAACAGGTGGATCAGGAACTCGTTCAGCGCGTGCAACGCGGCGACATGGCCGCCTTCGACCTTCTGGTGCGCAAGTACCAGCACCGCATCGCCGCTCTCATCGGCCGCTACATCCGCGACTGGAGCGAATGCCAGGACGTGGCCCAGGACACCTTCATCCGCGCCTACCGGGCCATCGGCAACTTCCGTGGCGATGCGCAGTTCTACACCTGGCTGCACCGCATCGCGGTGAACACCGCCAAGAACCACCTGGCTGCGCACAATCGCCGGCCACCCACCGACGACATCGAGATCGGCGATGCCGAGCTGTACGACGGCGGCGCACGTCTGCGCGACACCGACACGCCCGAACGCGAACTGATGCGGCAGGAAATGGAACTCACGGTGATGCGCGCGGTCGATGCATTGCCGGAGGAACTGCGCATGGCGATCACCCTGCGCGAGGTTGACGGGCTGAGTTACGAGGAGATCGCGCAGCGCATGGATTGTCCGATCGGAACGGTGCGTTCGCGCATCTTCCGCGCCCGCGAAGCCATCGATGCGCAGCTGCGCCCCCTGCTGGACAACCCGAAACAAGCCGAACGAGCCATCCGATGACATCCGCACACGACTCTGCCCTCGACCCGATGTTCGGCCAGCCACCGGACAAGCGCGATCTGCAGTGCCGGCAGCAGCTGTCGGCGTTGATGGATGGCTGCCTGGCCGCCGATCAGGAACGCTTCCTGCTGCGGCGCCTGCAGCACGATGCCGAGCTGGGTCAGTGCTGGGAACGCTGGCAGATCTACGGCGACACCCTGCGCGGCCACGCGCATGCGCTGTTGCCGGCCGGTTTCGCCGAACGCGTGGCCGCTGCCATCGCCGACCAGGATGCGGCAGCCGTCGTGTCGAACCATCAACATGCGATCGCTGCACCGGGCCATGGGCGCATGCGCTGGGGCGGCACCGCTGCGCTGGCGGCATCGGTGGCGCTGGTGGCGTTTTTCGTGGGTCGCCAGTCCGGCGGCGCCCAGGAGGCGTTGCCGTCGGCGGCCGTGCCTGCGCCTGCGGCAGTGCAGGTGGTTGCCGATGCGGCTGCGGAGCCGATTGCGGCTCCTGCGACCGCTGTGCCTGCGGCGGTGTCCGCCACGCCCTCGCCGTCCGCCACGTCGGCGACCGCAGCGGTGGCCTCGCTGGCGGCAGCGCAGGGCGCGCGTAGTCGAACCCAGCGACGTCGCAGCGCCGGCAATCCGCCCGTCTCCCGTCCGGGGCCTGCTGCGGATGTTGCCGTGGCGACCGCCATCCGACCCGAGCCTGCAGTGGCCGTCGCGCAGTCCGAAGCGTCCACGTCGATGCCGCAACCGCAGTTGCCGGCGCCCGCATCGTCGCGCCCCTGGCCCAAACCGTTGCTGGCGGGGATGGGTGGCGCGCGCATCCTGGCCGATTACGGCCAACAGGCCGCGCCCGCTGCCGATTTCGCGCCGTTCCAGCCGCAGGCCTTGCCCGATCGCAACGCCGACCAGCCGGCAGTGAGTGAGTCGCCGCAGCCCTGATGGTTGTGCAGATCCTGCCGAGCGATCCGATTCACCGATGCGCGCATCGGTCGCTTGATCCACGCTGTCCTTTTTTCGAGGAGTGATTCATGACTGCTGTCTTGCGTTCTCTTGCCCTGGTCGGCTTGACCGCTGCCGTCACCACGGGCGTGGTTGCCGAAGTGGCCTCGGCACAGCAGGTGCCTCCCACGTCCGCACCGGCGCCGCAATTGGTGGCCGGGCTGCCCGATTTCACCCGGCTGGTGGATGAAGTCGGGCCGGCAGTGGTCAGCATCGAGGCCGAACATGGCGGCCGCAGCGCCGCTGCCACGCGCGGCGCGCAGCCCGGACAGGGCGAGATTCCGGAGATCTTCCGGCGCTTCTTCGGTCCGGATTCCCAGTTTCCGGACATGCCCAACGACCCGCACCACGGCGGCGGCCGGCGTGGCATCGGCATGGGCAGCGGCTTCATCATTTCAGCCGATGGCTACGTGCTGACCAATCACCACGTGGTGGATGGCGCCGACGCGGTGCGGGTGAAGCTGTCCGACCGGCGCGAATTCACCGCCAAGGTGGTCGGCAGCGATGCGCAATCGGACGTGGCCCTGCTGAAGGTCCAGGCCAATGGCCTGCCCAGTCTGCGCGTGGGCAATTCCGAAACACTCAAGCCCGGGCAGTGGGTGGTGGCGATCGGCTCGCCGTTCGGGTTCGAGCATTCCGTGACTGCCGGCATCGTCAGCGCGGTGGGCCGCAGCAATCCCTACGCAGGGCAGCAGTATGTGCCGTTCATCCAGACCGACGTGGCCATCAACCGCGGCAACTCCGGCGGCCCGCTGCTGGACACGCGCGGTCAGGCGGTCGGCATCAATTCGCAGATCTTCAGCAATTCCGGCGGCTACATGGGTGTCAGCTTCGCCATTCCCATCGATACCGCCATGAACGTGGTGAATCAGCTCAAGCGCAGCGGACGGGTCAGCCGCGGCATGCTGGGGGTCACCCTGCAGCCGCTCAGCACCGACGCGGCACGCAGTTTCGGTCTGCCGGATGCCCGTGGCGCGCTGGTCAGCGGCGTGCAGCCCGGCAGTCCGGGCGAGAAGGCCGGCTTGCAGCCGGGCGACGTGATCCGCGCCGTGGATGGCCGCAGCATCGGCGAATCCAGCGAAGTGCCGCCACTGATCGGCGCCATGGCACCCGGCACCAGGGTGCGGCTGGAAGTGATGCGCGATGGCCGCAGCCGCACCGTCACCACCACGTTGACCGAGCTGGACACCCGCCAGGCGACAGCCGGCGGCGCGACCGATCCGCGCAGCAGCGCGCCTGCGCGGTCCAACGCCACGGCCAACGCGCTGGGACTGCTATCACGGGATCTGTCCGCGAACGAGCGCCGTCAGCTGGATCTAGCCGACGACGAAGGCGTGCGCATCGCGCAGGTGCAGGGCATGGCCGCACGCGAGGCCGGCATCCAGCCGGGCGACGTGGTGCTGCAGGTCGGCAGCAGCCGCGTGGGCAATGCCGCGGCTTTCGATCGCGCCGTGGCCTCGGTGCGCAGCGGCCAGACCGTGATGCTGCTGGTCAATCGTGGCGGCGACACCCGGTTCGTGGCCATCACCCCGCGTCCGGGCGAGCAGTGACTGCCGGCGCGGCACGCGATGCGGTCCGGGCGCCTGCCGCGGGTCGCGTCGGCATGCGATAATCGCGCCCCGAACGCTTTTCCGTGGCCGTCGCCGGCCCATGCCGACGCCGATGCCTGCTTCCTCCGACGCCATGCGGACCATCCGCAATTTCTCCATCATCGCCCATGTCGATCATGGCAAGTCGACGCTGGCCGACCGCATCATCCAGATCTGCGGCGGACTGCAGGACCGCGAGATGGAAGCACAGGTGCTCGACTCCAACCCGATCGAGCGCGAACGCGGCATCACCATCAAGGCGCAGTCGGTGTCGCTGCCGTACACCGCGCAGGACGGCATCACCTACCACCTGAACTTCATCGACACCCCCGGCCACGTCGACTTCAGCTACGAGGTCAGCCGCTCGCTGGCCGCATGCGAGGGGGCCCTGCTGGTGGTGGACGCGGCACAGGGTGTGGAAGCGCAGTCGGTGGCCAATTGCTACACCGCGGTGGAACAGGGGCTGGAAGTGGTGCCGATCCTCAACAAGATCGACCTGCCCACCGCCGACACCGAGCGGGTGAAGAAGGAGATCGAAGCGGTGATCGGCATCGATGCCGAGGACGCGGTGGCCATCAGCGCCAAGACCGGGTTGAACGTGCGCGACGTGCTGGAAGCGATCGTGCATCGCATTCCGCCGCCGCAACCGCGCGACACCGACAAGCTGCAGGCGCTGATCATCGACTCATGGTTCGACAACTACCTGGGCGTGGTGTCGCTGGTGCGGGTGATGCAGGGCGAGTTGAAGCCCGGCGACAAGATGCTGGTGATGAGCACCGGACGCACCCACCAGGTCGATGCGGTCGGCGTGTTCACGCCCAAGCGCAAGGTGCTGAAGCAGCTGTCTGCCGGCGAAGTGGGATGGATCACCGCCTCGATCAAGGACGTGCACGGCGCGCCGGTGGGCGACACGCTGACTTTGGCGAACGATCCGGCTCACAAGCCGCTGCCCGGTTTCCAGGAAATGCAGCCGCGGGTGTTTGCCGGGCTGTTTCCGGTGGATGCCGAGGACTATCCGGACCTGCGCGAGGCACTGGAAAAACTGCGCCTGAACGATGCCGCGCTGCGCTTCGAGCCGGAAAGCTCGGAGGCGATGGGTTTCGGTTTCCGCTGCGGGTTTCTGGGCATGCTGCACATGGAAATCGTGCAGGAACGGTTGGAGCGCGAATACGACATCAACCTGATCACCACCGCGCCGACGGTGGTGTACGAAGTGCTGAAGACCGACGGCGAAGTGATGCCGCTGGACAATCCCGCGCGGCTGCCGCCGACCAACCAGATCGACGAGGTCCGCGAGCCGATCATCCGCGCCAACATCCTGACCCCGCCGGACTACGTGGGCAACGTCATCAAGTTGTGCGAGGAAAAGCGCGGCAGCCAGATCGGAATGACCTACCTCGGCAGCCAGGTTCAGATCAGCTACGAACTGCCGATGGCCGAGGTGGTGCTGGATTTCTTCGACAAGCTGAAATCGGTGAGCCGCGGCTACGCCTCGCTGGATTACCACTTCCTGCGTTTCGATGCCGGCCCGTTCGTCCGCGTGGACACGCTGATCAACGGCGACAAGGTGGATGCGCTCTCCATCATCTGCCATCGCCAGCACGCGGATCGCCGTGGTCGCGAATTGACCGAGAAGATGAAGGATCTGATTCCGCGGCAGATGTTCGATGTCGCCATCCAAGCGGCGATCGGCAGCCAGATCATCGCCCGCACCACGGTGAAGGCGTTGCGCAAGAACGTGCTGGCCAAGTGCTACGGCGGCGACGCCACCCGCAAGAAGAAGCTGCTGGAAAAGCAGAAGGAAGGCAAGAAGCGCATGAAGCAGGTCGGCCGGGTGGAAATCCCGCAGGAGGCCTTCCTGGCCGTGCTGCAGGTAGACAGCAAGTGACCCGCGCGCGCGCTGTCCGGAATCGATCGATGTCCCCCAACCGCAAGGAAACCGAATGATGCGCTGGTTCGAAGTCGGGCTGGTCACCCTTACGCTGCTCAGCGGCGCCATCTGGCTGATCGACAAACTTTTCTGGCGCAAGTGGCGGCAGCAGCGCAGCGGTCTGCTGGAGGAGCGCGAGCCGTTGGTGGTGGACTACGCCCGCGCCTTCTTCCCGGTGCTGGCGGTGGTGCTGGTGCTACGCAGTTTCGTGGCCGAGCCGTTCCGCATTCCGTCCAGCTCGATGATGCCGACCCTGCTGATCGGCGACTTCATCCTGGTCAACAAGTACGCGTATGGCATCCGCCTGCCGGTGACCAACCGCAAGGTGATCGCCATCGGCCAGCCCGAGCGCGGCGACGTGGTGGTGTTCCGTCCGCCACACCATCCCGAACAGGACTGGATCAAGCGGGTGATCGGCCTGCCCGGCGACACCATCGCGTACCACGACAACACCGTGATCATCAATGGCCAGCCGCTGCAGTACCAGCCGCTGGGTCCCTACGAAGGCAAGGGCCGCGGCGCCGACATGACCGGCATCCCGGTGCTGCTGGAACAGATGCCCGGCCGTTCCCACCAGGTGCTGGAAAACGCCAACATGCCGCTGATCCTGCAGGGTGAGGGCGAATGGGTGGTGCCGCAGGGCCATTATTTCGTGATGGGCGACAACCGCGACAACAGCGAGGACAGCCGCTTCTGGCCCAGCGACATGCACTTCCTGCCGGAAACCAGCCTGCGCGGCAAGGCCTTCCTGGTGTGGATGAACTGGGACCGCGGCGTGGATACCTCGCGCATCGGCACCCGAATCAGGTAATCTCTCGCCAAACTTCACAACAGCCGATCGGGGAGATCGCCGCCATGAAACGCACGCAACAGGGCATGACGCTGCTCGGTTTCATCATCGGGCTGGCCGTGGCCGGCGTTTTCATCTATTGCGGGATGAAGGTGGTGCCGATGTACATCGAATTCTTCGCGGTGAAGAAGGCGCTGGCCGCCACCGCCAATGATTCGGGCCAGAGCGCCAGCAACCCCAAGGCGCTGCGCGACGCCTTCCTGAAGCGGCTGTCGGTGGACTACAGCGACAACGTGAAGCCGACCGACGTGCGCGTGCAGCGCACCGGCCAGGGCGCACAGCTGGTGGTGAAGTACGAAGTGCGCCGTCCGCTGATCGCCAACCTGGACATCGTGGGCAAGTTCGAAGCCGCCGAAACGGTGAAGGGCGGCGTCGGGATCGAGTGATGTGGCTGCGTCCATCGGCACCTACGGATTCGCCGACGGACGCCTGCTGACGCAGGCGCTGACGCACCGCAGCGCCGGCACGCCGCACTACGAGCGGCTGGAATTCCTGGGCGATGCCCTGGTCAACCTGATCATTGCCCAGGCCCTGTACGAGCGCTGGCCGCGCGCCGACGAAGGCGCCTTGACACGTGCGCGCGCGGAACTGGTGCGCGAATCCACCCTGGCCGGCATCGCCCGTGGCATGCAGCTGGGGCAGCGCCTGATCCTGGGGCCCGGCGAGCTGAAAAGCGGTGGCCACCGCCGCGACTCCATCCTGGCTGACGTGGTCGAATCCCTGGTGGGCGCCATCTACCTGGACAGCGATTTCGACACGTGCCGGCAGGTGGTGCTGCCGTGGTTCCGCGCCGCGATCGAGGCATTGCCGCCACCGGACAAGGTGGGCAAGGACCCCAAGACCCGGCTGCAGGAATGGCTGCAGGGACGGCAACTGCCATTGCCGGCCTACACGCTGGTGGGGGAATCCGGTGACGAACATGCGCGCACGTTTAGGGCGGCATGCCAGCTGGACAGTCTGCAGTTGCGTGGAGAAGGCGAGGGCAGTTCGCGCCGCGCCGCCGAGCAGGCAGCCGCCGATGCCGTGCTGGAGCAGCTGGCGACCATGCCCAGGTCCATGCGTCGTGCCGGATGACGGGACGCGGCCGCCTCCCTGTCTACAATGCAGGCATGAAGACCCCTGATTTCCGCGCCGGCCATGTGGCCGTGATCGGCCGACCGAACGTCGGCAAGTCCACGTTGGTCAACGCGCTGGTGGGGGTGAAGATCAGCATCACCTCCAACCGGCCGCAGACCACCCGGCACCGGCTGCTGGGCATCTCCACCTCCGAACACGGCCAGCTGGTGCTGGTCGACACGCCCGGCATCCATCGCGAGCAGGGCGGTCGCAACGCCAGTGCCATGCACCGCTGGATGAACCGGGCGGCGCGCGGCGCGCTGGAAGGCGTGGATGCGGCCGTGCTGGTGATCCAGGCCATGCGCTGGGAAGCGGAGGACGACCTGGCCCTGCAGGCGCTGCGCGACAGCGGCGTGCCGGTGGTGCTGGCGGTGAATCAGGTGGACCGTATCTCCGACAAGGGCAGTCTGCTGCCGTTCCTGGCGCAAGTCAGCGAAGGGCGCGATTTCGCTGCCGTGCATCCGGTGTCGGCGCTGAAACGCACCGGTCTGGATGCACTGCAGCGCAGCCTGCTGGCGCTGATGCCGCAGCAGCCGGCGCTGTATGCCGAGGACGACATCACCGACAAGAGCCAGCGCTTCCTGGCCGGCGAATTGGTGCGCGAGCAGCTGATGCGCCAGCTGGGTGCCGAACTGCCGTATGCCACCACGGTGGAAATCGAGCAGTTCGTGGAAGACGGCGCGCTGCTGCGCATCGGTGCGGTGATCTGGGTGGAACGCGATGGCCAGAAGGCGATCGTGATCGGCAAGGGCGGCGAGCGCCTGCGCGCCATCGGCAGCAAGGCACGGGTGCAGATGCAGGCGCTGTTCGACCGCAAGGTGTTCCTTGAAACCTGGGTGCGCGTGCGTCAGGGCTGGTCGAACGACGAAGCCGCGTTGCGCACGTTGGGCTACCACGACTGACCGCACCCAGGCGGAGGTAACAGGGTCCGCATGCGCATCGAGCAGCAACCCGGCTTCGTGCTGCATGCCCGCGCCTGGCGCGAAACCAGTCTGCTGGTCGAAGTGCTGAGCCGGGATCATGGCCGCATCGGCGTGGTCGCACGCGGGGTGCACGGGCCGCGCAAGCAGCCGTTGCGGGCCGCCTTGCAGCCGTTGCAGGCGATCCGCTTCGATGCCGTGCTGCGCGGCGAACTGGCCCAGTTGCGCGCCGCCGACGCGGTGGACGTGCCGCCGGCACTGGCCGGGGCCGCGACCCTGGCTGGCTTCTACATCAACGAACTGGTGATGCGTCTGGCACCGCGTCACGACCCGATGCAGGCGCTGTTCGATGCCTATGCCGTCACCCGCACGCGCCTGGGCGATGCCGCAGGCGTGGCGTGGACACTGCGCCGGTTCGAGCGCGATCTGCTGGATGCGCTGGGTTCCGGTTTCGCCAGTGGCGTGGATGGCGATGGTTCACCGCTCGATCCGGCGGCGCGCTATCGGCTGGATGCGGAGCACGGTCCGCGCAAGCTGGGCGGCGAACGCGATGCGCACTGGCGCGACGCCGCGACCGGACGCGCGCTGCTGCAGCTTGGCAAGGACGTGTGTCCGGACGCTGCCGATGACCTGGACAGCCTGCGCCGCGCCGTGCGGCCGATGCTGCTTCAGCTGCTGGGTGGACGCGGTTTGATGGTGTGGCAGCTGGCCGCCGCGGGACGAAGGCCCGCGCGCTGAGCCTCATCCATCGAATGGATGCGCAAGGGTGGCGTCGGCGGTGTGCAGGAACTGCTGCAGCAGCTGCGCATCGCCGGGGCGGTCGTGCAGGGCGGCGGCGTCGACATCCAGTCGGGCGGCGCCGACCAATGCGCAGCTGGCGCGCAGGCGATGCAGATGCTGGCGGCGTTCGGATTCGCCACCCAGCCGAATCGCGTCACGCTGTTTCGGCAATTCCTCCACGAACAGCCTGCGCAGTGCCTGCACGTTGGCCAGTTGGCCGCCCAGCGCGCGTGATGCACGGGCATCGTCCCAGATCGGCATGCCCTCCGCTCCCGGTTCCGGCAGGGCGTCGGATGGATGCGTTTGCGGATTGCCGTGCAGCAGGTCGCGCAGGGCCGCCTGCCACTGCGCAACGCCGATCGGCTTGACCAGCACGTGGGCGAAGCCGGCCCGTTGCAGCCGCGCCGCCGTGTCCGGCAAGGCGCAGGCCGTGTGGGCCATCGCCGGCGTGGTGGGTGCCACATCACGCAACCGCTGCAGCAGGTCGATGCCGGACCCGTCGGGCAGGTTGGCATCGATCATCCAGGCAGCGTGATCCGTGGCGGCGGCCAACTGCATCGCTTCGGCCAGCGAAGTGGCCACGTCCACACGCATCGCCACAGCTTGCGACGCCGCGTGCAGGAAGGCGGCCGACACGGGATCGTCCTCCACCAGCAACACGGCGGCGTTCATCGGATCACTGCGGGCCATCGGTATCCTCCCCCTCCATGCCTTGTCCACGCAGTCTACGCCTGTTCCTGCTGCTGCTGTGCTGCGTGCTGACCACGCCGCTGCAGGCGCGGGTGCTGTCGGCACGCATCGACCGGGTGGATGCCACCGTTGCGGTGCTGGATGACGTGCAGGTGCGCCTGGACTGGCCCGGCGATGCGCCACAGGGCAAGCTCACGCTGCAAGCCGATCGCGTGGAAGCGGTCGACCTCGGCTACAGGTTCGATCGCATGACCTGGCAATGTCCGCTGCGCCGCAAGGGCAGCGCCTGGCAGTGCCATGGCACGATCCGCGGCGCGCGTGGCAAACCCATGCGGCTGTCCGTGGCGCTGGATGCCGCCAGCACCGATGCGGTGCTCAGCCAGGGCGATGCCCGCTTCGCCTTGCAGCGCGGTGCCGCCAGCCCCGACCACACCACGCTGCTGCTGACCCGCGTGCCGGTGCTGTGGGCGCAGGCGCTGGCGAAGCAGGCCTGGGCCGATGGCACGTTCACGGCCGGCACGCTGGATGGACAGCTGCAGGTGATCGTGCCCAGCGGACAGCCGCTGCAGGTGCGCGGCCCCTTGCGGGCAAGTGGCCTGTCGCTGGCCAATGGCGATGCCAGCATCGCCGCGGAACGCCTGTCCGGGCAATTCACACTGGATTATCGCCACACGCCAGCGCGCAAGACCTTCGCCCTGGACGGCCACTTGCTGGGCGGTGAATTCCTCGCCGGATCGGTGTACGTGGCGCTGCCCGATGCGCCGGTGCAGCTGCATGTGGATGGCGATATGCAGGCAGGCCAGGGACTGCAGCTGCCGCGCATCGATTGGGATGATAGACAGGCATTGCGCGGAACGGCCAGTGCCGGGTTCTCGCCCGATGGCGCGTTGACCCGTTTGCAGGCCGATGCCCGCAGCACGGATCTGACGGCCCTGCTGCAGCGTTATCTGAGTGGGCCGTTGGGCACGGCCGGATTGGGCGATCTGCAGGCCCAGGGGGGTCTGCAGGCCAGCGTGCAATGGTCCGGCGGACGCCTGCGGCAGGCCAGCGCCGTGCTGGACGACGTGCGCCTGCAGGATGGCCAGGGTCGGTTCCGGTTCGATGGCCTGCGCGGTGATGTGCGCTTTTCCGCCGATGCTGCCGTGGATAGCACCCTGTACTGGCGCAGCAGCCAGGTGTATGGCCTGGCACTGGGCGAATCGCACCTGCCCATCCGCAGCGCGCAGGGCGAACTGGCCCTGCAGGGCGACGTACCCGTGCCGCTGGCCGGCGGGACGCTGACCTTCCAAGACATGCGTGTGCGTCCGCCGGCGGACGGCGCCGGCCTGCAGATCGGTTTCGGACTGGACATGCAACAGATCGACATCGGCCAGTTGGCGGCGGCAGCCGGGCTGCCCGCATTCACCGGGCAGTTGACCGGGCACATCCCGCAGGCACGGTATGCCGACGAACGACTCGAATTCGATGGCGGCCTGGCCATCGATGTGTTCGGCGGCAGCGTGCAGGTGGCCGCGCTGGCGATGGAGCGTCCGTTCGGCGTGGCGCCCAGCCTGAGCGCCGACATCGCCTTCAACGACCTCGACCTGATGGCGATGACCGGCGTGTTCGATTTCGGCAGCATCAGCGGAAAACTCGATGGCGAGATCGCCGGCCTGCGCCTGCTGGACTGGTCGCCGGTGGCTTTCGATGCCGATCTGCGCACCGATCCGTCGCACCGCATCAAGCAGCGCATCAGCCAGCGCGCGGTGCAGAACATCTCCAGCGTGGGCGATGCCAGCTTCGTCAGCAGTCTGCAGAGCCGGCTGATCGGCCTGTTCGACGCTTTCGGCTACGCCCGCATCCGCATCGGCTGCAGACTCGAGAACGAGGTCTGCCGGATGCAGGGCATCGGCGACAACACAGGTTCAGCCGGCTCCGGCTTTACTATCGTGCAGGGGTCGGGGCTGCCCCGGTTGCGCGTGGTGGGCTACAACCGGCGCGCGCACTGGCCCACCCTGGTCGAGCGCCTGCTGGCGCTGGGCAAGGGCGAGATGAAACCAGTGGTGGAGTGACATCATCCATCATCATCCTGAAATCGCAACGTGTCGTGGAGGCAATGCAATGAAACGCTGGATGGGGATTCCGGTCGCGGCCGCGGTGGCGCTGACCGCCTGCGTGACCATCAATGTGTATTTCCCGGCCGCCGAAGCCCGCGAGGCCGCCAAGGAGTTCGTGGAAAAGGTGATCGAAGAGGCGCCGTCGGCAACGCCGGCACCGACGCCTCCCGGAGGGTCGGGCGGCATGGCGGCGCTGCTGCAGCGCATCGATCCGCTGTCGCTGCTCGGCATTGCGCCGGCCTACGCGCAGTCCAGTCCCGACATCACCATCAAGACGCCGGCCATCCAGGCCATCCAGGCGCGCATGTCGCAGCGTTTCGACCGTATCCTGCGCGCCGGTTTCGATGCCGGTGCGTTGGGCTTCACCGACGACGGCCTGATCACCGTGCGCGACGCGTCCAAGCTGGAGCTGAAGGACCGCGTGGCGATGAATGCCGCCGTGGCCGACGACAACCGCGACCGCAATGCCGTGTACCGCGAAGTGGCCGTGGCCAACGGCCACCCGGAATGGGAAAAGCAGATCCGCGAGGTGTTTGCCAAGCAGTGGATCGCCAGCGCGAAATCCGGCTGGTGGTACCAGTCCGGCGGCAGCTGGAAACAGAAGTAACCACGTCATCGGTTCGCTGACGGCCCACGGCCCGCCCTGCGCGGGCCGTCGTGCTTCTGCCACAATGCCCGGCCCCGCAGCGCGTGCCGAACCGTGTCCCGCATCGACCAGACTCCCATCGCCGTGTCCATACGCGACCTCAGCCACGACGGCCGCGGCGTGGCGCGCTGGCCGGACACGCACTGCCAGCCGGACAAGGCGGTGTTCGTCAGCGGCGCACTGCCCGGCGAGCAGGTGTCGGTTCAGCAGACTGCGCGTTCGCGGCATTTCGACGAAGCCCGCACCCTGGAGGTGCTGCAACCCTCGCCGCACCGGGTGACGCCGCGCTGCCCGCACGTGGCGATCTGCAGCGGTTGCGTGCTGCAGCATCTGGCCGACGATCACCAGATCGCCTACAAGCAGCAGGTGCTGCTGGACAACCTGCAGCGCATCGGCCATGTGCAGCCGCAGACGGTGCTGCCGCCGCTGGTGGACAGCAGCTGGGGCTATCGGCGCAAGGGCCGTTTTTCGGTGCGCTACGTGGAGAAAAAAGGCAAGACCCTGATCGGCTTCCGCGAGCACGATCCGCGCTTCGTCGCCGATCTGTCCGAGTGCCACACCGTCGTGCCGGCGATCGGCATGGCCTTGCCGGCGCTGTCCGCACTGCTGGATGGGCTGGAACAGCGCGCCCACATTCCGCAGATCGAATTCATCGTGGGCGATCCGCAGCCGGACTTCGATGGCGTGGCGCTGGTGATCCGCCATCTGCAGCCGCTGCCGGACGCGGATCGCGAACGGTTGCTGCAGTTCGCGCAGATGCAGCGCATGGCCGTGTTCCTGCAACCCGGCGGCGTGGACAGCGTGCAGCCGCTGTGGCCGCCGCGGCCGCAGCTGGTATTCGCGCTGCCCGAGTGGGACCTGCGGCTGCAGTTCCGCCCGCTGGATTTCATCCAGGTCAATGCGGGGTTGAATCGCCGCATGATCGCGCAGACCCTGCAGCTGCTCGACCCGCAGCCGGACGAACGCGTGCTGGATCTGTTCTGCGGACTGGGCAATTTCACCCTGCCGCTTGCGCGCCACGCCCGCGAGGCGGTCGGCGTGGAAGGCGAGGCCGGCCTGGTGCAGCGCGCCCGCGACAACGCCCGCCTCAACGGCCTGGACAACGCCGCGTTCCATCAGGCCGACCTGGCGCAGGATCTGCGCGGACACCCGTGGATGAAGGCCGGATTCGACAATATCCTGCTGGACCCGGCCCGTGCCGGTGCCGATGCGGTGCTGAAACAGCTGCCGCTGCAGGGCGTGCGCCGCATCGTGTACGTCAGCTGCCATCCCGGCTCGCTGGCGCGCGATGCCGGGTATCTGGTCAACGAACGCGGCTGGAGCCTGCGCAGCGCCGGGGTGATGGACATGTTTCCGCATACCGCGCACGTGGAATCCATCGCGGTATTCGAGCCGCGCTGACGCGGCATCACGATTCACGCATCGGCATAGCGACATGGGCATCGAAATCGAACGCAAGTTCCTGTTGGCGAATGACGACTGGCGTGCGCTTGCGCATCACAGCATCGAGATGGCGCAGGGCTATCTGAACGATGCCGAATCGGTCACCCGCGGCTTGCAGAACGCATCGGTGCGGGTGCGGATCGAAGGCGATGAGGCACGGCTCAACATCAAGTCGCGCGAACTGGGTGCCTCGCGGCAGGAATTCGATTACCGGATTGCGCTGGCGGATGCGCAGGCGTTGATCGCGCTGTGCGTGGGAGGAGTAGTGCGCAAGCGCCGCCACCTGGTCACGCATGGCGCGCACCTGTGGGAAATCGACGAATTCATCGGCGACAACGCCGGTCTCGTCGTGGCCGAGGTGGAACTGGATGCCGAAGACGAAAGCATCGCGATGCCGGACTGGATCGGCGCCGAAGTCACCCATCTGCCGCGCTACTACAACCTCAATCTGGCCAGTCTTCCGTATCTGCGCTGGCCGGCGGAACAGCGCGTGGAAGCGCTCGCGAACAGCTGACCGTGCCCGCATGCCGGGAGCGTCAACCCGACACTGCGCGATTGTTTCCGGCTCTGCAGGGCATGACGCCATCTGAACGCTCCACTGGGCGACAATGGCGGCCATTCCACCGACCGCAGGACTCCGCATGCTCGTCATCGGCATCGCCGGCACCGAACTCACCGCCCAGGAACGCGACTGGCTGCAGCACGATGCCTGTGCGGGCGTGATCCTGTTCACCCGCAATTTCGCCTCGCGCACGCAGGCCGGCGAACTGGCACAGGCCATCCGCGATGCCGCGCCCCGGCCGCAGCTGATCTGCGTGGATCAGGAAGGCGGGCGGGTGCAGCGATTCCGGCCGGGCTACAGCGCGCTGCCGGCCCTGCAGCCGTTCGATGCGCTGTACGCGCAGGATGCCGAGGCCGCCCTGCGGCTGGCGCGCGAACATGCCTGGCTGATGGCCAGCGAAATCCGCGCCACCGGCATCGACCTGAGCTTCGCACCGGTGGTGGACCTGGCCCGCGGCAATCTGGCCATCGGCGACCGCGCGTTTTCCGCCGATCCGCAGGTGGTGGCGGCTTTCACCCGCGCCTATGTGGAAGGCATGCATGCGGCCGACATGCCGGCCACGCTGAAGCATTTTCCCGGCCACGGCTCGGTGCGCGAGGACACCCATTTCGACCATGCCGTGGACGACCGGTCCTTGGCGGAAATCCAGCGCAACGACCTGGTGCCGTTCGTTGCCGGCATCGAGGCCAGGGCCGATGCGGTGATGATGGCGCACGTCACCTATCCGCAGGTGGCGAGCGAACCGGCCGGCTATTCGCGGGTGTGGATCGAGGACATCCTGCGCCGCGAACTGGGCTTCCGCGGCGTCGTGTTTTCCGACGACATCGGCATGGCCGCCGCGCATGGCGTGGGCGGGGTGAAGGCGCGCATCGACGCGCATCTGGATGCCGGCTGCGACGTGGTGCTGGTCTGCCATCCGGAACTGGTGGAGGAATCGCTGGCGGCGGTTGCCGGACGACGGTTGAATACGATGGCATTGCTCGGGTTGATCGGGCAGGGCCCGCTGGGCTGGGACAATCTGCTGGCCGATGTGCGCTACGGGCAGGCACAGCAGCGATTGGGCGCGGGGACGCTGGCATGACTCCGCTGCCCGATTTCCGCGATGCGCTGGCCAGTGCCGATCTGATCCACGACCGGGCCGCCCTGCAGACCGCCATCGCCGACATGGCGCGTTCCATCGAAGCCGATTATCGCGACGATGCGCAGCCACCGCTGTTCGTCACCATCCTGCACGGCGGGCTGCTGTTCGCGGCCGAACTGGCGCTGGAACTGGGGGCGCTGGGCCTGAACATGGAATTCGATTATCTGCATGCCACCCGCTATCGCGGCCAGACCAGCGGCTCCGGATTGGCCTGGCTGCATCGTCCGGCCACGCCGATGCGCGGACGCCGGGTGCTGCTGGTGGATGACATCCTGGACGAGGGCCACACCCTGCTGGCAGTGAAGCGCTGGTGCGAGGACCAGAATGCCATCGACGTGCGCATCGCCACGCTGTCGGTAAAACGGCACGACCGTTGCGTGCAGGGCATCGCCGCCGATTATCCCGGCGTGGATGTGCCCGACCGCTACGTATTCGGTTACGGCATGGATTACCAGGAACAGGGCCGCAACCTGCCGGGCATTTACGCCTTGGCGGTTTGAATCGGCAACTTGAATCAGGTGGCGCTGGAATGACCGACATCCACATGCAGCACATCGATCTGGCCGTGATCGGCGGCACCGGCGTGTACGCGCTGGGCGAGCTGGACGATGTGCACAGCGTGCAGCCGGATACCCGTTACGGCGCACCATCCGGACCGATCCGCATCGGTGGATTCCATGGCCATCGCGTGGCCTTCCTGGCCCGGCACGGCGAAGGCCATTCGCTGCCGCCGCATCGCATCAATTACCGGGCCAATCTCGCCGCACTGCAGGCCATCGGGGCGCGCCGCGTGCTGGCCTTGAACACGGTCGGCGGCATCGGTGCGGCGTTCGGCCCGGGCGTTCTGGCCTGCCCGGATCAACTCATCGACTACACCTGGGGCCGCATCGCCACGCTGTGCGAGGAAGCTGGCAGCGAGGTGTTGCATGTCGATTTCGGCGACCCGTACACACAGGCATTGCGTGCGCAGGTGCTGGCCGCGGCGCGGCAGGCGCAGGTCGCCGTGGTGGAAGCCGGCTGTTACGGAGCCACGCAGGGACCGCGACTGGAAACCAGGGCCGAGATCGCCCGCATGCGCCGCGACGGCTGCGACGTGGTCGGCATGACCGGCATGCCGGAAGCCGGGCTGGCGCGCGAGTTGGGTCTGGAATACGCCTCGCTGTGCATCGTGGCCAACTGGGCGGCCGGAGCCGGTCCAGATCCGGACGAGATCATCAGCGTGCAGGACGTGCTGGACAACGTGGCGCGCGCCATGCACGGCGTGCCGGCGTTGCTGCGCGGTTTGCTGGATGCACTCGACTGAGATGCTCCCGGTTATCATCGGCGCCCGGAGTTGTCCAATCGACCATAGGAAATCGCAGCCATGACCCAGATGACTAAGAAGACGATGAAACCGATGCTGCTGGCGCTGATGCTGGCTTGCAGCACGCCGGTCGTGGCACAGACTGCCGCTTTACCTGCACGAGTGGACGCGGAGAAGGCCGCCATCATCCGCGAATTGCTGGCGTTGAGCGGCAGCATGCGCCTGGGCAACGAGATGATCGCGATGATGCTGGATGCGGTGAAGCAGTCCAATCCCAAGGTCGATCCGGCCATCCTGGACCGGTTGAAGGCGAAGATGGATGTGCGCGAGCTGGAAAACGAGATGGTGGGCATCTACGACCGGCATTTCTCCACCGAGGATCTGCGCACCGTGCTGGCCTTCTACAAGACCGAGACCGGTCGCCGGGTGCTGGAACGCATGCCATTGGTGATGAAGGAAGGTGCGACGGCCGGGCAGCAGTGGGGCATGCGCAAGGAAGCCGAACTGGTGCGCGAGCTGGAAGCCGAACGGACCGGTCGCAGCAGCGGTGAACAGCCGCCAGTCGTATTCGACAATCCGTAACCGGCCCGCGCCGGGCATGATCGGAGGTGGCCGTCCGGAATCGGCGGACGGCTGCTTGCACGACGGCGTTCAGCTTTGCATACTCGCGCCTGCCGGCACCTGCTTGCATGCGCCGGTACCGCCCAGCAGCATCCATCACGAGGTCAGCAGCATCATGCAGTACGGCAATGTGAAGTGGTTCAACGACGCCAAGGGGTTCGGCTTCATCGCTCCGGAAGACGGCAGCGCCGATGTGTTCGTGCATTTTTCCGCCATCAACGCCAAGGGCTTCCGCAGCCTGCAGGAAGGCCAGCGGGTCAGTTACGAGGTGCAGCAGGGGCCGAAGGGCGCCCAGGCTGCCAACGTGCAACCGGTCGCCTGACCCGCGCAACCTGCATTTCCCCCGTTCCAGCAGACAGCCCCGCTTCGGCGGGGCTTGTTCGTTGCGTGGTGCGGTCAGCCCAGGAACTGCAGCCGCGCCAGGTCGGCATATAGGCCGCCCTGTTCCAGCAACTGCGCGTGGGTGCCTTCGGCGACGATGCGGCCGCCATCCATCACCACTATTCGGTCGGCCTTCAGAATGGTGGCCAGCCGGTGCGCGATGACCAGCGTGGTGCGTCCGGCCATCAGGTGTTCCAGCGCGGTCTGCACGGCGCGTTCGCTGTGCGCATCCAGTGCCGATGTGGCTTCGTCCAGCAGCAGGATCGGTGCATCCTTCAACAAGGCACGGGCGATGGCCACGCGCTGCTGCTGGCCACCGGACAGGCGCGCGCCGCGTTCGCCCAGTTCTTCGTCGTAGCCGTTGGGCAAGGCCGACAGGAACTCGCCGGCCTCGGCGGCGCGGGCCGCTTGGCGGATGGCGGCGTCGTCGGCGTCCAGGCGGCCGTAGCGGATGTTGTCGCGTGCGCTCGCCGCGAAAATGGTGGGTGATTGCGGCACCAGCGCGATCTGCTCGCGCAGCGCGGCCACATCCAGCTGGCGCACGTCGATGCCATCCACCTGCACGCTGCCCTGTTCGGGATCGTGGAAGCGCAGCAGCAGCGAGAACACGGTGCTTTTGCCGGCACCGGACGGCCCCACCAGCGCGACGGTCTCTCCAGGCTGCACCCGCAGCGACACGTCGTTCAACGCCGGCGCGTCCGGCCGGGCGGGGTAGTGGAAGGTGACGTGATCCAGCCGCAGTTCGCCGCGCAGCGGCTGTGGCAACGGCTGCGGTTGCGCCGGTGACGCGATCGCGCTGGTCTGCTGCAGCAGGTCTCCGATGCGGCCCATGCCGCCGGCCGCGCGTTGCAGTTCGTTCCACACCTCGGCCAGCGATCCCACCGAACCGGCACCGAGGATGGCGTACAGCACGAACTGCGCCAGCACGCCGGCACTCATCCGGCCGGCCACCACGTCGTGTGCACCGGACCACAGCACCAGCGTGATCGCGCCGAAGATCAGCACGATGGCGAGCGCCGTGACCAGCGCCTGCGAGCGGATGCGGCGGCGCGCCGCCTGTACCGCCACCTGCAGGGCATCGGCGAAGCGGGTCCGTTCGTAGGGTTCGCGTACATGCGCCTGCACGGTGCGCACGGCGCCCAGTGCTTCGGTGGCGAGCGTGTTGGCATCGGCCATGCGGTCCTGGCTGGCGCGCGACATCGCCTGCAGGCGGCGGCCGGCGGCCACGATCGGCAGCACCGCCAGCGGAATGCCGAGCAGCGCCCACGCCGCCAGCCGCGGGCTGGTGACGAACAGCATCACCAGGCTGCCGATGGTGGTCACGCTGCTGCGCAGGGCCACCGACATGCTGCTGCCCACCACGCTGCGCAGCAGTTCGGCATCGGCGGTGAGGCGCGAGACCAGTTCGCCGCTGCGGGTGCGGTCGAAGAATGCGGCATCCAGCTGCAGCAGGTGCGCGTACAGGCGATCGCGCAGATCGGCCACCACCCTTTCGCCCAGCAGCGAGACGAAGTAGAAACGCGCGGCCGTGGCCAACGCCAGCACCACGGCAACCACGAACAGCAGCGCGAAGGCGCGGTCGATGGTACCGGCGCTGGAAAAGCCCTGATCGATCATCTGCCGGGCGGCCAATGGCAGGCTGAGCGTGGCCGCCGACGAGCAGGCCAGTGCCAGCAGCCAGGCGATGAACAAGCCGCGCTGGCGCATCACGAACGGCCACAGCGCGCGCAGCGTGCCGATGGGTGCCTTGGGCGCGTCGGGGGAATCGGGCAAAGTGGATGCGCGGCTGCGCGAGGAACGTCGGGCCATCAGCCATTGTCGCCGATTGTGCGCACGCGGACCCGGTCGCGGGTGGCATCGCGCAGTTTCCGGACCAGATCCGGGCACGCGGCGGACGGCAGACGCACATGCAACTGCACGCCGTCGGCATCGAAGCTTTCCCCCAGCTTTTCGGCCGCGGCAGCCGCCACGATGGCGTGCATCGCACCCAGATCGGCGAACGGCGCCTGCAGCAGCAATTCCGTCATCGCGATGATGGGTTGCCGTTCGGCCGTGCGCAGGCATTCGGCTGCAGCACCGCCGTAGGCGCGCATCAGTCCGCCGGCACCCAGCTTGATCCCACCGAACCAGCGCGTCACCAGCACCGCCACCGCATCGAATCCCTGTCCATCGATGGCCATCAGGATGGGTTTGCCGGCGGTGCCGGGCGGTTCGCCATCGTCGTGGAATCGGTAGATCGTCCCGATGCGCCAGGCCCAGCAGTTGTGAGTGGCCTGCGGATCGGCGTGCTTGGCCAGCCACGCCATCGCCGCGTCGGCATCGTCCGCGGCTGCCGCGATGGCGAGAAAGCGGCTGTGTTTCACTTCCAGCTGGTGGCGGGCCGGGGCGGCCAGCGTCTGCAGCGTCACGGCGTCGGTGCAGGTGGTGGAACCAGCCGCTGCAGGTCATCCGGCAGCGGATACTGCGGATAGCGACGGTGGAATTCGCCCAGGCTGTGTTGTGCGGCCGTGATCTCGCCGCGCGCCAGGAGGGTGCGGATGCGGTTCAGCCAGGCCTTCTGCACCAGGGGTGCATCGGCATTGGCCGGTGGTTGCTGGTCGATGGCTTCGGTGCTGAACCCGGCGGTGTCGTAGTCGCGATCGGCCGCTGGCAGACCGGCAGGTGCTTGCGCAGCGGTCGTCCTGGCCGTTGAATCCGGCGTTGGCTCGGGCACTCTCGAACCGGTCACGACGATCTGGTCCAGGGTGCGTCCGTTGCGGGCAGCAGCAGGCGCGGCCGCACTCGTTGCGGCCTCGACTGGCGCAGCCGCTTCGGCCATGGCCGGCGGCGGTGGCGGCGGAACGGGAGCTGCGATGGGCGCAGCCATGTCGGCCATGTCCGGTTGCATCGCGACCTGCGGGGCTGCTTCGGAAGCCACGGATGCGCGCTGTCGGCGTTCGGGCTCCGCTTCGATGGCGACTGCCGCACCGTTCCGGCTGGATGCCGGGATGATCGGCGCAGGCACAGTCGGTTCTGCCGATGGAAAAGCGTCGGGTGTTGCTGCCGGTGCAGCGGCATCGGCAGCCATGTCATCCACCCACGGGCCGCTGGCGGCCTGTTCGGGCGCACCGGCGGCGGCCGGCGGTTCACTCGCGTAATCCATGTCTTGTGTCGGCCGCAGCTGCCAGGCAATGCCCACGGCCAGCATCAGCGAAGCGGCCAGGCCCATGACGGCAGGCCAGCGACGCAGGCGCGGCGGCGTGGATCGTGCTGCCGCCTGTGCTGCCACCGACTGGCGGGCCAACGCCAGGATCGCGGCATCCACTGCCACAGACGGCTGCCGCGCGCCGTCCAGCCGACCCAGCAGCCGGGCCAGCTCGCGTTCCTCGGCGCTCAGCGATGGATGGGAGGGCATGCTCATGATGTGGGGACACCCAGCCGTGCGCGCAACTTGTCCATGGCGTAGCGCAGGCGTGATTTCACGGTTTCGCGGCCGACGCCGGTGATCTCGCCGATGGCTTCCAGGGTGAGTTCCTGTTCCAGCCGCAGCAGCAGCACCTGGCGCTGCTCGTCCGGCAATTCATCCAGCGCCAATTGCAGGGCGCGGCGCTGCTGGAATTGCGACAGCGAGGCTTCCGGCGTGTCCGGGTCGCTGACCCGGGCGAGGCGCTCGTCGGCATCCTCCGGAGCGGCCGGGCGGTGCCGCTGCGCACGCCAGTGATCGTTCAGGCGATTGTGCGCGATGCGATACAGCCAGGTACCGAACGCGGCGTCGGGCGTCCAGTCGCGACTGGCGCCGATCATCTTCTGCCACACGTCCTGGAACAGTTCGTCGGCCAGCGCGGAATTGCGCAGTTGGCGGTGCAGAAAGCCGTACAGTTTCACCCGGTGCCGGCCGTACAGCTGCTCGAACGCGGCCATGCTGCCGGCGACATAGGCCAGCATCAGGTCTTCGTCGCTCGGCCCGGACCCCGCATTCATCCGCACTAGAGTACGGCTTGCGCGGCCCGACCGGAAGCGGGGGCGATGCCGACGTCTGTCGCTGTTGGGCGCGCAGGCGGAGATCGGGGCCATTGTCGCCATCGCCTATGCACTCGCTGTCGTCACTCGGCAACCGGCGGCCCGGATGCCGGCGCATCGCCGCGGGTCAGCCGTTCGGCGCGACCGATCAGTTCACGCAGTTCGGCGATCGCGCCTTGGCGATCGGGCAGATCGCTGGAGCCAGCCAACCGGGCGATGTCGCCCCAGCCCATGCCCATGCGTTCGCCCCCGCGCAGGGCATCGGCAAACGCGGCCACCGCTGCGGCCAGTTGCACGGCATCGCTGGGTTGCCGGCGTCGCTGCGCGGCGGTGATGGGCGTTTTGATCAGGTGGCTGGCATCGCCCTGCGGCGGCTTGTAGCGCAGGCGCAGATGCGCGATTTCGTTCGACTTGCCGGCAGGTGCGGCCTTGTCGCCGTAGCGCAGTGCCGGCAGCTGCGTGGCCGAGCCGACCGGCACCAGTTCGTACAGCGCGGTCACGCTGTGGCCGGCACCGATGTCGCCGGCATCCACGCGGTCGTTGGCGAAGTCCTCGTTGCGCAGCACCCGGTTTTCGTAGCCGATCAGGCGGTATTCGGCCACCTGTGCGGGATTGAATTCCAGCTGGATCTTCACGTCGCGGGCGATGGTGAGCAGCGTGGCCTGCATTTCGTCGGCCAGCACGCGGCGCGCCTCGCGTTCGCTGTCGATGTAGGCGTGGTTGCCGTCGCCCACGTCGGCCAGCTGTTCGGCCATCGCATCGTTGTAGTTGCCGCTGCCGAAGCCGAGCGTGCTGAGCGCGATGCCCGATTTGCGCTGGTCGGCCACCAGGGTCTTCAGCGCTTCCGGATCGGTCACGCCCACGTTGAAATCGCCGTCGGTGGCCAGAATCACCCGGTTCACGCCGTCCACGCGCGCTTCGCGGGCCATGGCATAGGCCAGACGAATGCCCTCGCCGCCGTTGGTGCTGCCGCCGGCTTCCAGCTGGTCCAGCGCGTCCAGGATGGTGCGGTGCCGGTCGCCGGGCGTGGGCGGCAGCACCAGCCCGGCCGATCCGGCATACACCACGATCGAGACCCGGTCCTGCGCGCGCAGCTGCGGCACCAGCTGGCGCAGTGCGGTTTTCACCAGCGGCAGCTTGTCCGGACTGTTCATCGATCCGGAGGTATCGATCAGGAACACCAGATTGCTCGGCGGCAGCGTGGATTTCGGCACGTCGTAACCCTGGATGCCGATCATCAGCAGCCGGTGTTCCGCATTCCACGGTGCCGTGGCCAGTTCGGTGGTCACCCGGAACGGGGTGTCGCGATCGGCCGGCGCGGCGTGGCCGTAATCGAAGTAGTTGATGAATTCCTCCGCGCGTACCGCATCCTTCGGCGGCCGAACGCCCTGCTGCAGCATGCGACGCACGTTGGTGTAGCTGCCGGTATCCACGTCCACGGAAAAGGTGGACACCGGCTCATCGCCGGTGCGATGCACCGGGTTGTCGTCGATGGTGGCGTAATGCTCGGTATTGGCAGACGGCGGCATCGGCTGACCGATGCGCGAGCCGGTCACGCCGATCGTCTGCAGTGCGGCCGCGCGATGTTCGGTTTCGCGCGACATCGGTGGCGGTGGCAGCGGCGCTGGCGCAATGGCCGGCGATGTCTGTACCACAATGAGCGCGTCGGCCGCTTCTGCTGCGTCAGGGGCGCTGGCAGCATCGGGTTGGGTGGTGGTGCAGGCCGCCAGACCAACCACCAGCACGGCGGTGGCAAGGGCGGCGGACAGACGGCTCGGCAACGGAACAGAACGCATGGCAGGCTCCAGACAGGGTCGGGGACTGTCAACGCACGACCAGTCGCAACGGGGTTGCGGTGCCGCAATGTCAATCGCCGTCGCGAATCACCAGCAGACGCGGTTCGGTCATCTCGGCAATCGCGCTGCGCACGCCTTCGCGACCCAGCCCGGATGCCTTCACGCCGCCATAGGGCATGTTGTCCACGCGGAATCCGGGCACATCGCCGATGATCACGCCACCCACCTCCAGCGTGTCCCAGGCCTGCAGGGCATGCTGCAGGTGGCCGGTGAACACCCCGGCCTGCAGGCCGTAATCGCTGTCGTTGACGCGCGCCAGGGCGTCGGCGAAATCGTCGAACGGTTCGATCATGGCCACCGGCCCGAACACTTCCTTGCGATACAGATCGGCCGCATGCGGGACGTTTTCCAGCAGGTGCGCAGGCACTAGATTGCGCTTGCGCGGACCACCGGCCAGCAGCCTGGCGCCGGCCTTGCGCGCCGCGCCTACCCACTGTTCCACGCGCACGGCGGCGTCCTCATCGATCAATGGACCGACGACGGTACCGGGTTTGCGCGGATCGCCGCTCGGCAGTGCCTTCACTGCGGCGCGCAGGCGCTTGCGCACGGCGTCGTAGCGCGATCGGTGGATGAAGATGCGTTGCACGCTGATGCAGCTCTGCCCGGACTGGTCGTAGGCACCGGCCAGGAGGCGCTTCACCACTGCATCCAGTGGCAGGCCGGGGTCTTCGTCGACGATGCAGGCGGCATTGCCGCCCAGTTCCAGCGTCACTTTCTTGCGGCCGGCGCGGGCTTTCAGGTCCCAACCGACCGGCCCGCCGGTGAAACTGAGCAGGGCGATGCGCTCGTCTTCCACCAATGCGGCGGCATCGTCGTTGCTGCAGGGCAGGATGGAGAAGGCGCCGGTCGGCAGGTCCGTTTCGGCCAGGATCTCGCCGATCATCAGCGCGCCGATCGGCGTGTTCGCTGCCGGTTTCAGGATGAACGGGCAGCCGACCGCGATCGCCGGCGCCACCTTGTGCGCGACCAGGTTCAGCGGAAAATTGAACGGAGTGATGAAACTGCACACGCCCACCGGCACACGCCTGGTCATGCCGCGGCAGGCACGCGTGCGCGGCGAAATGGCCAGTTCCAGCATCTCGCCCTGCACGCGGGTGGCTTCCTCGGACGCTACGCGGAAGGTGTCGATCAGACGATCGACTTCGCCCAGGGCATTGCGCATCGGCTTGCCGGCCTCCACGCACACGGCTTCGGCCAGCGCATCGCGGCGCTGGCGGAAGCGCTTCACGCAGTGTCGCAGCATGTCGCGGCGCAGATCCGGCGGCAATGCGGCCATGGCCGGCCGCGCCTTCACCGCGGCCACGATCGCCTTGCGCACGGTGGCGGCATCGGCCAGTGCCACGTGTGCGGCCGGTTTGCGGGTGTACTTGTCCACCACCGGCAGGTCGCGGTTGGCGGCCACGGCGGCGTTGGCGAGGAAATACGGATAGTGTTTCTTCATGATCAAAACGGATCCGGATTCGATGACGGCGTTGCAGGCAGCGTGGTGTCCGCGGCTTGGGCGTCGACGTGTTCCACGCGCATGTGCAGGCGGCCATCGTGCAGCAACGCCTGCAGTGCATCACCCGGCGAGACTGCCTGGCTGGTGCGCAGCACGCTGCCATCGGGGTGCTGCACGATGGCGTAGCCGCGGGCCAGGGTAGCCAGGGGACTCACGCTGGCCAGTGCACGCACGCTGCCGCGCATACGCTGCGTGTCGGTCTGCAGGCGCTGCGTGACCAACCAGCGCGAGCGGGCATGCAGATGCTGCAGCCGATCGCGCAGACGCTGCAGCTGTCGTTGCGGATCGTGCAGGCGCAGCAGGCCGGCAGCATCGCGCAAGCGCCCGGTGCGCGTCTGCAGGCGCGACACCATCGCCTGGCGCAGCCGCCACCAGGCCTGTTGTTGACGTTGCCGCAAGGCCTGCAGCCGTGCACCGGGTTCCCGGGACTGCAGACGCAGCATGGCCCGATCCAGTCGCTGCGCGCGTTGCTGCAGGCCGCGCTGCTCGGCGATGTGCAGACGCTGCTGCTGGCGGCGCAGGACGGCCAGCAGATCCAGTCGATCCGGAACCAGCACTTCGGCTGCTGCCGATGGCGTGGCTGCACGCAAATCGGCGGTCAGATCGCACAGGCTGGTATCGATTTCGTGGCCCACCGCGCACACCAGCGGAATGGCGGATGCCGCCACGGCACGCACCAGGTGCTCGTCGTTGAAGGCCCACAGGTCTTCCAGCGAGCCACCGCCTCGAGTGAGCAGCAGCACGTCGTGCAGGCCGGCGGCATTGGCACGTGCCAGCATGCCGCGGATCTGCGCCGCAGCCGTTGCGCCCTGCACCGGTACCGGCAGCACATCCACCTGCACCAGCGGAAAGCGGCGCGACAGCACGCTCAGCACGTCGCGCACCGCAGCCCCGGTGGGCGAGGTGAGCACGCCGATGCGGCGCGGCATCGGCGGCACGGGCCGCTTGCGTTCGGCATCGAACAGGCCTTCGGCATGCAGCTGCCGCTTCAGCTGTTCGTAGGCCTGCCGCAGCGCACCTTCGCCGGCCTCCTCCATGTGGTCCAGCACCATCTGGTACTCGCCGCGCGGCTCGTACAGGGTCAGGCGGCCACGCACGCGCACCTGCAGGCCGTCGCGCGGCTGGAAGCGCAACCAGGTGGACTTGGGCTTGAACAGGGCACAGCGCACCTGTGCACGCGCATCCTTGATTGTGCAATACAGATGTCCGGACGACGGCCTGGCCACGTTGCCCAGTTCGCCTTCCACCGTGATCAGCGGGAAGGTGTCCTCCAGCAGGCTGCGGGCCAGTGCATTCAGCTGACTGGGCGTGAACACGGCATCGGCTGAAGGCGTTGGCATCCGGCAAGGATAGCCGCCGGTCGCGGATTAGACTATGCGGATGAACGCAGCCAGCTCCGCATCGACATCCGAACCGGCCTTCGGCCCGGCGCCACGCCGGCACACCCGTTCCGTGAGCGTGGGCGGCGTGGCGGTGGGCGGCGATGCGCCGGTGGTGGTGCAGTCGATGACCAACACCGACACCGCCGATGTGGCATCCACCACCAGACAGGTGGCCGAGCTGTGGCGCGCCGGATCGGAACTGGTGCGCATCACCGTGAATACCACCGAAGCCGCCGCGGCCGTTCCGCGGATCGTGGAGCGGCTGGCGATGATGGGGATCAGCGTGCCGATCATCGGCGACTTCCACTACAACGGCCACACGCTGCTGAGCAACGAGCCGGCCTGCGCCGAAGCGCTGGCGAAATACCGCATCAATCCGGGCAATGTCGGATTCGGCAAGAAACGCGACACCCAGTTCGCGCAACTGATCGACATCGCCCAGCAGTACGGCAAGCCGGTGCGCATCGGCGCCAACTGGGGTTCGCTGGATCAGGCGCTGGCCGCGCAGCTGATGGATGAAAACGCGCTGCGCGCCGATCCGTGGGATGCAGGCCGGGTGCTGCGCGAGGCCTTGATCCGCTCGGCGCTGGATTCCGCGCAGCGTGCGCAGGAGCTGGGCATGCCCGCCGATCGCATCATCCTGAGCGCCAAGGTCAGCGGCGTGCAGGAACTGATCGCGGTGTACCGCGACCTGTCCGCGCGCGGCGACTACGCGCTGCATCTGGGCCTGACCGAAGCGGGCATCGGCAGCAAGGGCATCGTGGCCAGCAGCGCGGCGCTGGCGGTGCTGCTGCAGGACGGCATCGGCGACACCGTCCGCATTTCGCTGACCCCGGAACCCGGTGCATCGCGCACGCAGGAAGTGGTGGTGGCGCAGGAACTGCTGCAGACACTGGGTCTGCGCGCATTCACGCCGATGGTGACGGCCTGCCCGGGTTGCGGCCGCACCACCTCGGAGTTCTTCCAGGAGCTGGCGAAGGTGGTGCAGGAACATGTGCGCGCGCGCATGCCGGAGTGGAAAATCAGCCATCCCGGTGCCGAGAACATGACCTTGGCGGTGATGGGCTGCGTGGTGAACGGCCCCGGCGAATCGCGCCACGCCAATATCGGCATCTCGCTGCCGGGCACCGGCGAGGCACCGGCCGCGCCGGTGTTCGTGGATGGCGAAAAAACCGTCACCCTGCGCGGCGACGGCATCGCGCAGGACTTCATCGCCATCATCGACGACTACGTGCATGCCCGTTACGGACGTGCGCTGGCCGATTGAATCGATGGTCCGGTCTGGGTCCTGTCGCGCGGGATCATGGGGTTGATTGCGCCGCATCGATGGCAGACGCCGGTGGCCATCGTGTCGATGCTGCTGCTGGCCGGCATGGCGGTACACGTGCACCGCGGTGGCGGTTTTGTCTTCGACGCATCGATATTGATGGCGATGCGCGCCTGGCAGTCTCCATCGACGGATGCCGTGTTCGTGCCGATCACGGTGCTGGGCTACGCCGGCGGCGTGATTCCAGTCAGCATCGCGCTGGTATGCGTGCTGCTGCTGCGCCGGCAGTGGCGGCTGGCCGTGTTTGCGGGCGTGGCGATGGCGGGGACGGGGCTGCTGAATCAGGCGATCAAACACGCGGTGGCGCGTGCGCGACCGGATGTTGGTCCGGTGCCCCTGCCGGAACATACCTACAGTTTTCCCAGTGCCCACGCCATGGGCGCGACGGCACTGGCCTGCGTGCTGATCGCGTTAGCATGGCCCACCCGATGGCGTTGGCCGGTGGCCGGTGTGTCGCTGCTGTTCGCGGTGCTGGTAGGCGTGTCGCGGGTGTATCTGGGCGTGCATCATCCGTCCGACGTGCTGGCGGGATGGCTGGCCGGCGCGAGCTGGGTGATGATGGTCGCCGCAGTCGTGCTGCCGAACAGTCCGGGAGATGCGCATGACCAACGGTGAATCGGGCAGGCGTGCACCGGCGTTGCCGCAGCAGGGCATCAGTCTGCCGCTGTGGGTGCATGTCAGCCTGTTGCTGCTGGCGACGACCGGATGCACCGCGGCCGCATTGCTGTGGTTGCCGGCCGGTTGGCGCTGGCTGGCGGTGTTGGCAGTGGTGCTGGCCGGCGCCGGATTCTCGTACACCATCACCCATGTGCTGCGGCAGTTGGCGACGCAGGCGGATGCGATCGGCGGTTTCGATTTTTCCGATCACCCGGTGTCCCGTTCGCGCGTGCGCGAGGCGGATGTCTTGGGGCATGGTCTGGACCTGATGCGCGACACCGTGCGCCGGTTCCTGGCGTTGAACCTGGAGCTGGCGCGCGAAAGCGACATCGACGCATTGCTGCCGTTGCTGCTGGCCGACATGCAGCTGGCCGCCGATGCCACCGGCGGTGTGCTGTATCTGCTCGATGCGGGTGACGATACCTTGCAGATGCATGCCGCGAACGGTGTGGCATCCTCGTCGTTGCCATCGATGCAGATGCAGGCCATTCCGCCCCTGCTGCGCCAGGCCATCACCGAGCGACAGAGCCTGTCGGGGCCATTGGACGCCGTGGCGTTGTTGGCGCCCGGTCTGCACGCCTCGCCGGTTGGCACCGGCTGCATCGTGGTGCCATTGTTCGATCGCCGCGATGCGTGCACGGGCGTGATCTGCTGTTCGCCGATCACGCCGTCGATGCGGGCAAGCTGCGTTTTCTGGATGCACTGGCCGCCAATGCCGGCCTGACCCTGGAAACGCGCGGTCTGCTGCGCGATCGCAAGCAGTTGCTGGATGCGGTGATCCGCATGCTGGCCGGTGCCATCGACGCGCAGAGCCCGTACACCGGCGGTCATTGTGCACGCGTTCCGGAACTTGCGCGTCTCCTGGCGACTGCCGCCTGCGATGCCAGTGAAGGCGTGTTCGCCGATTTCGATCTCGATGCGGACGAGTGGGAAGCCGTGCACATCGCCAGCTGGCTGCACGACTGCGGCAAGATCGCCACGCCCGAATATGTGGTGGACAAGGCCACCAAGCTGGAAACCATCCACAACCGCATCCACGAGGTGCGCACCCGTTTCGAGGTGCTCAAGCGCGATGGCGAGATCGCCTGCTGGCGCGGCATTGCCGATGGAGCCAGCCGCGAAGCGATGCTGGATGCATTGCGCCAGTCGCATGCCGTGCTCGATGCCGAATTCGCATTCGTGGCCCGCTGCAACGTGGGCGGCGAATTCCTGGGCGATGCGGATCGCGAGCCGCTGCAGCAGATCGGCCAGCGCAGCTGGATGCGCACCCTGGACGACCGCATCGGCCTGTCGCAGGAGGAACTGGCGCGCTGCGAGGGTCCATCGGTGGCATTGCCGGCCATCGAACCACTGTTGGCGGACAAGCCCGAGCACCGCATCGCCCATGTGCCGCTGGATGCTGCCGCCAGCCAGCAGCTGGCCGGTTTCCGCATGCCGCGTCCGCAGCTGCGCAGCAATCGCGGCGAGCTGCACAACCTCGGCGTGAGCCGCGGCACGCTGACCGAGGAGGATCGCTACATCATCAACGAACACATGATCCACACCATCACGATGCTGGAGCAGCTGCCGTTTCCGCCGCACCTGCGCAGCGTGCCGGAACTGGCCGGCGGCCATCACGAAAAACTGGATGGCACCGGCTACCCGCGGCGCCTGCATCGAGACGAAATGAGTCCGGTGGCGCGGATGCTGGCGGTGGTGGACGTGTTCGAAGCATTGACGGCGGCGGACCGGCCGTACAAGACAGCGAAGCCGCTGTCCGAATCGCTGGCGATCATGGCGCAGATGTGCCGCGATGGGCATCTGGACCCGGACATCTTCGAGTTGTTCCTGCGCGCCGGGGTGCCGCAGAGCTATGCCGAGCGATTCCTGTCTCCGGCGCAGCGCGATTCCATCGATGTGCATGCTTTGCTGCGCACGGCCGGCATCGCGACGGCGACATAGCCCTCAGTTGCCGGGTTCCACCGCTTCGCTGGTTGCATGCGTGGCGCGCCGGCGCGCCAGCCGTGCCTCGCGGTGCGCGATGTAGGCATTCGCGGCCAGGATGATCGCCGCACCGATCAGGGTCCAGCGGTCCACGGTTTCATCGAACAGCCACCAGCCGGCCAGCGCCACCACCGGCAGCTGCACGAAACTGATCGGCGTCAGCGCCGACACGTCGCCGATCTTCAAGGCGCGCGTCCACAGCAGCTGGCCAGCGGTTCCCAATACGCCGCAGGCGATCAGCAACAGCCATGTGGCCGGTTGCGGCCAGACCCACACGGCCAGCGCCGGCAGCAGCGACAGCGGCACCCAGAACGCATAGGTCCAGAACACGATGGTGTCGGCGGCATCCACCTGCGAGAGCTGCTTGATCTGGATCGCCACCAGCGCACCCAGCATCGCGGCGGCCACCGCCACCAGCACGCCTGCACTGAAACTGTGCGACCACGGCCGCACGATCACCAGCACGCCGACGAATCCCGCCAGCACCGCCAGCCAGCGGCGCAGGCGCACGGTTTCGCCCAGAAGCAGCACCGCGCCGATGGTCACGAACACCGGCGAGGAATACGACAGCGCAACCGCCTGCGCCAGCGGCAGATTGGCCAGTGCCCAGAAGCCGCAGAACATGCTGACCAGGCCGATGGCGCAGCGCAGCGCATAGCGGGGCAGTTGCGTGGTGCGCACGGTGCGCTGCAATCCCGCGCGCAGGTTGCCGGAACGCCAGGCCGGCGACAGCAGCACCGGCAGCAGGGCCAGCATGCCGAAGGCATTGCGGAAAAAGGCGATCTGCAGCACCGGAATGCCGTGCGAGGCGAATCGGATGGTCAGCACCATGCCGGCGAAGGCCAGGGTGCTGCCCAGCATCAACACCGCGGCCGTGCGGTGCGGATTGGCGGATGGGGCGCTCACCAGGTGGCGCCGACGATGCGCGGTTCCGGCTCCAGTGCGATGCCGAACCGTGCCTGCACGTCGGCGGCAACGGCGCGGGCCACGGCCAGCAGATCGGCGCCGCTGGCTTGGCCATGGTTGACCAGCACCAAGGCATGCCGATCGGCGATGCCGGCGTTGCCGATGCGCCGGCCTTTCCAGCCGCAGCGTTCGATCAACCATGCCGCCGACAATTTGGCTTGCGCGGCAGCGGCGGTGGCGTATATCGGCAGATCGGGATGCCGCTGCCGCAGCTGTTCGGCCACGTTAATCGGTACCACCGGATTCTTGAAGAAGCTGCCGGCATTGCCGATGTTTGCCGGATCCGGCAGTTTGCCGCGGCGGATCCGCGACACCGTTTCGGCCATCTGCAATGGCGTGGGCTGTGCGATGCCATCGGCCTGCAACGCATCCCCCAGACCCGCATACACCAGTCGGGCCGCACCGTGCTTGTTCAACCGGAAGTCCACTGCGGTCACGATCCATTCCGCCGGTTGCCGCTTGAACAGGCTGTCCCGGTAGGCGAAGCCGCAATCCGCCGCCGACAGCGTGATCGGCTGCCGATGCAGGCGATGGAAGGCGTGCACCTGGACGATGCTGTCCGCCACCTCGCTGCCGTATGCGCCGATGTTCTGGATCGGTGCCGCACCGACCGTGCCGGGAATCAGGGCGAGATTCTCGATGCCCCACCAGCTGCGTCGCGCCGTCCACAGCACCAATGCATGCCATGACGTGCCAGCCGCAGCGCGCACGGTTGCGGATTGCGCGTCTTCGACAATCACACTGATGTCGTCGGCCACCAGCTGCAGCAATGGAGGCGTGGTGTCGCAGGCGATCAGCAGATTGCTGCCACCGCCCAGCACCAGCGTGTCGGCATCGATCACGCCGGCATCGAACAGCCGGGCCAGCAGCGCGACATCGCGCACCTGCACCAGTCGCGGCGTGCGGGCATCGACGCCGAACGTGTTCATATCGCGCAATTCGGCTGGCGACAGCACCCGGAAACCGGCATCGTTGTCATTGTTCATGGTGCTGGCTCGCGTGCCAGGGCTCGGCCGCACTCTCCGATCAGTGCTGGACCGCGATAGATCAGGCCGGTATACAGCTGCACCAGCGCCGCGCCGGCATCGCGCTTGCGTAGGGCATCGTCGCCGCACAGGATGCCGCCCACGCCGATCAGCGGAATCGCCGCATCCAGGCGTTCGCGCAGACCGTGCAGCACGTTGGTCGAGGACTGCAGCAATGGAGCGCCGGACAGGCCGCCGCTTTCATCGGCATGGCGACTGCCGACCACGGCATCGCGCGCGAGGGTGGTATTGGTGGCGATCACGCCATCGATGCCCGTGTCGTTGAGTGCCTGCGCCATCGCATCCAGATCCGATTCGGTCAGATCCGGCGCCACCTTCACCAGCAATGGCACGCGCCGTCCGTCACCGGACAGCCGCTGCTGCTCGTCGCGCAATTCGGCGAACAGCCGCCGCAGCAGGTCGGCCTGCTGCAAATCGCGCAGACCGGCCGTGTTGGGCGAGGACAGGTTCACGGTCACGTAATCGGCATGCGCATGCACGGCGCGCAGGCAGTGGCGGTAATCGTCGATGGCGCGTTCGTTGGAGGTGTCCCTGTTCTTGCCGATGTTGATCCCCAGCGGCCCGGTCCGGCGGCGTGCGCGCGCGACATGGCGCACCAGCGCATCCACGCCGGCATTGTTGAAACCCATGCGATTGATGATGGCGCGGTGTTCGGGCAGCCGGAACAGGCGCGGGGCCGCATTGCCCGGCTGAGGCCGCGGCGTGACCGTGCCCACTTCGACGAAGCCGAACCCGAGTGCGAACAGTGCATCGACGTGTTCGCCGTTCTTGTCCAGCCCGGCGGCCAGGCCGACGGGATTCGGGAACACCAGTCCCATGCATTGCGTGGGCAGCTGCGGCGGGCGTGCCGCCAGCACGCCGCTCAGGCCTGTGGCATGCATGCGGTCCAGCCAGCACAGTGCCGTGGCGTGGGCCCGCTCCGCATCCATGCGCAGCAGCAGCGGCAGCAGCAGGCCGTACATGCTTTGGAAGGGCTACTGGACGTAGGCGAGCAGCGCAGCCAGGCCGCCGAAGAACAGGATCGCGCCCAATACCAGCAGCATCGTTCCCACCACCACGAGATATCCCATGATCAGACCGCCGACGGCCAGTCCGTCGCCCTCGTAGCGATCCGGTTGCAGGCGGATCTCCTTGCGCGCCATGTGCCCGGTGACGATCGCCACGATGCCGCCCAGGAACGGCACGACGGTCAGGCCGAGGATGCCGCTGACCAGGCTGACGATGGCCAGCGTGCTGGTCTGGCGGGGCGATGGGGCAGGCAATGGCGTGTTCATGCGAAGGACGCTTCCGGAAGATGGCAACGGGTTACAGGTCGAAGCTGATGCCCTGCGCCAGCGGCAATGCATCGGAATGGTTGATGGTGTTGGTCTGCCGGCGCATGTAGGCACGCCAGGCATCGCTGCCCGATTCGCGGCCGCCGCCGGTGTCCTTCTCGCCGCCGAACGCGCCACCGATTTCCGCGCCGCTGGTGCCGATGTTGACGTTGGCGATGCCGCAGTCCGAACCGTTGGCGGCCAGAAAGCGCTCCGCATGCTTCAGGTTGGTGGTGAAGATCGACGACGACAGTCCCTGCGGCACCGCGTTCTGCATGGCGATGGCCTCGTCCAGGTCGCGGTAGCGCATCACGTACAGGATCGGCGCGAAGGTTTCGTGCTGCACGATCTCGGCATCGTTGCTCAATCCGGTCACGATGGCCGGCTTGACGAAGAAGCCCTTGCCGTCGATCGCCTCGCCACCGACCGCGATCGTGCCGCCGGCCGCCTTGGCCTTCGCCAGCGCATCCACGAACGCATCCACGGCATCGCGGGAATTCAGCGGCCCGACCAGGTTTTTCGCGTCGGTCGGATCGCCGATGCGGGTTTCCACCTGGCGGTAGGCCGCCACCAGTTTTTCCAGCACGGTGTCGTAAACCGATTCGTGCACGATCAGGCGGCGGGTGCTGGTGCAGCGCTGGCCGCAGGTACCCACCGCACCGAACACGATGGCCGGAATCGCCAGTTTCAGATCGGCCGTGTCATCCACGATGATCGCGTTGTTGCCGCCCAGTTCGAGCAGGCTGCGGCCCATGCGCCGGGCCACGCGTTCGCCGACCGTGCGCCCCACCTTGGTGGAACCGGTGAAGCTGACCAGTGCCACGCGCCTGTCGTCCACGAATGCCTGCGCCAGATCGGTGCCCGCATCGTTGAACAGGAAGAAGATGTCCGGAAAGCCGCCGGCCTTCAGCGCATCGTTGCAGATCCGCATGCTGGCGATGGCCGACAGCGGCGTCTTCGGCGAGGGTTTCCACACGGTGATGTTGCCGCACACCGCGGCGATGAAGCTGTTCCAGGCCCACACCGCGACCGGAAAATTGAAGGCGGAGATCACCCCCACGATACCCAGCGGGTGCCACTGCTCGTACATGCGGTGGCCAGGACGCTCGCTATGCATGGTCAGGCCGTACAGCTGCCGCGACAGGCCCACGGCGAAGTCGCCGATGTCGATCATCTCCTGCACTTCGCCGTCGCCTTCCGGCTTGGATTTGCCCATTTCCAGAGCCACCAGCGAGCCCAGCGCGTCCTTGTGGCGACGCAGCGCATCGGCGCACAGGCGGATGGCTTCACCCCGGCGCGGTGCCGGCGTGTTGCGCCATGCCTGGAAGGCGGCTTCGGCGCGCTGCATCAGGATGTCGTAATCGGTGCCGGAGGAACCATGCACCTGACCCAATACTTCGCCGGTGGTCGGATTGACAGGTTCCAGCACGCCAGCAACGGTGCTTTTCGACCACTCGCCGTTGCCGAGGTAGGTGCCCGATTCGGCAGCGGACAGACCCAGGGCGGACAGAACGGGATGCGGCATGATGCGGACTCCAGATGACGGCAAGGCTGAATGGCGCCCCCGGCGCGATTTGAACGCACGACCTTCCCCTTAGGAGGGGGACGCTCTATCCAGCTGAGCTACGGGGGCGTGCGCATAGGATACCAGCAGCCGGCATCGCCGCCCCGCCCGGAACGGGACATGCGATGGATTCAGCTCAGGCGGCGCGGCTGGCGCGCTTTCGGTCGTTTTCGGTGCGGAATTTCTTGCGCAGACGGATCTGCTTCGGCGTGACTTCCACCAGTTCGTCGTCGTCGATGAATTCCAGCGCCTGTTCCAGCGACAGCTTCACCGGCGGAATCAGCCCTTCGTCATCGTCCTTGCCGGCAGCGCGGAAGTTGGTCAGCTGCTTGCCGCGCAGCGCATTGACGGTGAGGTCGTTGTCCTTGGCGTGGATGCCGACGATCTGGCCTTCGTAGATTTCCTCGCCCGGGTCGATCATCAGTCGCCCGCGTTCCTGCATCGCCATTTGCGCGTACGCCGGGGACGGGCCGGTGCCGTTGGAAATCAGCACGCCGTTCTGGCGTTGGCCGATGGTGCCATCGGCCTTCGGGCCGTAATGGTCGAACACGTGGAACAGCAGGCCGGTGCCGGCCGTGAGCGTGCGGAACTCGGTCTGGAAACCGATCAGCCCGCGCGCGGGAATGATGAATTCCATGCGCACGCGACCCTTGCCGTCCGGCTCCATCGTCTGCAGCAATGCCTTGCGCTCGCCCAGGCGCCCCATCACCCCTCCCTGGTACTGCTCGTCCAGATCCACCACCAGTTGTTCGTACGGCTCCTGCAGCACCCCGTCGATCTCGCGGATGATCACTTCCGGACGCGACACGGCCAGCTCGTAGCCTTCGCGGCGCATTGTCTCGATCAGGATCGACAGGTGCAGTTCCCCACGGCCGCTGACCTTGAACTTGTCGGCGTCCTGCGTGTCCTCGACCTTCAGCGCCACGTTGTGCTGCGTTTCGCGGGTCAGGCGGTCGCGCAGCTGGCGCGAGGTGAGGAACTTGCCGCCGCTGCGATCCTTCACCCCCGCAAACGGCGAATCGTTCACCTGGAAGGTCATGCTGATGGTGGGTTCATCCACGCTCAGCACCGGCAACTGTTCCACCGCCGCGGGGTCGCACAGCGTTTCGGAAATGCCCACGCCTTCCACGCCCGAGAAGGCGATGATGTCGCCGGCCTGCGCCTCCGGCACTTCCACGCGCTCCAGGCCCATGAAGCCGAGCACCTGCAGCACTTTGGCGTTGCGGGTCTTGCCATCGGTGCCGACCACGGTCACCGCCTGGTTGGTCTTCACCTTGCCGCGCTGGATGCGGCCGACACCGATCACGCCGACGTAGTTGTTGTAGTCGAGCGAGGTGACGCGCATCTGGAACGGGCCTTCCTCGCTCACCGGCGGCACCGGCACGTGGTCGATGATGGCCTGGAACAGCGGAGTCATGTCGCCCTCGCGCACCGAGTCGTCCATGCCGGCATAGCCCTGCAGGCCGGAGGCGTACACCACCGGGAAATCCAGCTGCTCGTCGGTGGCGCCCAGGCGGTCGAACAGGTCGAAGGTCTGGTCCAGCACCCAGCTGGGACGTGCGCCGGGGCGATCCACCTTGTTCACCACCACGATCGGCTTGAAGCCCATCGCGAACGCCTTCTGGGTGACGAAGCGGGTCTGCGGCATCGGCCCGTCCATCGCGTCCACCAGGATCAGCACCGAATCCACCATCGACAAGACCCGCTCCACCTCGCCGCCGAAATCGGCGTGGCCGGGGGTGTCGACGATGTTGATGCGGTACTCCTCGCCGGACGGGGATTTCCAGCGGATCGCGGTGTTCTTCGACAGGATGGTGATGCCGCGTTCCTTTTCGATGTCGCCGCTGTCCATCACCCGCTCGGACAGCACGGTGCGCTCGTCCAGCGTGTCCGACTGCTTCAGCAGCTGGTCGACCAGGGTGGTCTTGCCGTGGTCCACGTGGGCCACGATGGCGATGTTGCGAAGATTGGCGATGGACATGCGAACGCGCCGCAGGGCGGCTTCCGGAAGAATGGGCAGCCGCCAAGTATACCGGGCTGGATGACCGTTCCGGGACACTGGTTTGTTCAGCATCGCAATGCGGATCGGTGGCCACCGGCCATCAGTCCGCCGCCGCGAGGATCATCGGGCTTGAAAACGGCACCAATCGTCTCGATCTGTAGCCGGTCTTCCACCACCACCGCGGAGCAAACCCCATGGCCCTGACCGCCACCTTCGACACCCCGCATGGCCCGATCACCGTTGAGCTGCACGCCCAGCAGGCGCCGCTGACCGTGGCCAATTTCGTCAATCTGGCCAAGCGCGGCTTCTACGACGGCCTCACCTTCCATCGCGTCATCGACGATTTCATGATCCAAGGCGGTTGTCCGAAAGGCACCGGCACCGGCGGCCCCGGCTACAAGTTCGAGGACGAGACCAAGAACGGCGTGAAGCACGAACGCGGGGTGCTGTCGATGGCCAATGCCGGCCCCGGCACCAACGGCAGCCAGTTCTTCATCACCCACGTGGCGACGCCGTGGCTGGACGGCAAGCACACCGTGTTCGGCAAGGTCACCGCCGGCATGGAGGCGGTGGACAAGGTGAAGCAGGGTGACGTGATCAAGTCGGTGAAGATCACCGGCGATGCCGATGCCGCGCTGGCCGCCAAGGCCGACCGCGTGGCCGAATGGAACAAGATCCTGGCGGCTTGAGCCGCCGTTGATCACCGATTCAAGGATCAATGCCGATGCCGCGCAAACACCGGAATATCCGGTGCCGCGCGGCATCGGTCTTTTCCGGCATCAGAACCCGATTCCGGTACGCAGGTAGAACGAACGGCCCGGTCCCGGCACGGCGCTACCCCAGGGAATGCCGTTGATGACCATGGTGCGGCCCTGCGCGGTGTAGGCACCGCCCAGCGGCAGCCGGTAGGCCTGATCCAGCAGGTTTTCCACGCAGACGTAGCCTTTGCCGTCGGCGGCGGTGTTGACCATCGCGGCAGCCATCGCCCAAGACGACCAGGCATAGCGTTCGTACAGATTGGGCATCCGCACCTTGTGCGCATAGCCGATTTCCGCGGCGCAGCGCCCGCTCAGGCTGAAGCGCAGCAGCGCGGTCACGTCCACGGCCGGGTCGCTGCGGCGACGGGCGCGGCCGTGGAAGGCGGCTGCTTCGGCATGGGTGGCCATGGACGAGCCGGGCGGTGCGGGGTCGATGTCGTAACCGCGCACCCGGCCGACATCGGTGGACAGGTGGGTGACACGCGCGTCCAGCAGCGACATCCAGCGCGGATTCCAGCGCGATTCCCATTCCACGAAGGCCGAGCTGCGGTCGCGGCAGCCGTCGCGGATGTTCCATAAGGTACCCGGCCAGATCATGCCGCCGGATGGCGGCCACCAGTCGTCCAGACGGTAGCGCAGCGTTTCGACCCCGAACCGCCACAGGGTTGCATCATCGGGGGTCATGGTTGCGGTGACTGTGACGCCGGTGGTGCGGCTTTCGGTGTGCATGGGCATGCCCGATGCGCACATCGGACCGATCGGTGCACAGGCGCGGGTGTCGATGGGATTGCCCGGCACCATCGCCTGCATGCCGTACCAGAATTGCTTGTCAGCACCGAAGTCCATCACGTGGCGCACGTGTTCGCGCCAGGCCTGGGCCTGCAGGCTGCCCCAGTCGAAGCGCCCCAGCCAGGCCAATCTGGCGCGATTCTGGGTTTTTTCCAGCATGTCCATGCGCTGGTTGGGATACAGCTGGTACGGATGTCCTGATGGCTCAGCGTGGCCTGCAGCAGGTGCCGGTCGTTGCGCCAGGCCACGTTCAGGCATGGTTGCGGGTCTGGTAGGCAGTGGAACCTACTTCGTCCAGCGGCAGCGCATGTCCTTCGCGGCCGGTGGCCGTGCTGCTGCGGAACGGCTCGGCGGTGTCGTCGTTGCCGGCGCGGGCGATGGCGCCGTCGTAGCGGATGCTCAGGCGGTCGTCGGCCAGGGTGGTCGTCACGTTGCCGCCGCGGGCATCGCCGTTGCTGCGATGGAAGGCTGTCAGCGTGCCGTGCAGGTTCCAGCCCTCGCCACTGCCGGCATAGCACGGCGCCACCGGTTGCAGCACGATGCTGCCACCAATGCTGTCGCCACCGGCACTGACCGGCGTAATGCCGGCATACACCTGGATGCTCTCCACCCGCGACGGATCGATGTACGACAACGGCGGGTTCATGTGGTTGGGGCAGGAGGCGATGGTTTCCACCCCCGTCCACCAGGATGCGGGTCAGATGGCGCGTGCGTGCCGTGTCCGATCGGCAGCCGGTCGCGCCAGCCAGGCATCGAAGCACATCGCGATCACCCGCAGCAGGAAGCGCCCCTGCGCAGTGACCTGGATGCGGTGCCCATCCACCTGCACCAGCCCGTCGGCCTGCAACGGCTGCAACTGCCGCAGCGCATCGGCGAAGTAGCCGGCGAAATCGATGTGGAATTGCCGCTCGATGTCGGCGCTGTCGATGCGGCCGTGGCACATCAGCTGCTGGATCACCATATGGCGCAGGATGTCGTCGTCGCTGCAGTGCATGCCGCGCCACACCGGCAGGCGGCCCGCATCGACGGCGGCTTCCCATTCCGGGAGGGTGCGCGGATTCTGGCTGTAGCTGTCGCCGATGCGGCTGATCGCGCTCACGCCCAGGCCGACCAGGTCGGTCTCGGCATGTGTGGTGTAGCCCATGAAATTGCGATGCAGGCTGCCGTTGCGCTGGGCGCAGGTCAGACTGTCGTCGGGCAGGGCGAAATGGTCCATGCCGATGTACGCGTAACCCGCATCGCCCAGCACGTCGATGGCCAGCTGCAGCAGGCGCAGCTTGGTTTCGGCATCGGGCAGGGCGCTGGCATCCAGTTGCCGCTGCGGCTTGAACAGTTGCGGCAGGTGCGCGTAGCTGTACACCGCTAGCCGGTCCGGGCGGATGTCCAGCACGGTCTGCAGGGTGCGGGCAAAGCCGTCGGTGGTCTGCTTCGGCAGGCCGTAGATCAGGTCGATGTTGACCGAGCGGAAGCCATGCGCGCGGCAGGCATCCACCACGGCGCGGGTTTGTTCCACGCTCTGGATGCGGTTCACGGCCTGTTGCACGTCCGGATCGAAGTCCTGCACGCCCAGACTGGCGCGGTTGAATCCGGCCTGCGCCAGCGTGGCGATGCCGGCTGCGTCGATGAAGCGCGGGTCTAGCTCGATGGAGATGTCGCGCTCGGCGTCGGCGCTGAACGGAAAGCGTTGCTGCAGCCGTTGCACGGTGTCGACCAGCTGCCCCGGGGTGAGGAAATTGGGCGTGCCACCACCGAAGTGCAGCTGCACCACCGGGCGGTCGGCATCGAATAGCGGTGCGATCAGCGCCGATTCGCGGTCCAGCCGCTGCAGATACGGTTCGCTGCGTGACGTGTCGCGGGTGATGATGCGGTTGCAGCCGCAGTAGAAACACGGACTGGTGCAGTACGGCACGTGCACGTACAGCGACAGCGCATTGGGAATCGGATCGCCATTGCTGGCGGCCACGGCATCGCGCAACTGTTGCGGTCCGAAGTCCTCGCGGAACTGCGGCGCCGTTGGGTAGGAGGTGTAGCGCGGACCGTTGATGTCGTAGCGGCGCGCCAGGTCGATGATCGAGGGAATGTGTCCGGTCATGCCGCAGTGTGGCCCGAACCCTGCGCCTGCACTTTGATTTCGGTCAAGCGCGCATGCGGACTTCAGCGCAGGCGTAGCGTGCCCAGCATGCGTTCCACCCGGGCGGCATCGCGCGGGTAGTAGTACGTGGCCGGCGCCATGAACAGCGCCAGTGCCAGGCCGGTGTCGTGCTCGAAGGCGGCAGCCATGCCCCGGTATTTCAGGCCTTCATCGTTGTGCAGCTCGAATTCGAAGCGCAGGCCATCGCGACCTGAAAACTGCACGGGGCGCAGGTTGGCGGCCTGCAGGTTGACCGCGCCGGCCTGGCGCAGTCCGTCCAGGATCAGGTCCTGCAGTTCGTCGGCGCGCATGCCGCGGTGGTAGAAGGCGCCATCCGGGCGCCGCTGGGTCTGGCGCTGGCCGAGAAAGATGAATTCGCGCTCGCGCACGTTCGGAATCAGGTACAGCCGGTTCAGCAGCTCGCCGTCGATGGTCCACAGCTGGTAGCGCGGGCCGCTGAAGCGGGTCCATTCCATGTCGCTGTCGATCATCAGGCGGCCGCCGGCGGGATTCGGGCCGGGCTTCACCAGCGGGCCGCCGCTCGAGCACGCCGCCAGCAGGATGAGCAACAGTGCCGGCAGCAGCCCCGGCACGCCGATGCCGAAGGCATGTCGCAACGGGTGACGTGTCATGGCGAATCCCCCGACCGATCCAGTTCGCGCTGCACGAAGGCCCGGTCCTGTGCCTGCGGCGCCAATGACAGATAGCGTTGCAGTGCCTGCCGCGCCTGTGTCGTCTGGCCGCGCTGGCGCAGGGCGAAACCGTGTTCGCGCCAGGCCGCCGCAGGCGTTCCGGGCAGCGTGATGGCCTTGGCATACAGTTCGGCGGCGCGGTCCCGGTCACCGGCCGCGCCGCGCCGCCGGTAGGCTTCGCCCATGTAGAAGGTCAGCAGGCCGCGGTCGGCATCCGGTGCTTCGGCCAGCAGCCCGCCGATCACCAGAATCGAGCTGGCATATTCGCGCTGGCCCAGATTTTCGTCCAGCCAGTGCGCCAGGAAGGGACGCATCACCGCGCGGTAGCGGTCGCGTCCACGCTCGCGCGGGTGCGTGTCCACGGCCGCCGCGGCCGCGCGGATGTCGTTCAGGCGCTCGCTGGAGGGTGGATGGGTGCTGAAGATGCGCCCACGCCGCTGGTACGGTTTGCTCTGTTCCTCGGCCAGCATGCGTGCCCACAGGTCCACGCCGGCCTGGGCATCGTAGCCCTGGCGCAGCGATGCGGCCGTGGCAAAGCGGTCGGCCTCGCGTTCCATGTCGCGGCTGTACTTGAACAGCGTGGCGTAACCGGCCAGCGCCCCCAGCATCGCCGCATTGCCCGCGCCTGCGCCAAACGCCACAATCTGGAATGCGCTCAGCACCGCGCTGGTGTCCTTCAACCGGCGCCACTGCTGGATCGAATGCTGGGCGTCGTAATGGCCGGTTTCGTGTCCCAGCACGAAGGCCAGTTCGGCCTCGTCGCGCATGCGCAGCAGCGCGCCGGTCCAGACCAGCATCGCGCCGTTCGGTGCCATGCTGGCGTTGAAGTGCGGCACATCCATGATGTACACGCGCAGGTCGCGGCAGCGCTCGGCGGCGGCCTTGCAGGCCACCTCGCGCACGTAGGCATTCAATGCCGGATCGGTGACCCGCTGCGGTGAGCGCTTCAATTCGGTTTCGGCGCGTTCCATCGCGTACCACAGCTCGTCCTCATCGGTGCCGGCCTGCGGGCGCGAGCCGGGGGCGTTGTCGCGCAGCGGCTGGCGCGTGGCGCAGCCCGTCGCCATCGGCACGGCCATCACCATCACCAACAGCAGACGCAGCAAGGATGTCATCGCCGCATGCCCTTGAGCAGATCGCCGGCGGTTTCGCGCGCGCCGGCGTCATCGCGCAGGTCGCCGGTTTCCGCCACCAGCAGGTTGTGCCACACCACCTGGCCGGTGCGCAGGTCCACCAGCGAGGCCAGACCCAGTTGCTTGCCGCCACCGATATCGCCACCCAGCAACAGGAAACCGACCACCCGCATCGCCGCGCGGCCGCCGCTGGTGTAGCTGTCGCGGATGTAGGTGAACAAGGCGTAGTCGGCGCCGGTGGACTCGCGCAGGGCGGACACGCCGGGTCCGAGGGTCCAATCGAAGCGCCCATGCTTGTTGCGCAGCAGTCCGTTGCTGCCGCGGGTGCTGTACTGCACGATGCTGATCGACACCGCCTGGTTCAGCAGGTACAGCTGCCGCAGTGGATCGTCGGCGCCGGCGTCCGGGTTCATGTGGAAGTCGGCCTTCATCGGGATGCCCTGTTGCTGCAGAACGGCGCGAGCAGCCTGCGGATACAGGCGGCGGGCGCTGTCGGTCCAGGCCTTGCGCGGCTCCTGCGCGCCACCGGCGAGGACTTCGTACAGTTCGATGTCGGGTTCCATCAGCACCACGGTCCCATTCACGCCGATGGGTTGTCCACCGGCATCCTTCGCGGTGCGGACCTGGGTGGTGGTGCAGGCGCCCAGCAGGGCAAGGCAGCCCAGCAGAAGCAGTCGTCGAAGCCACGGAAACAGGCCGGTCGATGTGCAGTGCTGTGTTAACATTTGCACCTGTCCTCCCAATCCGAATCGCCACTTCCGGCAGGCCGGGAATGCCGTACCGGAAGTCGCTGAGGTAGCACAATGCCACAACTGTCACGGCGCATCGCCCGCGCCAAGCCCAGCGCGATCATGCTGGTGGCCGAAAAGGCCAAGCAATTGAAGGGCGCAGGGCGCGACATCATCAGCTTCTCGATCGGTGTTCCCAATTTCCTGCCCGGCGACCACGTTTACGACGCGGCGCGTGAAGCGCTGGTGCACGACAGCGGCCAGTACGGCAGCAACCGGGGCACGCCGGCGGTGCTGGATGCCTTCCTGCAGCACATCGAGGCGATCGGCCTGACCGGGTACACGCGCAGCAACTGCGCCGTGGGCGTGGGCGCCAAGCACATGATCTACAACCTGTACGAAGTGCTGCTGGACGAAGGCGACGGCATCGCCTTCCCTACGCCGTACTGGACCAGTTATCTCGACATCGCCGAGATCCTGAACCTGCGCATCGACCTGCTGCCGTGTCCGCCCGAGCAGCAGTACAAGTTGACGCCGGCGCAGCTGGATGCCGCGCTGGCGAAGAAACCGCGCGTGTTCCTGTTAAACAACCCGTCCAACCCCACCGGCATGGTGTACACGCAGGCGGAAATCGCGGCGCTGGCCGACGTGCTGGTGCGCCATCCGGACACCTGGATCATCACAGACGACATCTACAACCGCATGGTGTTCGATGGCGTGGGCTACCACAACGTCGTGCATGCGCGGCCGGAACTGCGCGACCGGGTGATCTTCCTGGATTCCCTGTCCAAGACCTACGGCATGCCCGGCTGGCGGGTGGGATTCATGGTCGGTCCGGAGGTGGTGGCCAATGCCGTCACCGTGATGAATTCCAACCACATCACCAGCCTGCCGGAAGTGGTGAATGCCGCGGCGCTGGCCGCGTTGTCCGGGCCGCAGGAAGTGCCCGAAGCCAAGGTGCGCGAATTCCAGGCCAAGCGCGACCAGGTGATGGCCGTGATGGACGCCATTCCCGGCATCGTGTGCCCGCGCGCGCAGGGG